>DFFQ01000207.1 GCA_002371025.1 Lachnospiraceae bacterium UBA3772 | reverse complement strand
TTCTATTATCTATATCTTCTAAAACAAGATTTATTATAGAACTTTTACCACTTCCCCAGCTACCACATAAGCCTAGCACAAGAGTATCCTCTTTTTTATAACATAATATAGCTTTAGCCAACATTTTAGAAAATGTTGTTCTATTAAGTTCATCTTCTTTATTTGAATTAATTGGTTTATCTGATGAAAACATATTTCCTCACTCTTCATTTACCTTTTATTTATAACCACTTGTCATCTCAATAAAACTTACATATATTCTTACAGCATATAGTTATAGTTTCTTAACTGATACAATTTCATACTCCCATTTAGGGTCAACGGGAATTTTTCTTTCTCTCCATTCACATGAAGAACCAAAGCATCTATCAGGTACCCATTGATTAAATCTATTATTCCAAGCAGCCTTTTTTACTATAAACCTATCCTTATTACGATTTACTAAGCAAGGGATAACTTTATATTTTACACCGTGATATCCTTTACTACGTTGTTTTTCAATATCAATATGTGCCGTTTCCCATGTTGTATATTTTTTGTCTTCTTCAGAAATACATTTAGAATAGTCAGGATTTATTATTCTCGGAAATAACTCTATGATAAAATACTTAAAATCCCATCGTCCATCTTTTCGCCTCTTATTTTCACCATCAACAACAGCAATCCACATACCATCTGTAGGAATTTCCTTAGCTATATCTCTTGTTATAAACACAGCCGCTGATTCCCCATGCCTAACATAGTTTATATATTCAGTATTATATTTTCTTTCCATATTTTTTTTACCCATCCTCATATAATAGTTAATATTAGTCTAATACTCCCGCAGGAACATCAAAGTATTTTCCTAATCCTTCATTTTTAATATCTTTCTTGTTAAATGTAACTTTACCTTCACTTCCAAAATCAATAGTAATCGTTTCCCAAGTATTTTGATATTTATCTCCAAGATCAAGTATTTTTTGTGTTATTGATGAAATTCGAGACTCTGCAATTTCCTTCGCGGTTAATTGGCTTGTATCTACATTTGACACATCTACTATAATACAAAGATTTTTACCATCAAATGTCACATCTACAATTTCCTTGTTTTTACCGACTGCCCCAGTAATTGTATCTTTTACCGCTGTAATTAGTGTTTCTCCATCTACCGTTCCAGCATTTGGATCAGCCTCAGCCGTAATCTTTTCCCCAGTTTCTAACTTATAATAATCCTCTCCAAGAAGCATTCCCTCACCAATTATCTTAGCATTATGCTCCTCTTTATCAACGTACTCTGTTGTTTTAACAGATACAATTCCAAATGATATCTGGATCTGACTAGTTGTCTTTAAAGAAAAATTTACAATATAATGAATTGTAGTATCAGTATTCTCAATATATGCTCTTGCATAGTCAACAGCATATTCTGATGGAGGTGTACTATTTGCCACAACCAATACTCTCCATTTTCCTGTTACATCACCTTGTACAAAAGAACTCGGTTCAGAAATATCATATTTCTCTTTTAGTTCTTTTTTGATTCTCTTTATATCTGCTTTGTCATTTGAACCATCTGATTCTTCTACAGAAACATTATCTTTATTATCAATAGAATTCTTTTGGTCAGAAGCAGGTGAAGTTATTATTACCAAAATCATTGAAATTAAAAATACTACCGAAACAATACAAAATTTCTTTTTAGTATCACTTATATTTATTCCTGACTTTTTTTCCTTAATGAACTTTATAAGTAAAACAACAAATGCCACAAAACTAACAAAATATATACTTGCAAAAAATATAAACATAATTGCCCCCTCATATAAATCCAATATATTTAATTAAATTTATCTTTATGAAGATTTCTATGATATTCTAGATACTTTCTATTTTCATCATTTAATGCTATCTTCATATCATTTTTAACATTAAGAAATATCTTATCCTGCTCTGACAACAATTTGGATATCTTGATCTTTCCATCATCTTCAAAAGTTATAAACCCTTTATCAAATAAAGCATCATGATTAGGACACAGCAGAAAACCATTATTTTCATCTAACTTTTCATTTTTATTACTTGCAGTCCAAGGCTTAATATGACTAGCTATCAACAGTTTCTTGCATTTAACATTGCATAAACAACATTTATTATATTTTTTCAACAGCTTATCTCTAAAAAAACCTTGATTAACTCTTACTCTAACAAGAGCTTCTTTCTCTACCCCCACCAAATTCGAGTTTTCTATTTCATCGATAATTTCCTGATCCACCTTTAATTCAGCTTGAATCTTTATCTGATTATTATCTTCATTTTCTATTGGATTATCATTAAATAGTCTTCTTAAAACACATTCTAAATTCCTATCCGAAACATAAAAAACATATATATTTTTTTTACTATCAATATGTGCTTGGGGCTCTTTTAAAATCAGATTTGTACCATCTAATTTTTTTATATAATGGTACTCTTCCTTTTCCATTTTTGCCTCAAACCTAACATAGTCTTTTCTACTATAAATAGCCGTAATGATATCATTATTTCTAACCACATTAATATTAGTCTTATTTTTTTCCGAACTATAACTTGAACCTTTTAATGTTTCTTCAATAATAGGAAATATTTCATTAATTCTTTTTTCTTCATTTTTTGACATACTCCACCTTCTCCTTTATCAATTACGAAAACCATCAAATTAATTATTGAGCTGCTAAGCTACTTATTCTTATCTCCCATACTCCCATTCCCTAAACCCAGCTGACTTTGCTGACTGGTACACAGGAAGCACTATCTCTTGCAGCCTGTTTCTGAACTTTTCCACGGAAAGCTCTGGGGCGTATAGCCTGCCCTCTACCATTGAAGAATTAAGGTGCTTTTTTTTCACCTTATCGAACTCTTTATGGATTCCCTCATATTGCCACATCAGCTGATAGGACAGGTATTCTATCTCCGACAGCTTCTTAAAATAAATGTCCCATTTAGGAAGATTGTTGCTCTTAGCTGAATTAATGCTTCTGGTTGTTGGATGAAGATTCCAGATTTCATCATTTGCAACGTATGACCAAGGGACAAAATGATCTATCGAGATTTCATTTTCCTGAAGCTCGGTGTTTCCGTAAATTTCAAGCACCGGATGTATTGCCATGATCTTCTTCCAGTATTTCTGCACATCCTCCAGCTTTCGCTCCTGCGCAGGATAAAGCTTTTCGATAATTCCGGGAACATTTGGATTCCTCCGCTGGATGTATTCCACCAGATTGTATTTGAGCCAGCCCTTAATGATAACCTGATTCTTTTTAATGTACTGGCTCCATTTTTCATCAAAATGGATCTTAGTTTTCAGTCCGTCCATCTGATCAAATGTGTAAATTAAGTTATTATATCTATTGATTCTTTCAATCAGCAGCCTTTCTCCAACCTTCCAATCATCGGTTTTCATATCAAGAAATGGAGCCTGCAAACGGTAAGGAACATTTTTAGTCAGAGTCCTTTTATATCTTATGACCTCTGAATCCTTACAATTTCTAATAAATTCCAGAAGAACTGCTTTATTTTCTGATGATTTGAAGTTGGAAATCTCCACCAGTCGATTAACTGCAAATTCAAGATTGTCCCTAGGTCCCAAGTTCAAATGATACTCCGCCACCATGTACCAGGCGTCAGCAATCATCTCGTCTATTATCTCCTCATATGAAGCTTCAGTCTGCCCTGCAAGGATTTTCTCAACGATTACCTGAAACCAGAACAACTTGTAGCACTCGCTGGTGTTATCAAAAAGATGCCCAAAATATTCAATTTTTAAATCATCTGATTCTGGTAAAATGAAATTCATAAATTAGCCCCGTGTTTCTATTTTTTCCAACTATAGCGTTGCTGTGTTTCTACTTTCTTTCCAACTATAACGTTACTATATTCCTTCTTTCTTTCTAACATAGTGTTCCACTATCTCTTTTTGCACTTCCGCAGGATACATCAGCACTTCGTAGGCATTTCCTTTTTCACTTATTCTTTCTACTGAAATAATGCCTTTAGAAACCCCTGTCTCTGTTGCTTGTTTTACCAGCCTTCCATCCGTCAGGACTTCATTTACATATCCTAAATCTGTTAAAAACCTTAAAATATCCGTTCCAAATAACTGCTTAATATTCTCTGCCGAAGATATTCTTTTTAGCTCGTCCCTGATCTCGATTATATTGCAAAGATCCTTATATTCAAACTTATCTATGTCTTCTGGATTTAAGTAAAACTCTTTCTTGGTTTTCCTTGATTTTCTCTTGGTTCCGCCTCTAGAAGCTGCGGCTTTTTCGCTAGCGCTGCTAGTAATCCCTGCCTCAGCATCTTTACTGCTAGTAATCCCCGCCTCAGCATCCCTGCTATCGCTGATAAATGTCACCGCCCCAGGATTTTCATCCACAAATTCTCTTACAGCTTCAATAAATCTTTCACCGTATTTACTAAACTTTGCCTCACCTATGCCGGATACATTTAACATTTGAGCTCTGTCAAACGGAGTTTTTATCACCATATCGATCAATGTTTTATCATTAAAAATTATATATGGTGGTAGTCCCTCTTCACTTGCGATCGTTAAACGAAGCATGCGAAGCCTTTCAAATAAATCATATCCAGCCTTTGTAAGAACATCAGTCTTTTTACTGCGTCGCTTTTTCGTAGTTTCATTTTTATTTTCATTTTCGCTTTCAGTACTTTTACGGATCATGATCCTTGTAGCTGGATCCTTAAGCGGCTCAATATTTCCCATGCGTAAAACGCTATATTTATCTGCCGTCTGGCAAATGTAACCTTTTAATATCAGCTGATTTATAAGCAGCCTTAAATCCTCTTCGTTACATTTTTCAAGTGCTTTATATGTTTTATATTTAAATGTTTCCAGCTCTCTAATTCTAGCTGTGTTTGCGCCAAGAAGTGTACCTAAGATTATATTTAAGCCAAATCTGCCTTTGGCTTCCCATACACAATTAATGACAGTTTTTGCTTCCTCTGTCATATCGATTTCTTTAAAATCTTTATTACAGTTTCCACAATTGTCGCATGGTTCATTTCGCTTCTCTCCAAAATAATCAAGAATATAATTTCTAAGGCACTCCGACGTTTTGCAATAGCCTTCCATGATCTGAAGTCTTCTTATGTCTCTTTCCATGATAAGATTTATATCTTCATAAGAAACATCGGCAAACTCTTTATGTTCAAGGAGATATTTATTTATCACAATATCCTGAGGTGAAAAAAGCAGAATGCATTGCGCCGCTTCGCCGTCTCTTCCTGCACGCCCGGCCTCCTGATAATAATTCTCCATACTCTGCGGCATATTGTAATGGATCACAAATCTGACATTTGATTTATCGATTCCCATTCCGAATGCATTTGTGGCAACTATAACCTGCACCCTGTCAAAAATAAAATCATTCTGATTATTCTTTCTATCTTCATTACTCATACCTGCATGATATTTTGCAGCTGAAATGCCACTATCCAAAAGTAACTCAAATAGATCATCCACTCTTTTTTTAGTTGCAGCGTAAATGATCCCGCTCTCATTTGGATGACTCTTTATATAATCAAGGACATAAGCATCTTTATTCTTTAGTTTTTTCACATCATAATAAAGGTTTTCACGGTCAAATCCTGTAACAACCACTTTAGGATTCTTTAATTTTAATACGCAGGCTATATCTGTCTTTACTTCCTCTGTAGCTGTCGCTGTAAATGCACTGACGATAGGTCTATTTCTTAAGCTATCAATAAAATCGATTATCTTAAGATAACTCGGTCTAAAGTCCTGTCCCCACTGAGATATACAATGTGCTTCATCCACAGTGACCATTGATATCTCCACATTTTCGACAAAGCTTCTAAATTCAAGACTTTCAAGTCTTTCTGGAGCAACATATAATATTTTAAATTTTCCTTCTTGGGCTAAAGAGTAGACTTTCATTATCTGCGTTTCAGATAATGATGAATTAATGTAACCCGCATGTATCCCCGCTTCATTCAGAGCTTTTACCTGATCCTGCATAAGAGAGATCAGCGGCGATATAACTATAGTGATCCCCGGTAAGATCAAGGCCGGCACCTGATAACATATGGATTTTCCTGCCCCGGTAGGCATGATCGCTAGCACATCATTTCCAGAAAGAATCGCCTCAATTATTTCTTCTTGTCCTGTTTTAAATGATTCATATCCAAAATAAAATTTTAAAACTTCTTTTGCGTTCATAGGTAATTTTTACAATTCCTTTATATTTATTCTGGTTAATCCAATTCTTCCAATATTTTTCTCAGCCTTTTAAGTTTGCCTTCTGTTATACTTTCAGAATAATGAAGGCCTTCATATGTAGAATGAAGAACCGGATATTGCCCCTTTGTTTTAAGAGTATAATGTTCTTTAATCATCCAATTTATTAAAGCTTTAATTTTAATTGATGAAAGTACATTATACATTCCATACTCTGGAAACTCATATAATTTATTATCTACAATCTTTTGATTCTCTATTCCTCTAAGGAAATCACAAAAAACATTCACACCATAATACTTTACCCTGCTTACATTCTGCAATCCATTCAAAACATTAAATAAAACTTCATTTAAATCCAGCCCATTATATACTACTTCTTTAACATTAGCCTTTTTGATATCAATATACTCTTCATCACTTGCATTCCATTTAAAAGGAAGTTCACTTGCATATCTTGAAATTACCTCAGCATAAATTCCAGTTTTAGAATTGCTCTGAACAACTACATTTTTTTCTTTTTTATTTACTACTTGTTGAGAATTAAATGTATCATTTATTTTTTTAGATTTCGGTTCTTCTAAGCTATATCCCATTTGCATATAATAATCCTGTTTACTAACTGTATTATTACAGCCTGTACCATTAATTTTATAATTTGTACATCCAAGAAAAAAGCCCGTAGTTTTTCCTTTCTTTACAATTAAATAACCATCACTACATTTATCACATTTCTGAATTGCAAGTTTTCCAGCCGAGTATTGATTAGTCATAAAACCACATATTTCAGGCTCATTTGTGCAAATGTATAACCTTAGTCCATATGCTTGTTTATACTTATATTGCATTGGATATCCACATATAGGACATGCTTTTTTTGCAACACTTTCAGGTTCTTCTTCATTCCAATCCCCCAGCAATTTTACATTTTTATAGTTTCTTTTCAACTCAAGCAAAAACTCTGATGGATTCGCTTCAGGCGCAATAAAGAAAGCTCTATTTTTTGTTCTTGTCATTGCAACATAAAAGAGTCTTCTCTCTTCTGCATAATCAATTGCCTTATCACCTTTAATAACAAAAGAAAGTACAGGATCATCTTCTACTTTTGATGGAAATCCATAAGTTTCATTTTTACCATTTATAACAATTACATCATCATATCCCAGTCCTTTTGAAGAATGAGCTGTCATAAATGTTATATCAAGGAAAGGATACTTAACACTTTTTATTTTACTGTTCCTAGTAATACTTTCAAAAAGACCTGATTTTTCTAAATGATCTCCATCAAATCCATATCTTCCAAGTAATAATATTTTTCCAGGTTCAACATTTTCTCTTTTTTTATATGCCAAAAGATCTGTCAGTACCTTTTCTATAGCTTTAGCCATTTCATAATTTGCTCCAGTTGTCCTATTTCCATTAGGTGTTTTTTTCTTTGAATCATACGTATATATAAGAACTGGATCTTCAATATGCTTAAGTGAAATAAGCTGCTTACTAATCTGTTCTTTATTTTGCTGAATAAAATTACCCGCTATATCAATAACTTCCTGAGAGTTACGATAAGTTCTTACAATCTTAAGCATCTTAGCATAACCCATTTTTTCCTTAAATCTAGTAAATAGAGTTAAATCAGAACCACTAAAGGCATAAATGGATTGCCAATCATCTCCAACAGCAATGATTTTTGCATCGGTAACCTCAGATAAAGCTTTTGTCAGATCAAATCTCTGTCTAGAAATGTCCTGATATTCATCCACAATGATATATTTGAAATCAAGTTTTTGCTTCATTTCCTTAATTTCTCTAAGGATTCTAGCTGATTCATTTATCAAATCTTCAAAATCTACTGCTTTATTTTCTTTAAGCCAACGCTGATATTCTAAATAACAATCATTGCAGATATTTAAAAACAGCCTGCTTCTAACATTTTGCGTTGAATGATACATTCTTTCAAAATCATTTTCTTCATATGAATTCACTTTAAAATTAGATATAAACCGACATACCAAATTCAGTAATTTACGGATATATCTGTTTTCTTCTCCTGCTACGATCATTTCCATAACTTCCTGGTTAGGTCTTGGTTTTAATTCAAAACCAATAGCTACAAGTTTTTCCTTTAAATGATCTAATAATGGTCTGCCATCATTATAAGCAGAAAATGTATAAATTAAATCTGTTCCATGCTTCTTATGTAAGATACATTTGTCCCTTACAGCTTTTTTATATCTTTCAATCTCTTCTGGAGAAAATCTATCATTTTCTCCAGATTCTGATAATGCAAAATGTTCTAAATATACTCTCTTTTCACCTTGATAAATAATAAAATCTGGTGTATATGGCTTTCTTGAAAATTCAATATTGTATCTATATATCGGCTCATATTCATAATCTATATTATTAAGATACAGGAAATTGGCTATTTCAACTTCCTGATAAGAACGCAGAAATTCATTTTGAATTGTAATAGATTTTTTTGTTTTTCTATCAATAACTTCTCTCTTAAAATCTTCTAATTCACTACGCATAGTAGTGTAATTAGCCTTTGCTATATTATTAAAGAATCCATTAAGATCATCACCTTCATAAGGCGCATCAAAATAAGAAGCAAAGAACATAATAAGACTATTTACAACACTTTCCTTCTTCAAAATTGAATTCTTAAAATAATCTCTGAGAACAAAATACATCTTAGATGAGTCAACTATATTTAATTTTTCATCTGGATTATTCTTATGAATGATTGCATTTCCTGTAGAATGAAATGTTGCTATAGGACAATCTATCCCTAAACCTTTTTGAATCTTTTCCTTTAATTCATTTACTGCTTTATTTGTAAATGAAACCACAAGTATCTGAGAAGGATCTATACCCTTCTTATCAACTAAATATTTAACCTTTGCAGCTACTGTTGTTGTTTTACCCGCACCTGCACCAGCTATAACAAGACAATAATCCTCGTCAGTAAGAATGACCCTTCTCTGATCATCATCTAATTTAATATCTGGATCAACTTTTTCAAGAATATTATCTAAATATTTCTTTTCGGTTACCATTGAATATTCAACAAAATCCGTATTATGCTTTTCTACCAATTCTTGAATATTCTTATAATTATCTATGATATTTTCTACTCTGTTTGGGTACACACCATATTTTTTGCAGAAATCCTCAAACATTCCACTTTCTTTGAGGACTTTAAAAGATTCTACATTTTCAGAATAATCTGAAAGCGTACTAGAATAATCACTTCTAGCTATATATCTATCAAAAATTAATAAAGAATTGATATAATCTCCACACTTAAGAAGTCTTGATAAATTTTCATTTTGAGGTACACTCTGTGAAGCCACTGACTTTATAGATTTTTTATTCTGTTTATCTATTTTATAGCTAAATAGTCTCTTTAAAAGCCCCATGACGATACTAAACCCTCAACATAAACCACAACAACAGCAAATGGCTTTCAGCAAATGCTAAAAGCCATATAAATTATATGCTTTATTCTATCATATTTGGTAGATTGTGTCATATAATATAATCTATAGTTTTTTTTCTATAACATATCTTCTGTAACAACAGAATTCAATATCGTCATATCTTTTCTTAGTATATTTGTTATAAAATCTTGTAATTCTCTTTCAGCAAAAAACACATCACTATTATTAATATGCCAACCTTTATTTAACCCCTTTAATATAGAACAATATGTATAATGTAATGCCATTTTAGGGACATCATAGCTACTTATTCTTCCACTTATAACTTGATCTGATATATGTCTCGCCATTCCATAGCATTGATTGATTATTTGTCCATAGCTCAATATTTCATATAATTTTTTGAATTCTTCTTCTGCAGCTGGCATTATTTCGAAATATAGTCCTCTTCTTAATAACTCTTTTTTAAAGTAATTCATCACGTCTTTATGTATATAGTCTTTCAAAACTTTTAATTTTTCTAATCTATCAGATTTTTGACAAAAATATCTATTCTTACATAAGAGTTCTTTTTCTTCCTCAGAAAAAACTATATTAATATCATATAAGACTCTATATTTATTATAATAATACGGAAATTTATCACAATCTTCAAATGCTGTAATATCATTTTTACTAGAAACAGTAAAATATTTTTTTTCGATTAACTTATCTATAACTTCCCAATCATTAATGACATCAATTTTATTTGGATCGAATATTATAAAGTCACTTGAAGACTTTAAAATCATCCTTGATAATTTTATTTGCGTTTTCAAATCTAAATCACTAAAATTTATTTTTTCATTTTGAGAATATGCCGCCTCAATTAAGCATCTTTTTTTCTTTTGCTCTTCAACTAACAGCTGTCTACAATTATTGCATTCACACTTCATATATGACTCGTTATACTTTATATGTCCACAAATCCAGCAGGAAGGATAATCTAAAATTCCTCTGCCCTTAATCTTTGCATTCATAGACACATTACAATAAGGGCAAATTTCTGTTGTTTCTTTATATGGAAGGAATCTTACCAATTCATTTTTTTTATAATCCAAATCATATTTTTTAATTATTTCAGTTACTGATATTTCCTTGTTTTCAAAATAATCATTAACCAACGCAAACTTTTCTTTTTCTGATAAATCCTCTATTTTTCTACCCATATAAAACAATTATTTCTCCCTTCATCTATGTATTTTTATTGTTTCTTACGTATTATCATAGCGCCCATTGGGAATATATGGTCTTTAGATAATGTTGGATCGTCCTTGTCTAAAAGCGCAAAATAACCAAGAATTGGAGCCTTAAGCCATTCGTCATTATTAATAATATTTCCCTCTGTATCATACATTATTTCAACCTGTTTTTTTAAAATATCATTAAATTGCGGCCATTTTTTACAACATTTTTTGTTTACTTCATCATATAATTCGTCATCGTACTCATTACCTAATTTATTAGTAAAGAAAAGAAAATGTGGAACTTCAAAACAAGACTTTCTACATTCTACTACCCCAGCATAGCAGCTATTATGTTGTTTTTCTGGATTAACGACAATCCAATCACTTGGACAAATAACAACCCCCTCATTAATTTCATATTGTGTCATCTTAACTTGTGAATTAATTTTTTCTATTTTTTTTCCCCGATTTATAAAAGTAACTAACTCGTTATATATATCATATTTTTCCATTAAAGTTTCATATTCATATGGACCTGCAAATTTCATTTGCTTTTCTAATAACTCTACTTTTTTCATCACAAAAGACACTAATTCTTCTTTTATGTAATTAGGTGTTCCACAAAAAACATTTATTATTCTGTTAATTATTTGTCCATATGGCAACATTGTATTTAAATTGATATCTTCCAATATAGCTTTATTTTCATCTGTCAAATCAACTGTAAACTTATTACTTGAAATCTTTTTATTCATTATTTTCCCTCCTCTACAATCACTTTACCACTCTTAATAAATTTAAGCAATACCCAATCTAGATTTAACTTTGTAAGTTATTTTTACCACTATTACAATACTATTTGAGTCTGATGGTAATTTTGTTTTTCTATTATCATCATATTATTTTAACCCTTCTGTAAATATTATTAAACCAACATTCAAATATTATTCAGCATAATCGTTATGTATTATTATCATTCGATTTAATTTATTTTACTATTCGCTTTCACCTTTTTTATTAATATAATATTTTCTAACTCTTAATCTCCTTCACCCACTGCGAAGCTTTTACACTGCCACCTCTAAGCGACAACTCTCCAATTTCATGAAATCCCATTTTCTCATGGAATTTAAGGCTTGCCTTGTTACATGGCATAGTTGTTATTACAGCTGTAACTGCCTCTACGCCTGATTTTTCAGCCAAGTTAAATACATTTTGATATAACTTTCTTCCCAAGCCCATTCCTTGAAATATTTCATCTATAACTATCGTGTCGACATATAAATATTTTGAATAATACTTTAAGAATTCCTTATAACCTTTAATGTCATATTCTTCTACGCCCTCTCTAAGCGCTATGCAGGAACCAGCCGGACAATCATTTACATATATCACATCAAATAACTCAGCCTTTTCATTTAAAAATAAGAGTTTATCTTTTTCCATAGGTAAGAGATATTCAATGTGTGTTTCATTATGCTTAAGTACAAAGTCATGCGAAGTATTATCAAGTCTTTTTATTATTTCTGTCATTTCTTAAATCAAATCCTCTCTAAAAAGCTCTAATTAACTAACTTGAAAATGTTACTAAGACGATAATAAAGTATTTTAGGGAACTTTTCACATAATAAATCACGCAAAAGTTCCCTAAAATCATTTTCTTATTATTTTACATACTCTGGGTCGATACGTATCATTTCTGTAAGAGCCTTGTTTCTATAATTAAGATCATCACGAAGAGTAAAGCCCTCAGCTTCCCAGAAAGCGTTGCCTGCCTCATTTTTTTTAAATGCAACAAGAAGGACCTTATTTATTCCTTCATCTTTTAGTGCTTCAAGTGAAAGACTGACCAGCTTCTTTCCTATCCCCATTCGCCTGCAATCCGGTGATATGCAGGCGTGCTGGATGATCCCTCTTCTTCCATCGTGCCCACATAAAATGACACCGACTACATTTCCATCAAGTTCTGCAACGAAAGAAGTATTTGGATTTCGATCAAGGTACTTCTTTATTCCTTCATAGGAATCATCTTTATTGTTTAATCCATTTTGACATTTGATCCACAGATCATATGCTGGCTTATAATCATTAATTGTCATAAGTCTGTAATTTAACATGCTTTTATCCCCCATAAAACTTGTTTGTATAGATTATACAAACAAGTATCAAATATTGTCATGAAGCTATTTTACAGCCCTTAATTCCTCTTTATGTTCCTCGCTAACGCGGTAGCTTTCTATGGCCTTCTGGATTGCTTTTTTATGAACCCAGTCCTCTAATCTATGTTCCTTAAAATATGGAAATGTCTCTTCGTATTGCTTTGCTAAAGCTGTTGCGAAATACCAGGCCTGCATCATTTTAAGATAGTAATCCTCACCTTGTTTTTTAGCCACAAGCTCTAAATATTCCTTCTTAAAATCATCCCCAAGGAATTCATTCATCAGCATGCGAATGCCAAATCTGGCAGTATATACGTGATCTGAGGCGATCCATTTTTTGATATACGGAAGAAGTTTTTCATGATTCTTTTTAAATGACTTTGGGCTTGCCTGGTCCGAAACCGGCCAGCAGTCCACGTAAGGAAGAAATGCCTCTACTGCTTTCACGGCCTCATCAAAATCTTTTATCATCGAAATGAGAAAGAAATGGATCAGGTTTTCCTCATAATATTTATGAGGCAGGCTGCCGAGGAACGCATCTTTTTCAGGACTTTCAAACAATTTCTTTGCAATGCTTCGCATCGCAGGGGTCCTGACTCCAATGATCGTCTCAGGCGAAATATTTGGAACCAGTTTAATCTGGAACTCACGGTATTTATCATCTTTTACCTTTGTAAGATTATCATATAAAGTCATGGGATGCTCCTCCTTCCTGGTTGACATAAAAATGGACCTAGGTCCCGGGGGCTGTGGTCCATTTTTATGTTAACTTACTTTTTTAGCCACAAGATAATATCTATGAATGGTACCTTCTATGCAACCTTTCTCATCTATTATCTCCTGCATTTTAAGAAGCTTGTCGAAACATTTTTCAACTGAAAAACCAGGAAATTCCCACTCAATTATATGAGCGAACCATACAAATGCTCCAATGTCATAAAATCTTATAGGTCTTAAGGCTTCATCTGAACTTACTATTTCAAAGCCTGCTTCTTCAAACTTCTTCCTTTGAATTTTTAATTCAAGATCAGGGAAAGGCTTAGGAATATCGGGAAGGACCATTTCAACTAAGTCCCTGTCATTTCTTGCGCCAACCTGCTGAGTTATGAAGTAACCGCCCTTTTTAAGGAGTCTAAATGTCTCCTTTGCATCAAAGCTTCCGTGTCTGTTTAGGATAATGTCAAATGACTCGTCCCCGAATGGAATGTTCGAAGCATCATCACAAGGCTTAAAGTCGATCCCCAGTGGAAGAAGCATTTCACGGCAAAGTTCTACATTTGGTGGAAATCCTTCTGTGGCTGCAGTGTTTTCGAAAGGATGACCCAGGGATAATAAGAACTCTCCGCCACCTGTGTCAAAGTCCATGATCTTTTTGTCAGGTGTAAGGTAGGTGTCGATTATCTCTTTGTAATCCCAGGGAAGATCGTCCTCTTCCTCATATCTGTCATGAATATGAGAAAAATCCCAGCCATGAATGTGAGCGATTGTTTCCTCAGCTTCCCATTCTTTTCTTAATTTATTTATTCTTTCTCGATTCATTATTTTTGTGTTCATATCTGCTCCTTTTTGAATTTTTGATTGTTCTTCTTACCAGTTGGCTTGATAGAGTCCGGCTCCCATAATGAATGTGGGGAGATGTTATTCTATCCAGTATCCGGCAACTCTTTGGCTCTCATAATGATTTGGAGGATGCCCGTCTTAACATTGAGTCATCTGGTGTGTTAATTCTGGTTTTTAATCAATTCTTCCGGTGCAGAATGTGACAGCACTCTATAAATTAACCTCGGTACAAGCTGCTGTCAGCATTAAATCTGCACCGAGTAATTATCTCGTTCTCTCATGGTTACCTCCACGAAAATCTTTTATTATATAGATACGAAACATCCATACATGGTTCATTATATTCAAAACATGCCTTATCCGTCAACTAGTTAACATAAAAATGGACCATAGTCCCGGGGGCAGTGGTCCATTTTTATGTCAACCCATAGATAACCCTCTTCACTATTCACTTTCATGAAATATTGCTCATTTTTGACTAAAAATGCATCTTTTATGGCTGATTATGGAAAACTGATTTCCTGCAATATAGTATCATTAAATTGTGCATATTAAACAAATTTATAAAGTCATCAGCGCATTTATTATCTAACATGTCGAATAAATGATTATGCAGTGGCTTGTGATTTAAAGTATGATACACAAATTGAAAAACACATGTATCTAAATCAAAGTACACAAAACGAGTCATTTGCCCGTTAGTGTTTTGACAGGAGGGAAACGTATGAAGGATGGTATGAAAAATGGTACAGAAAGCGAAGTAAAGCTTTCTTCAAAGTTATGGTTATCCGCAGCAGATAGCATGTGCGGCGTGTTGTGCGGCATTGTTACTGGCGGTGGGATGACTTATTTTTACACCAAATGGATGGGGCTAAGTACTGAATATGCATCAGTCGTCTGGCTGCTCTTTGCCATTTGGAACGCCGTAAATGATCCGTTGTTCGGTTTCATTTCCGATCATACAAAATCAAAAATAGGCCGAAGAATACCGTACATAAGATACGGAGCTCCATTTTACGGCCTGATCTTTATTCTAATGTGGGTACCTTATCTGTTCGGAAGAAGCCAGATGGCAATGTCGATACAGATGCTCTCAATGCTCTTCTTATTCGATACCCTATATACCGCAATCGCAACGGCGCTTTATGTTATGCCGTATGAAATGACTGTAGACAACAAGACCCGCGCCTCAATATTTATCTTTAAAATAATATTCGGTGTCATTTCCCTGGGGGGACCTATGGTTCTTCTACCACTTATTGAGCCGGACCCACATGACGATCCAACTTTCTTTAGGCTTGTGTTACTTGGGATTGGCGTTGTCGCTGCAGTGATCATCTTAATTTCAACTTATTTTTATAAAGAACTTGATTATGTAAAAGACGAGGAACAACCTGGATTTTTTAAAGCCCTTGCAGAATGCTTTAAGAACAAGCCATTTCTTATCTTCGAAGTCTTGTCATTTACGACTCAGCTTATAAATACCGCTTTCATGCAGGGAGTTTTGTATTATTTTGCAGAAACCAAGATAAAAATGGAACTTTGCTATATCCCAATGGTTATCGGGGCTGTAGCAGGAATGTTTATTTTTAAGATCATGACAAATAAGCTGGGAGTAAAAAAATCGCTGCTCTTCCTTTGCTTTGAATTTGGTCTGGCGTGCCTCATGATGGCATTTTTCGGAAATGTTACATTTGTTGCAGTCATTGGTTTCCTCTGCGCTGGTATCGGCTACACCGGATGTATGTTCAGCGTTCCACTTATGAATGGCGACGTGATTGATTATGATGAAACAAGAACCGGACTTAGAAGAGAGGGAATGTACGCCGGAATAAACAGCTTTATCACAAAGCCTGCTCTTAGTATAGCTCAGGCCCTTTTCCTTACTATATGGAAAGCCTACGGCTATGACCAGAGTCTTGGCGCCGGCCTCCAGTCTGACAGGGCAAAGAAAGGACTTCTCATCGCTTGGATGATAGTTCCTGCCATCTCTCTTATCATCAGTGGCATTTCAATTTTATTTTATCCTTTAGACGGAAAAGAATGGGATGAGAAAAAGAAAGAGATAATAAGAAAACATAAAGAAAAAGAAGCTCAATACGAAAATCAATCGAAATAAAATGGTTAACATAAGAATGGGCCACAGTCCCGGGGGCAGTGGTCCATTTTTATGTTAACTTATACTAGTTAAGCAACATTAAAAGTCGATTGTAATAGTTTAATTTTGACGCGCTAGAATCTACGTCAGCGCTGACAATATTTGCACACTTATATTTTCTTGCTAAAGAAGGATAAAGCCCTCTTCCGGCGCAATGATTTACCATGCAGCCAAATGGCTGAGCCGCAAATACTTTATTTACGCCATGTTTCATATATCCAACGGCCTCGGCTCCAATAAGCCAGCCGTCGCCGGTCCTCATGTTATAATTAACCTTTCCATGAGCATCTTTTTTAAACTGTCTATATGCAGGCATGGTAAAAAAATCATATTCCTTCATGGCCTTTATCATGTCTTTTTGTATCATTTCCAGAAACTTCATAAGCACTTTTGCGCCCTTAGCTTCCAAAGTATGCTTTCTTACCATATGAGTGTCCATATAATAAAGCGCGTAGTATGACAAGCCATTTACATGAGCCTCGGCTCCATTTTTTTCAATAAAATCCACCAGATCCCAGTTTCCCAAATGGCAATATTTAACGTAAAGTTCCCCTATTATTTCTACAACGGGTTTTCTTTTTATTTTGTGCCATGTGTCATTTTCCCTGATAGCGGCAAAATCCTTTGAAATGAGTCTGAAATTCTTACGCATCGCTCTTAGTGATAGATTTCTGCCCCTTATCATGTCATAAGAAAGCCGTTTGATCCATTTTTCCCAGCAAGAGTCAGCTGCGCCCTTTGTCTTTTCATAAGGTCTTGTTTGATAAAGAAGCATCATAAGGATATCTCCATAGAAAAGGCCAAAAAGCGCGTGCCAAACCATAGGAAGATCAAATTTCATCATGCTATCTTTTTCGCAGTCTCTTACATTAAGAGTAAGCACAGGCACATTGCAATATCCAGCAAGTTTCACAGCTCTCCTTAAAGCTCCTATATAATTTGCTCCACGACAGGCGTCGCCTGCTGTTGGCATAAGAAGCTTCACGCGGTTTACGTTATATTTTCCACTTTGTAAGGTCTTTATCATCTGTCCAACGATCTGGATAATGGGATAACACATATCATTATTGACATATCTGATACCAAGATCTGTAATCCCATCTTCTTCTGTCATTATCACAGGGATATAGTTTTTTGAATAGAAGGCATACTTTATTAGCGGAAAATGCATGTCCAGCATGGCCGGAACAAAAAGTATGCTTCTTTTTTTATCGTCTTTTATATTAATCTTTGGAACCCACATATTAACCTATTTTAACTCTTTCAGTTTTTTTCTTCTCTTCTTACACTGGATAATGTCCGCGAAACCAACTAAAATACAAAGGATCACAAGTCCACCTGAAGTAATCATCCCCAAAGTAGTAATGAAGTGGGCTTCCACGGCGGTTCCATTTTCATCCCTGTAAAAATAATGGGTAGTGGTTGAAAATGGATAAGTCTGGTTTCTCTTTATATAACTCTGGGTTACGCCGTCCACCGTATATTCATAGTAAACCTTATACGCCTCCCAGCCTCTAATCGATAAAAGCACGATAACAACCGCTGCGATAAATGCCGCTAATCCAAACACAGGATATCTTTCCATAAATTTCGGCATTTTTCTTTTTTTCTCTCTATCATAAATGTTTTTTTGCTTTTTTGCTGACAGTTGTCCTATATCTGGATTTTTTGCAAGGAATTGCTTAATCTGTGCCATGGCATTTTCTACGGAAGAGTTGCATGCCATGCCAGGATTTTCGGCTTGATCGTTGTTAACTTGGGACAATTCATTTCCAGCTGCTTTAAAATGGATCTTTGCCCCATCCGGCAGCATTAAAGTAAGATCCACAGATCCATTTTGTGAAAATGAAACCGCCGCCTCCGATAACGCAAAGCACATCCTGCAGCATGGTTCTAAGAATGTCATTTGAATTTTTATCATTTAAACATGTAATTATTTCCATAATCCTCCACATAGTTAACATAAAAATGAGCCATAGTCCCGGTGGGCAGTGGTCCATTTTTATGTCATCACGATTACTCTGCAACTGGTGGTGCCTTAACTGTATCTTCAGAAATAAGACAGCTATCCACTGGTTCCATAGTTTCAGGCAAAAGCGAATAAATTATATCGTCTTCTCCTACTCCATAATTTAAAAAATATTGAAAATATGCCATATTCTTTGCCGTATATAGAATAAGATCCATATGCTTTTCCCGTAATGCATCAAGGTCCTCTGTGCCCTCACCAGGCATTACCGGAGTTACAAATTCCTGATCTGCAAACTTCTGTCTTACTTCAAGAGCGGACAAAGGAACTTTTTCCTCGCCGATCCAATAAATATCGTTAGTCGTGTCCAGCATGATCCATTTCTTATAATTGCTGTCCCAGATTTCATTTACCACGTGGCATTCGCCATCATAAACTGAAAATGGATTTATCCACATTTTTCTTGAGTAAATCCCAAGTGCCAGATACTCTTCATTCATTATCTGAGCCTTGGCGCGGCAATGAATTCCATGTTTCGTCTCCCCCAGCGCAAAATCAAGCAGATACAGGGCATTCATGTCCTTCGTATAATCAGCAAAATTCCCGTCATGCTTCATTTTATTTGAAAAATGATCCATAAGATTAACTGCTTTATCGAACTCAGAGCCATTCCCGGCGAGATCTATAAGCTCATATTTTTCGCGCAGTTCCTGATATTCCGGATCATCAAAATCGTATGTGATAATTGCATTTTCAGAAGTTCTAAAAGTCTTAGAGTTAAAAATGATTCCACATTCCATGTTATAAACTTCTTCTTTAGTTTGAATATATGAAACCATCTTTTTTTGGGTAGAAATCTTAACGTAGATTGCATATGCCACGGCCGCAACAAAAATGATCCACAGACAAATTACAATAATAAATTCAATCTTAACCTTTCCCTTCACGTTTTTACCTCCCAAGCATAAATCATGAATTAAAAATCATACTTAAACAGTATAATACATATTCTCATAATTTAAAAGTGGACCTAGGTCCCGGAGGCTATGGTCCATTTTTATGTCAACCAAAGATAGTTAGTAGTTAGCCAAATACTGTCAACTGATTCAAAAGAATTGGTTGACAAACAGATTTTTATTATTAAAATTTAAATCGGAATGAAAAATCAAAATACGGAAAAAGAGGTAAAAACCATGAACATAGATTTAAAAGCTTTAAGCACTGATATAATTAACGGAAAGCTGATTGATAAAGAAACTGCTCTCCTTCTTCTCGACGCTGATTTAGATACACTTTGCCAGGAAGCAGACAAGATCCGCGCTGCATTTATGGCAGATAATGTAAACCTTTGCTCCATTATCAGTGGTATTGAGGGCCGCTGCAGTGAAGATTGCAAATTCTGCGCCCAGTCTGGCCATAACAAATGTAACTGCGACATTCATTCTCTTCTTCCTGACGAGACCGTGATCGCCGCTGCCAAAGCGAACGCCAACGCCGGTGTTAAGCGATTTGCCATGGTAAATTCTGGCCGCTGCCCGTCTGCTGCTGACTTTGAAAGAATCATTTCTATCTATGAAAACATGAATCGCGAAGTTGACATAAATCTATGCTGCTCCCTTGGTTTTCTTTCTAGTGAGCAGTTTATCCGCCTTAAAAATGCAGGCGTAAAGTACATTCATTGCAACCTTGAATCTTCAAGGAATTATTTTGAAAAGGTCTGCAGCACCCATAGCTACGATGAAAAAATCGAAAATATAAAACGTGCAAAAGCCGCAGGGCTAAATGTCTGCTCCGGCGGTATCATTGGCATGGGAGAAAGCTGGATGGACCGAATTGACATGGCTTTTGAATTAAGAGCCCTTCAGATTAAATCAATCCCCGTTAATACTCTTGTTCCAATCCCAGGAACGCCATTTGAAAATATTGAGAGGATCAGTGAAAATGATATCCTCCGCTGCATTGCGATTTACCGTTTCATTAATCCTGATGCAGACATTCGTCTCGCAGGCGGAAGAATCCTTATGAAAGACAATGGAAAGAAGGCATTTTCCTGCGGCGCCTCTGCTTCTATCACCGGAAATATGCTGACCACATCCGGCGCCACAATAAAAGAAGACATGACTATGCTAAAGGAATTAGGACGTATTGTAGTTTAAATTTCCCAATATTGGTTAACATAAAAATGGACCTAGGTCCCGGGGGCTATGGTCCATTTTTATGTTAACTAGTTTCTTGTGTTCTGCCAGGTTACATATATATGTCCTATGGCAAAAACAACCGCAAATCCCAGCAGCAGCCAGTGTCTAAGTAACACACCACTAAATATAAAAATGAAACTTGGGATTATAGCCAGTGTCATTGCAAGCCCCACGTTCTTTTTTCCCATATTATCTGCAAGCCCCGTGCGCTTCTTTTTCATATAAATTGCAAATCCAATATAATATGCAATAAGAAGAAGCAGGTTACCTATCACATAAAGAACCATTTCAAATACGCTTTTAAATCCAAACTTCCAGATAAGAAGCGGCATCCACATCAGCACCATACAACCATATCTTCCGATCTGCTCTATAATATTCATAAAACGATTTGTGCAACGGTTCTTCTCATCTTTATTTTTTACTGCGTAAATAATATTCGGCACCAGCATAAGAAGCACGATTACCGCCCCAACAAAATTTATCCAGCCAAATTTCATTTGCCCCTCCTTTTAACCCATGTAAAATGTATCTTCTCGGCACATTACATCCCTTTACTACAAAACTTATTCTCTATACCATTGGCACAGATTCTTTTTCTCTATCATAAGCACGGAACTCATTTCCCATATTGTAAGTTTCCAAAATTGATAATATAATCAACTTACTGTTAACAATTCTATAAAATTCTTTCAAAGGAGTAAATATGCCAAGAAAAAATAGACGTACTAGTTCTACTGGCATATATCATATCATACTTCGTTCTATTAATCATCGTATCATTTTTGAAGAGAACTCCGACTATCTCAAATTTCTTTCAACCTTATCGATTAGTAAGGAAAAATATGGTATTGATATATTAGCCTATTGTGTAATGGATACTCACGTCCATTTTATGCTTCGTTCCGATCTAAACAACATATCTTTATTCTTCCAGAGCCTTGGCTCAAAGTTTGTCCAATGGTACAACAAAAAATATGAACGATCCGGTTCGCTCTTTCAGGAAAGATACAGCAGTTTCGTTGTGGAATCTGAGCACTATTTTCTATATACACTGATCTATATTCATAACAATCCAATCAAAGCCGGTGTCTGCCTTGCGCCTTCTGAGTACCGCTGGAGCAGTTTTAATGCTTATTATGGCGCCAAGAATCCCCTTGTAAATGTTACTTATGCCATTAACCTTTTCGGCAGCAAAGAAACTCTGCACCGTTTCTTCGCTCATAATTTTAACATTACTAACGAAATATCATTTCCTATTTTTGAGAAAAAAAGAAATTTTATGACTGATGAAGATGCTCTTAGGATTTTTAAAGAAGTTACCGGCCTTCCATCCGTTTCCGCCACTGCTGCTCTTCCGAAAGTTACACGAAATAATAATATTCGAATGCTAAAGAAAAAAGGACTGACTGTAAAACAGATTTCCCGAGTTATGGCAGTTTCAACAACAACCGTGAAACGAATCTGTTCTTCCTCGGCAGCTGACAAGTAATTTAAAAGCAAACCATCATGAAATTTTTTCTAGTCAAAATGCCCCTCGGTCCTGGGGAATCACGTTCATTTTCAGTTAACATAAAAATGGACCACTGCCCCCGGGACTATGGTCCATTTTTATGTTAACTAATTCTTTTTTTTCATTATGAAGATTCTTCTTTTTTCTTCTTTTTCACCCGGCCATGCGAAGTATTCTATCTTCTCGATATCAAAATACTTGCCGAATATCTCCGTCCACTCTTCGTCTGTCCTTGAAACCATACGAAGAACGCCCCCCATATAGAGCTCATTTCCATTTCTAAACTCAATTTTTTTCTCTGGATTATTTACCGGTGCCACGTAATAATTCATTGCAATAACAATCTTTGCACCAAATGCAGCTATCCTTGCAAAGTTTTCAAGAATCCCCTCAGCAACATTTTCCGGAAGGACGTCGATCACATTGCTGCAAAAAATCCCATCATAAAGATCATCCTGCACATCCTTTAGCCAATCCACGGAAATGCATTTTGTCTCCATACCCTTCTCAATCTTAAAGGCATTTTTCATCAGATCTGCAAGTAAAATGGCATTTTCCACCACATCCACCGAGGTAACATTTTCACATCCTGATTTATTTAAAATAATACCTGCCCAGCCTTCTCCACAGCCATAATCTAAAACATTTTTCTGTGAAGCCAGCTGATTTACCAGCACATTCTTAAGTTTTTCACATGAAGCAAGATCTTTCCAATCATTGTCGGGGTCGATTCCATTTAAAAATTTTTCTTTCTCTTCATCAGACATATTAAAGGCCTGATTCCAAAAATTTAATGATTCCTTATAATTTTTATCCATAAGTTTTCCTTTCTATTAATTTATTAAACAAGTGACAATACTATTGCATTTCCTCTATTTTCTAAAAAAATGGACCACTGCCCCCGGGACCATGGTCCACTTTTATGTTAACCAACAAAATACTATGGCAGGAACTTACCTGATGCAAGATACAACTCGTACCATTCATGATGCGTAAGCCTAAAGCTCGCTGCATCGCAGATATCCTTTAAATGTCCTTTATTCATAGTGCCGGCTATCGGCTGAATTTTAGCCGGATGCCTTAAAATCCATGCTATTGCTACCGCCGCTGGGCTGACTTTATATTTATCAGCTAATTTTTTTAAAACATCATTTAATTCTTTATATTCCGGGTCACCAATAAAACAACCGCCAAACATCCCCTTCTGAAGCGGAGACCAGGCCTGGATCGTAATATCATTTAACCTGCAATAATCAAGAACCCCGTTATCTCTGTCTATCGATCTATCGGTAGTCATATTGTTCATATAAAGGCCCCCGTCAATTAGCTGGGTCTGATCCAACGAAAACTGAAGCTGATTTATAACAAGCGGCTGTTTAACATATTTTCTAAGAAGTTCGAGCTGCCCCGGAGTAACATTGCTCACCCCGAAATATCTGACCTTTCCCTCTTTTTCCAGCCTGTCAAATGCCTCTGCCACCTCAACCGGATCAAACAAAAGGTCCGGCCTGTGAAGAAGAAGCACGTCAAGATAATCCATATCCAGCCTCTTAAGGCTGCCCTCAACGCTCTCTATAATGTCTTCTTTACTCCAGTCAAATTCCTGTCTGTCGATATGAAGGCCACATTTGCTCTGGATTATCACGTCTTCTCTCTTAAGATCTGTATCCTTAAATGCCTCGCCGAATCTTATCTCCGCCTCGCCATCTCCATAAATCGTCGCATGGTCGAAGTAATTAATCCCATCGTCAAATGCATGGCTGATAAGATCCGCAGCTTCATTTTTGTTTAAAGCCGGCATCCTCATGCACCCTAAAATAATACTTGACGCCTTATCAATCTTTCCTGCTATATTTTGATATATCATATTTCCTCCATAAAATGAGTCACTTCCCCAAGAGCTATGTTCAACATTCAGTTAACATAAAAATGGACCACTGCCCCCGGGACCTAGGTCCACTTTTATGTTAACCTGTTATTTATGGTCCTCTACGTACTGTATTAATTCCGGGGTTTTTGACCAATATTTGATCCCCCAGTTTTCGAAGTTCCACTCTTCCATATAGTTATTACATTCATAATCAATATAATAGATTTCATTTCCCTGAACCACAAAATTCGTAGGAAAATAATCAATATTCGTTTTGGCCGGATAAAGCAGCTGGCACATGTCCTTCATCTGCTGAACATATTCATCTTTCATCTGATCATTTAAAACCAGATCGTAAATGATACTTCCCTCGATATATTCCTTAAGAATCCTCTCCTTTTCTACGTCCACATCCAGCATATGTGGAAGCCTTATCCCAATCTCCTTAAGTCTCTTATAATCATTAAGTTCCGACTGTATCTTATCCCCAAACTGATAATATGAACAAGGTTCATGGTGAATCTGCTTTAATACGTAATTCTTTTCATCCTTACTTACAAGAAATGAATATCCGCCTTTTCCTTTTCCCAGAAGTTTTTCAACTTTATATAACTTTCCATTCAGTTCTATTTTTCCCATTCTTCTTAAAAATGTAGCCAATGGGAATCCTACAACATTGTTATAATCTCCATCGATTTTTTCCACAAGTCTTGCCCCGATTCCTTGAATTCCATACGCTCCAGCTTTGTCCATTGGTTCGCCAGTTGCAATATATTCCAACGCCTCCCCTTCACCAAAATCATACATAGTAACTGCAGTCCTTACCACAAAACAATCCTTTGTGGTTACATTTCCATCCAGCATGCTTATGCAACAAACCCCAGTATAAACATCATGAGTTTTTCCTGAAAGGCTCATAAGTATCTTTAAAGCATCCTCTTCATCCTTCGGCTTTCCGATTACATGATTATCCAAAGCAACCACCGTATCCGCTGAAACGATAAGAAGCTCTTCCTTAGAATTCTCTTTATCCTGAGAATCATTTGAAGCTTCGCTTTGATCCTTGTCTTCATTTCTCTTAAAATGATTCTTTGCCACAGCTTCTGCCTTTCTCTCAGAAAGCAACTTCACCGTCTCAGCAGCATCCTGTGTATCTACAGTTTCATCCACATCACTTATCTCAATTGAAAAATCAAGCCCCGCCTGTGAAAGAAGCTCTTTTCTTCTAGGCGATCCCGATGCAAGTATAATTTTCATGTTGTCAGTCATCTTCTTGTTAGTCATATTTACCTCATTTCCAGTCATTCATTAGTTAACATAAAATGAGCCATAGCCCCCGGGACCTAGGTCCATTTTTATGTCAACCATGTTTTAAGTCTCAGTCGTTTCTATAATCGTTCCTCTAGTTATTCCTCTAATTATCCTTCAGTGTTCCTCTAGTTATTCGCTTCCTCAATTTCCTTAACAGTAATTTCCCCGTTTCTAAAGCGATTACCGCTCTTTTCATTCTTCACATGTATCGCCCGCTTCGGACAATTATGTATGCAGGCAAGACAACCCTCACAATGATGCAGGTATTCAGGCTTATCCTTTATAATAATATTCGCCGCAGGACATACTCTCTCGCAAATGCCACATTTTACGCAGTTTTCATCAATCGTAAAATCCATGTCCCTTTTATCCGCCGTGTGAAAAGCCCCCATTTTATGATAAAAGAAATCCAGCAACTTATCAAAAATAGAGGCCTTCGCCCTTTTAATAGTTCTATTTTCAATTTCCTCTTTGACTCTCTTTATCTGCCCCGAGACATCCTTTTTATAAAGCGTGTCAATCTGCTTTTTACTCTCAAAAAGAGTTAAGGCATTGTCCACCATTATGATCTTTTCGATATACTCCAAATGCCCCGCCGCCTTTAGCATATACTCCTGGGCATGCCTTGTCACCGCTCCCGCCAGGTATCCATATGTGGCAATGCAAAAGACATAATCCGCCTTAAGACGAGCTTTTTCTAAAAATCTCCGTACCATCTTTGGTGCGTCAGCTGCATAGGTCGGGAAAATAACACCTATCGCATCATCATTTATCTCATATTTTTCTTCTTTAACAAGTTTAGAAATAGACAGCAAGGTTCCTCCTAATTCCTTTGCCACCTGAAGACAATTACCAGTTGCTGTAAAATATAATATCGTCATACTTTTCTCTCCCACTTATGCAGTTTACATAAATTCCAGCCGCATTACCAGCCCTTTATAGTTTACATAAAAATGGACCACTGCCCCCGGGACCTAGGTCCACTTTTATGTAAACTTTAGTATTCATCCAGGAAATTATGGCGCACTCCGCCCTTTTTATACTCTATCACCGTATCCAGATTAACGTTTTCCACACTTCTAAAAATATTAGACTCCACAAACGGATTAGTTTTCTTAAGTTCCGCGATCAGCTTCTTAGTATCCAGCCTCTTTGACGAAGTAGTTCCGTCCTCATGACATGTAGAACAAGTCTCCGTAAAATGACACGCGCACTGTAAAAATCTAAGTTCGTTATAATCTCTCCAAGCGCAAATGTCACTTTCCCTTATAAGATAAAGAGGTCTGATAAGCTGCATTCCCTCAAAATTCGTACTATGAAGCTTCGGCATCATAGTCTGGATCTGAGCACCATGCAGCATGCCCATAAGAATCGTCTCGATCACGTCATCATAGTGATGCCCCAGCGCAATCTTATTGCAGCCCAGTTCCTTAGCCTTACTGTAAAGATAGCCCCTTCTCATTCTCGCGCAAAGATAACAAGGACTCTTCACCACCGTATCCACCGTATCAAAAATGGTACTTTCAAATATAGTTATCGGAATCCCGAGAGCCTTGGCATTGCTTTCGATCAGTGCCCTGTTTTCCTTATTATATCCAGGATCCATAACAAGAAATGTAAGCTCAAATGACATTTGTCTATGGCGCTGAATTTCCTGAAAAAGCTTCGCCATCAGCATCGAATCTTTTCCACCGGAGATACAAACCGCAATATGATCCCCTTCCTCAATCAGCTTATAAGTCTTACACGCCTTCGCAAATGGAGCAAAAAGCTGTTTATGGAATTTCTTCTGTATGCTCTTTTCCGCCTTATTTTTCCTCTCCTCTAAACTCGCTTCATTGCTCATCTCAGCACGCACATAACCGATGTATCCATCAGCCAGGCTAAAGCAGTCCCAGCCCTTTAAACATTCCATGGATTCATCAATTTCAAGAGAACTTCTGCCTATCTCGCAATAAAAAATGAGTTTCTTTTCTTTAGAAATTTCCGCCAGCTTTTCTCGAACTTCATCACTATTTTTTTCTAATTCTTCTTTAGTTATATTTAAGGCCCCAGGAATCATGCCGTAAGCCACCGTCACCTCATCCCTTATATCTATCAGTTGAAATGAATCTTCCCTCAAAGCTTTCATTTCCTCATATGTTATCTCTTTCATCAAATATCTCCTCTGCGAACTTATAGTATTCTTCTATATTTTTCGCCTAATTACATATATTTTATGTCTCTTAATTCTCTTAATCTAATACAATTAAATGCTTTTATCTCCACATCCAACTAACCGTATTTTTCGTCTGCACCAGTCCCAGCCCCTTCTGCAGCCTGACCGACGCCTTATTATCCGTTATAACATGACAATAAGGAATAAATCCTGTTTTCCTTATCTTTTTTATCATAACCTGTTCCAGCCTTGAACCATAGCCTTTTTTCCTATATTCTGGGAAAATGTATAAAAGCCCCATACTGCCTTCATGATGCTGCCCGATAAATCCCACGAGCCTGTCCTCGTCATAACCCAGTAAAATGTTACCTTTCTGCACCAGATCTTTTAATTCTTCTTTACTTATAAGATCATAGTTTGCAGCAAGCATAGAAAAATCATTTTCATCTGCGACCCTGACACTCAGCAAATTTTTTGCATCTTCTGCCATCTTACTTGCTTCATCTTCCGCCATCTCACTTGCTTCATCTTCTGTCATTTTCCTGCTCAATCCATCAACTCGATTGGGATCAAGGTCACTTGCTTCTTCTTCAAAACATCCCTCGTCCTCGTCAACATTTAAAAACGCAAACTGGTAGCACTCCATCGGCCCATTAAAATTATACTTTCTAGCAACATTCTTTCCAAGAGATGCTCCCACTGCATTCATAGCCTCATTCACTAGAGTCTCTTTCGCTTCATACACTCTAAATATTTCAGCAGGCATCTTCCTCTCTGGTTCAGTTACCATCAATAATTTCCAATCTTTAGTTATATATTTTTCAAGGATTTTCATTCCAGATTCATGATCAGCACATGCAAGATAGTAACCTTCGCTTACCGTATCGAATATAAGGAGGAAATCATCACTTTCATCTATAACTTTACCTGTGCCTCGTTTCATTATATGTTGAAAGACAACATATTCAATTGAGCTAATATCCATTTATCTTCCTCTAGTCACTCTAAGTTAAGTATTATTACGCTTCATTTTAACATTTTAACCTAACAACTGTGAAGCATAAAAAATGAGCCCCCACTTTTAAGTTAACATAAAAATGAGCCATAGCCCCCGGGACTATGGCTCATAATTATGTAAACAAATTATTCCACTGTTTCCTCAATCTTATTTATATCTGTTGCTACATCTTCTGTAACAACGCTGTCTACATTGCCGTCAACAGTGATATCTTTCTTAACAACTGCATCGTAGGTCTTAGCTTTTACAATTTCACCCATATCTACGCCTGTGATATCTGATGTGATATCAAACACCTGCTTCATAACTGATGGAACCATTCCTGTAACTTTCATTGTTCCATTTTCGCCTGACTTGTCGCTTGAAGCATCGTAAATATTGAGGTTTTTGATATTTGCCATTGGCTCTGCAATTGCTTTAGCCATCTCAGGAAGCTTTTCAATGATCATCTGTACCATAGCAGCCTGACCATACTGCTTCATAGCTTCAGCCTTTTTCTTTGTTGCCTCAGCTTCAGCAACACCCTTTGCTTCAATTGCAGCAGCTTCAGCTTCACCTTTTGCTCTGATAGCAGCAGCTGTCTGTTCTGCTACATAACGAGCTGCATCAGCCACAGCCTTTTCAGCTTCAGCCTGTTTCTCCTGCTCGTACTTCTTAGCATCTGCTTCATTTTGGCGTCTGATCTTGTCAGCTTCAGCTTTCTGCTGTGCTGCGTACTTTTCAGCTTCAGCCTGTTTCTTAATAGAAGCTGCAAGTTCCTGTTCCTTTACAGCAACCTGCTTATTACGAAGTTCTGTCTCACGCTCTGCCTTTGCAATCTCTGCGTTTACCTCTTCTGCATTGATTGACTTTCTCTGCTTCTGAGCCTCAATGTTACCGGCTGCTTCAGCCTTTGCCATTTCGATATCAGCCTGAGCCTTAAGTTCTGCTCTCTTTAAAGCAAGTGCTGTTTCGCGCTCTGCAATAGATGTCTTAGATTTTACTTCAGCTTCATTTGCAGCCTGATTTGCATCAGCCTGTGCAACCTTGATTTCCTTCTCAGCATTGGCCTTTGAAATCTCAGCTGATTTTCTGATTGCTACTGTGTTAGCAATACCAAGGTTTTCAATAACACCAAGTGCACCGTCATCGATGTTCTGAATGTTAAATGTTACAATCTCAAGGCCCATATTTCTCATATCTGCATCAGCATTTTCCTGAACCTTAAGAGCAAATGTCTTTCTGTCATTCATGATCTCCTGAAGTTTCATAGATCCGATGATCTCACGAAGATTACCTTCAAGAACTGAACCAACCATCGCATTGATGTAACCTGTGTCCTTATTAAGGAAGTTTTCAGCTGCCTTTGCAAGATGCGCTGGATCATTTCCTATCTTTATCACTGCAACTGAATCAACATTGATATTGATGTAGTCCAGTGTTGGGATTGTCTGTGTTGTCTTAACATCAACTGAAAGCATCTGTAATGAAAGTACATCTTTTCTCTGGATAAATGGTACTTTAAATCCAGCCTGTCCGTTAAGATACTTCGGTTTCTTTCCTCCACCTGTAATGATAAATACCTTATCTGATGGTGCCTTTACATATGATGTAAAGAAAAGAAAGATAAGGAAAACTACAACAGCTCCAATAATTGAATACATTGTGTTATCGGTCATATTACCATACCCCTTTCATATTATTAATAGTTACCAGAGTGCTCATCTGTCACTCGCTGATTCATAATTATATATATTTTCCACAGAAAAACAATCAAATTTTATGCACTATAACGTCTTTTTCGTGCATTTTATGATTTTTATAATAATGCACCGTCCAAACTCAAAAATACGATATTATTTTCTCTGTAAAACCCAAAAATGCGATATTATTCACTCTGTCCACCCCCAGAAATATAATGTTATTTTGCCCGCTGCCCAAACCTAAAACTTCATAGCCACTACCATCTCGGTTAACATAAAAATGGACCATAGCCCCCGGGACTATGGTCCATTTTTATGTTAACTATTTTATACGATCTGCACCAGCCAAATGTTGCTCTTTACCATGAAGTAGCCAACAATGCTCTTGATAAGTTCTGTTCCATTTACAAAGAAATAAACTAAGATTATAGAAAGCCCAGTATAATGTGCAAGCCCAAATGCTAATGGTGCCATTACAAGGCAGGTAAATACTGAGTCAAATAAAAATGTCACCAGCGTCTTTCCGCCGGATCTAAGTGTAAAATATGCCGCATGACTGAAGGCACATACCGGCATCCAGAAAGCATTGACAGCTATCATTTTCGCTGCAATATCCTTTATCTGCTGATCTACGTTATAAATCTCAGGGAAGAGATGCCCGCAGGCAAACATTATGGTCGCCATTATGGTACAGCAAAAAACTGAAAATACTATCATTTTATTGTCTGAGTCCTTGGCAAGCTCCATTTCCCCGGCGCCAAGGTATTGTCCCACAATGATACTGATACAGGCCCCCAGCTGGATGAATACAATATTAAACAGGTTCGCCACTGTATTTGTCATACTCATTGCCGTAAGCACATTCATGCCGCGAACCGAATAACTCTGGGTAACGGCACTCATACCGATTGCCCAAAGGATCTCATTTAACATAAGTGGAGCGCCCTTTAGAACGATCTTTTTAAATATATCTACCGGAAGGCCAAAACCCTTATATGCATCCTTAAGATATCTGTTTTTTTCTTTGTTTGAGTGCGCCCAGATGAGAACTATGGCCGCCTCGATGTATCGGGCAATGACTGTCGCAATTGCGGCCCCTGCTACCTTAAGTTCCGGAAATGGTCCAATTCCGAAAATGAGACAATAGTCCAGTACTGCATTTGTCACAACCGCAACCATTCCTGCAAGCATTGGAACTAAGGTCTGTCCAGTTTCTTTAATATTTGTCACATAAGCCTGATTTACCGCAAATGGAATAAGTCCGATTATCATGATCCCCAAATACGAAAGTCCATATTCCAGGGCAAGGTCCACAGACGCGCCTTCACTCTCCGTTAAAAATAAAGAGATCAGGTCTCTGCCAAAAAACTTAAATAAAATGATTCCAAGTCCTGTCACGATCAAAGCCATATAAAGCTTAAATCTGAAAGTAAACATGTGGCCTTTGTGATCACCTTTTCCATAATACTGGGCACCATAGATACTTCCCGCTGAAACCGCACCAAATATAGCAAGGGAAAGAACAAAATTCAGCTGGTTTACTGTAGCTACTGCAGAAATGGCTTCCTGCCCCAGCTTACCAACCATGATATTATCCAGAAAACTAACGAAATTAGTTATGGCATTTTGGATAATCATAGGGGTTGCTATTAAGATATATCTTTTATAAAAAGCTTTATCACCAATATATTTCTTTCTTAATCTTTCTATCATTTTCCCTCTTTTCTATCCCGAACCATAAACTGAATCTAATATTTTTCATTTTCTCTTATTACTTTTATACAGTATAATAATCGAATTTAATTAATGCAATCTTCCTAAAACACATCAGAAAAATCCCATTATTTTAACAGCTATATTTAATTTCTTCGGCAATATTTTTGATTGAATCCTGAATCCGTCTCAAAATTTCAGGTCGACATAACTATGGACCACTGCCTCCGGGACTATGGTCCACTTTCGGTTAACATAAAAATGAGCCACTGCCTCCGGGACTATGGTCCACTTTTGTGGTATAATCATAAAACAGGTATGTAATTATATATTTTAAGAGGAGTTATATTTATGAAAGAAAAAAAGGAAGGTATCACTGCGGCAGATCGTCCGATCTTAAAGAACAAGTCTTATCTTTATCTCACTGAATTTTTTTCCGGCATGTCTGTTATGGCAGTCGAACTTGGCGCCAGCAGGCTTCTTGCCCCATATTTCAGTTCATCCCAGATTGTCTGGACCATAATAATTGGAACAATAATGATCGCTATGGCTCTTGGCAATATTTACGGTGGCCGAAAAGTGGATAAAGATCCGAATCCTGACAAACTTTATGGAAGGATTCTTCTTGCTGCCATCTGGATCGCGCTTATCCCTGCATTAGGCCGCTACATAATCATTGGCATTTCCGCTCTGCTGGTATTTACCATCAGCACCAACTTCCTTGTGATTGCTGCATTTGCTGCGTGTATGATAATCTTTGTATTTCCACTTTTTTTACTGGGAACCGTAACCCCTTCCCTTGTAAAATATACTGTTGACAGCCTTGACGACAGCGGAAAGATCGTTGGAAATCTCAATGCTTTCAACACTGTAGGAAGCATCATAGGGACATTTGTGCCTACATTTATAAGCATTCCCACAGTTGGAACTTCCATTACTTTTCTGATCTTTGCCGGAATCCTGATTATACTTGCAGCTATTTACTTCATTTCCAGCCATATTTTTCCAAAGAAACTTCCAATTGCTTTAATAATATTCATACTTTGCTGCATTTTCGGGCATGGGAACAGTTTTGCTTTCTGGCAAAAACACCTTACTGCAGAGGATGAATCCATTTACAACTATCTTCAGGTTTCTGAAAATGATAAGCAGGTAATTCTTTCAACCAATGTGCTTTTCGGCGTCCAGTCCGTTTATCTTAAGGACCGGGAACTCACAGGTATGTATTACGACTATGCCATGGCGGCGCCATACATGGCAGGGATTTATGAAAATGATCGTCCGCTGGATGTGCTGATCCTTGGCATGGGCACGGGAACTTACGCCACCCAGTGCCGCAGATATTTCGGGCAAATGAATATCGAAGGTGTTGAGATTGATCAAAAAATAACTGATCTAAGTCACCAGTATTTTCAGCTGCCCCAGGATATAAATGTCGCAACTTACGATGGCCGTGCATATCTTAATGCCCTGTCTTCTGATCACTGGAAAGCTGATTCCTCTTATGGAACTCCCGATAAAAAATATGATGTCATCATGGTGGACGCTTATCAGGACATAACTATTCCATTTCAGATGTCTACTGTTGAATTTTTCACCCTTGTTAAGGCGCATCTTCGTGCAAATGGCATTATGGTAGTCAATATGAATATGCGCGGGATTTCAAATGCTGATGAAAAGGATGGAACTTTAAATGCTGCTGGAACCGATGGGTCTTCAAAAAAGGATGCTAATATCACCGACTATCTGGCAGATACCATTTCCTATGTATTTCCTGAGGTTGCAATCGTTGATGTAGACTATTCAACAAACCGCGAATTATTTGCCGCCTGCTCCCCGGGGCTTTTGGAACATTTTAGGCAGAACATAGCTTTAGAAAATGATCCGGAACTACTTCAAATGATGAATAAAGTCGAATCAGAACTTAGGTTTTATTCTGCCGGAAATCACATAATGACTGATGACAAAGCCCCTGTGGAACTTCTCGGAATGCAGGTAATTGATGAGATCATCCGGGATGAAGTAAGTTACTATAAAAAAATCTATGATGAAGAAGGCTGGACCGGCCTCATAAATGAGCTATAGCAAAATGAGCCATAGCCTCCGGGACCATGGTCTACAATTATGTAAACTAAAATCAGCAAAAATGAGCCATAGCCCCCGGGACTATGGCTCATTTTTATGTTAACTATTCTACATTTTTCAATGCATCGCTCTTTTTTATCTTTTTAATCTTAAATAACTGCAGCACAACCACTATAACATAGCTTACTATTCCAAGTATGACCATTTCTATGTAACATCTGCTGCTTACGCAGTATGGCAGATAGCCGCTCATTCTCTTATAAAGATAAGTCGTAAATACCAGTCTCAGCAACCAGTCTACAAATGGCACCGCCAAGAGAAGGCTTATAATTACAACTATCGATGTGGAAACAATATAAAGTCCTCCAATCTCTCCTGAAGTAAATCCCAGGATCTTTGTCATGGAAATGCTGTTCTGATTTTTCTCAATTATCTGCTTTGCCAGAAGATAAACCATCAGCACAAACATTATGACACCAAAGAGTTTCATCGGCTCCATGATCTCTTCAAATGACTTCCATAGCTGATCTGCGACCCCGCTAAAGGCTTTCGAATCCAGCTTCATATAAATATTAGATTCTGTCAACCCGGTTAATTCGCTATCTGAAAAATAACCATTATAGTTATCTTTCTCTTTTTCAAATGTTTCATTGAATTCATCAAGATTTATAAATACTGAAAGTGCCGCTTCATAAGGATAATCCCCGGCTACAGTAAATTCAAAGTATTTGTCTTTATACTTATCATAAAGCTTGATCTTATCCCCGGCCTTAACCCTGTACTTGTCCATAAATCCATTTGAAACCAGCACCTCACCTTGAGGGATCATGGTCTTTATAAACTTACTCTTATCCTCGATTCCGTAAACTGAAATCTCATCAATCTTATAATCTTCCTTGCTCATTTCAAGAGTCTCAATGGCAAAACGCTCGGCCCAAGCCTCAGAAATGTCTTCCGGCGTCTTTAAAATGTACTGATACTTTGAAATGCTGGTATCATCTATACGTCTTGCCACGTCATCCAGCAGTGGCTTGAACATCAGCCCGAAAATGATTATAGCCCCCGCCAGGATTATTCCCACCATCATCGTTATATAATTCGAAAGATTCTGCAGGATAATGCGGATCCTGAAGCGCCATTTAAAAGGAATCTTCCTGGAAAGATGCAGTGCCTTTTTCTTTTTCTTTCCGGAAATGTCACGTCTAAGAAACGCCAGCGGCCTTATCCTTAATTTGTGGATCAGGATGGTTACATTTATCAAAGTCATAATTATCGTAGGAATAAGCGAAGTCCTTATAAATGCATCTTTATTCCACATTGTTACAGCTTTTCCAAAGGAATACATAGAGCGGTAAATATCCAGCATAAAATCGCGCATCAAAGTGTAACCTAGTAGATTTCCCACAAATACTCCCAGCAAAAACGTTACAAATGGCAGGATAAAATAATGTCTTACCATCTCAGCCCTTGTATATCCTGAAGCACGAAGTGTTCCTATTACTGAGGCTTCCTTTGAAATGGTATTTATAGTTGTAACCGCAACTATAAAGGCCAAAACACAAACCACGATGTAAAGGAATATTTCCATGGAAGCGCCATCAGACGATGTATCCTCGCCTGCAAATGTAATTGCTTTATTTGAATAATCCGGAAGATAATCCTTAATTTCTATAATGTTAAGTCCCTCTTCCCCTGCCAGTGTACGCTGATAAATGTCTGTATTTACTTTTACCAATTCATCTCGAATAGCTTCTAAAACTTTTTCTGAAGCTTCTTCTTTTTCCTTATCATTTATAATTTCCTTGTTATACCGCCATGCATAGCTTACTGTCACATGATCAGAAGAAAAATCATCAAATCCCTCCTCTGTCATAACACCTACTCCGAAATTGGAAATATCAAACATAAGATCTGCATTGTCTTTAAATAAAGCACTGTAATTAGGAAGCGCAACCAGTCCGGTAACTGTTAATTCATGTCCGTCTACCGGAATCTTATCTCCTACCTTGATCTTCTTATTTGCTGAATGAAGATTATCAAGTGCGATCTCACCTTTATTTTCAGGAAGACGTCCCTCTGTAACTTCAGGAAGATTTACTTCACTTCCCATTCTATAAACACGAAGGGTCACGCCATCATTTATCTCTTCAAAATAATCATAAGGATAAAGCTTTATATCTGCTACATTTTCAATGTTTTCTATAGTACTGTCGTCAAGACGTAGATTAAATGACATATGACCATTTTCGCATAAATTCTTATCCATATTTTCATGATAAGCTCTTGCCACTGCATCATTTGCCACCAGGAAGCTTGAAACTACAGAGACTACCATGACTAAGAATAAAAAGATCACAAGGTATTTTCCTAAGTCCGCTTTGAATTCCCGAAGGAATCTTTTATTCATTGGATTTTTCATTTTTCTCCTCCTTACCACTCAATTTCAGAAACTGGCATAGGATTCTCATTAAGATAATTCTTATGTACTTTTCCATCACGAAGCTTAACCACTCGATCTGCCATATTTTTCAGGGCATCATTATGAGTTACCATGATGATGGTATTTTTATATTCGTGATTGATTTTTTCAAGAAGTGCAAGGATTTCCTTGGAAGTGTTATAATCAAGGGCTCCGGTTGGCTCATCGCAAAGAAGAATGTCAGGATTCTTAATAACCGCGCGGCCTATAGCTGTTCGCTGCTGCTGTCCGCCGGAAAGCTGATTTGGTAATTTGTTCCTATGATCATATAAACCAAGAGTTTTTAAAAGATCGTCCACATCAAGAGGATTGTCGCTAAGATATGCGCCAACTTCAATATTTTCACGGACTGTAAGATTTGGAATAAGATTATATAACTGGAAAACATATCCTAAATGTTTTCTACGATACTGGGTAAGACGCTTCTCATTCATGTCCTTGGTCTTTTCACCATCGATCATAACATAGCCATCATCTGCATCATCAATACCGCCGATTATATTAAGGAGTGTGGATTTGCCACTTCCTGAAGGTCCAAGAAGAACGCATAATTCTCCCTTTTCAATGCTAAGATCAACCCCTTTAAGTACTGTCTGTTTAGCTTCCCCTTCACCATAATGTTTCTTAACATTTTTAATTTCAACAAAACTCATTTTTTCTAAGCTCCTTTCAAATTGCTCTGTTTTTCATTAGTAGGTCTCTTTTGTCGGATTCCCGTAGGACTGTTGCAAGCTCGGTAGATTGTCTACAGCTTATTCTCGACAAAACAAAAGACCAGATATGCCGGTTGTCATATCTGGTCTGAAAATTCCAATCTTTATAAAGCAGAAAAGATCCATGTATGACGCGGCATACATGAGTCTCGCAATTTAATACAAGCCAGGTGTCAGGCACCAGGATGTTGACTTGCATCTTGATCCATAAATCTCATGATTGATATTGTCATGAAATAAACTTCAAAACTTATTGGAAAATACCGGTGAAGTATTAACCAAAAAAAGAATCGTGAATCAAGGCTGCTACTCCCTCATGGGTTCTGAAAAAGTATAGCATTGCAGTTTCTAAAGTGTCAACCCAAAAAATTTTCAGATTTCCGGCAATAACTGTATTTTTTTTGCCATTTACAATTTGTTCATAAATAATCCACTTTTTTATCGTTAATTTACCAAACGTTTCATTTTTGTTAATATCTTGTTCATAACAAAGGTTTATATTAAGACCATAAAGTTTTTTCGTAACTCTCTCATTTATTTATTGTTTATTGTTAAAAAAAGCCTCGTCTTTGACGAGGCTTTTTTATATCCTAAAAGTAGTTAACATAAAAGTGGACCACAGTCCCGGGGGCAGTGGTCCACTTTTATGTTAACTACTAACACACTTTATTTTCTAACTACTCTTGCGCCGAATGGGCAAAGAGCCAGTTTTGCGATTTTAAAGAACTGCAGGCCAAAAGGAATTCCCACAACTGTCATGCAAAATATCAAACCAATTATGGCATTTCCTAAGGCAAGTTCCATACCTGAAACAATAAACCAGATGATATTTAAGATAAATGATCCCGCTCCTCCGTCATATTCTATATCTTTTCCAAATGGATCAAGTGATATTGAGGCCAGCTTAAAGCACTGAAGTCCCACTGGTATTCCAATGATTGATATGCACCAGAGTATGCCAGCTATGCACCATCCTAATGCACTCCAGATTCCTCCAAAGATCATCCAAATAATATTTCCTAAACAAGTCATTTTTATTTCTCCTTTATTTTCTATCCTTATCCGGTTTACATAATTGTGGACCACAGTCCCGGGGGCTGTGGTCCATTTTTTTAATTTGCTTTTTTTACTATGATGGTAGTCATGTAACCTGCTTCATCAGGGATGTTTGAAATCCCCTCATAACAAGCCTCGTCTATCATACCACATTCTGAAACTGCGTAAATAGCAATTTTAATTCCTGACTTTAAATTTCTTTCTTCGTAGTCTTTAAGAATCTGCTTAACTTTAGCTATATTTTTACCACATTTCATGATTACCTTCGTTCCAGGATAATCCAGAACCTCCTTAAGTTTTTCAATTCCTGGAATTATATGTATCATTTCACTTCCGCAGGATAAAGGAATCCCAAGCCGTCCCGCACAGGCTGATACAGCAGAAACCCCACTTATCATTTTACAGCAGATTCCATCGGTCTTTGCTTTGTCCATCATATAAGAAAATGTAGAATATATCGCAGGGTCACCGATAGTAAGGAAAGCCACATTTTTCCCTTGCAGAATATACTCTTTAATTTCTTTATATAATTGCAAATGATTCTCTGACTCAAGCTTTTTATCTCTTTCCATCTTAAAATCCAGCAATAAAATCTGCTTTGTTTTTAATTCAGGAACTGCTTTTTCCGCCAGTTTATAGGCCCTGCTTTTTTCTTTATCTTCTACAGGTATGGCTACAATATCCGCCATTTTGATTGCCTGTTTTGTCTCATCTGTAAGCATTCCTGGAGCAATTCCCACTCCTATTCCGATCAATAAACCATCCATTTTTTCTTCTTTCTCCAATTTCTGAGCCACAAGTCCCGGAGGCTATGGCTCATTTTATGTAAACAGTATTTTTATATGCAATAAACCGTAAATCAACCATAAATCGCGGGATAAGATTCATTTATGCCTCATTCAAGTTAACATAACTATGGACCATAGCCTCCGGGACCTAGGTCCACTTTCGGGGTTATAGCTCGGTTTTTAAATGGGCTTGTTCGTTGCGATAATTCAGTGGGGATTTTCCCACTAACTTTTTAAACATTTCCGCCATATAACTGGCGCCGTTAAACCCGCACAGTTCCGCTATCTCCGTTAACGAGTACGAAGTCGTACGAAGATATTCCGTAACTTTTTTAATCCTGAGTTCCAGAAGATAATTAATAGGCGACACATCCACATATTTCTTAAAGAGCTTATTACACAGGGATTTGCTAACCCCACCGCTGGCCGCGATCATCTCCAGGGTCACCTTATTTTGATATTCCTTCTGGATAAAATACATCATTTTTTTAAATGACTGCATATGAATATCCACATCAATATCATTTCCAATGAAGCCGTAGGACTGCCCCTGCCTCATAATAATCTCCCAGATTGAAAAGAATCGCTTCGTCACCTGAAACGCGTCCTGCCTCACATCCGGCAGAGTCTGCATTATTTCATAAATAGCTTTCGAATTTTCATATTTGTGCCAAAATCTTATGTACGGCAGGTTGGGATTTGAAAGAATCGGCATAACCGCCTGCATCTCCACAGCAACCGATGTTTTTAAAATAGATGGATTAATGACAAATATTACGTATCTCGCCATCTCATCTTCCAACGCAAGACTATAGTGGATCTGATTTGCATTTACGAAAATGGTATCTCCCGCATTTAATTCAATGATCTTACCATTTACAGAATAGGCCATCCGCCCGGATTTAACCGAAAGCAGCTCCACATCCTCATGAAAATGTGGCACCCTCTCCCAGGTCACATGTGGCTTTATCCACCCATCATTAATGTAAGATGGAAATGCCTCATTATTATAATTTATTATTTCTGAACCATCAGTTCTTTTAACAATGAGCCCCATTAATTCTCGTTTCATAACAATATTCTCCTAAATCAGTAAAATCTATAACAATCTATTTTCCACATACAAGATAGTTATAAAAATGGATATGAAACACCATATAAATACTCTTATAAAGATAATATACTTATAATCAAGTAAATAATCAAGCATATCTAAAAAGAAGAAAGTTTTCAGCTGCTAAGATTTAATGATCCTGAGTCACTGAAATATTCAGCTGCTGAAATTAATGCCCCTGGGTCACTGAAATATTCAGCTGCTGAATCAACAGACTACCTAGCAAATAAATACTTAAAATATATAACCCACACAATATAAAGGAGATGAAAAAATGGCAGAGCACGCAATCATTATGAAAAATGTTTCCAAAGATTTTAAAGTTCTTAATCGTCACGAAGGACTTAAAGGAAGTCTTAAAGATCTTTTCTCAAGAGATTATAAGATAGTCCACGCTGTAGATGATATAACCATGACTATTGATCAGGGTGAAATCGTTGGCTATCTTGGGCCTAACGGCGCCGGAAAATCCACAACGATTAAAATGATGACCGGTGTGCTCCAGCCAAGCCGTGGCGAATTAATAGTAAGCGGAAATGTTCCCTACGAAAACCGAAGCCGAAATGCTCAGGAAATTGGTGTTGTATTTGGCCAGAGATCACAGCTCTGGTGGGCACTTCCTCTGGTAGAATCATTTAAAATCTTAAAAGATATTTATCAGGTAAACGACGCAGATTATAAAGATATTCTTGAATTTTATCAGTCACTTGTGGATATCGAACCAATCCTTCATAAGCCTGTAAGGCAAATGTCTCTTGGACAAAGGACTTTAAGTGATATACTTGCCGCATTTCTGCATAATCCAAAGATTGTTTTCCTGGATGAACCTACCATCGGCCTTGACGTTTCAATGAAAGCAAAGATAAGGACCCTGATCCAGGCACTGAATAAAGAAAAGAAAACCACTGTCATCCTTACAACCCATGATATGGGAGATGTAGACGCTCTCTGTAAGAGGATCGTAATAATAGATAAAGGAAAAATGCTTTATGACAATGATATAGAGCACCTGAAAGGTTTCTTTGGTTCTTATCGAACACTAAAGATCAGGATAAATGGAGACTTAGAGAAAGAAGCAGGAAATATCAAAAAAATGTATCCTGAATGTTCCATTTCTGCTGATGAAGACTGGATCTCTATCCTTGTAAATGAAGACAAGATCAAGGTCATTGATGTCCTTAGCGAACTTCAGAAGTCATATTCTATAAAGGATATGCAGCTTGAAGAAATATCAACTGAAGAAGTTATAAAGAAAATTTACGAAGAACATATCTAAAGATCAATTAAATTATTGAATCATCATTTTCATTATCCAACGGGATGACGACTATATGAATTTATAATCTGGGAGGAGGACCATATGAAATTAAGGAAATACCTGACCTTAACAAGAGCTGGCCTTATTGAATCACTGCAATTTCGCCTGTCCTTTGTAATCATTGTCATCGGGAACATTTTATATCTCACCATCATTTACTTTTTATGGCAGGCAATTTATAAATCCGCAGGTACTAGTGTGGTGAGGGGGATGACATTTTCGGACACCCTTATTTATCTAGTTCTTGCTACTGCATTGTTTAATTTCATGGAAATGTATGCTGTATGGGAAATCGGAAGGAATATCCAATCCGGAAAGATCGTATTAGACCTGCTTAAACCCATGGACTACAGGAAATATCTGTTCTGGTCATATTCCGGATCATTTATCAGCCAGTTTTTCCTTACATTTTTACCGACGTTTATCATAGTTACAGTGGTGACTCACGGCGCGATCCCAATGGGTATCAACCTGGTTTACTTCGCGATCTCGGTTGTTTTAGCGGTATCAATAAATTACAGTATCGACTTTTTTGTAGGAACCATTTGCCTTTATACCGAGTCCATCTGGGGTATAAATATTATGAAACAGGTGGTGGTCATGCTGTTTTCGGGGGTAACAATTCCTATTGCATTTTTCCCTGAAACATTAAAAAAGATAGTTTATTATCTGCCGTTTCAATCCATTTACAATGCTCCACTTTCCATACTTTTAGGGAAAGATTTAAAATGGCAGGCAACGCTTTCCACCCTTTTAATGCAGCTGGGCTGGTGCATTGTAATGTTTATAATAAGCAAATTATTCTGGAAGATTTCAATAAAGCAGATTACTGTGAATGGAGGTTGATCTGATGAAAACTATTTCTTTAAATGAAGATACGGTGAAAAAACACAACCTGAGATTTTATTTTCGCATTTATTTTAAGATCCTGGCTCAGGACCTTAAGAGTAAAATGAGTTACCGCGCGGATTTTATCATTTCAACCATAGGAATGATATGCACAAATATTTCCGGTTTCGTTGGTTTCTGGATCCTGTTTCGGAATTTTCCAACAATAAATAACTGGACTTATTATGAAATGCTGTTTTTGTATGGTTTTTCACTTATTTCCGTTACGCCGGCTCAGTGTTTCTTTGATAATAACTGGAGTCTTCGTATGAATGTTTATTCCGGCGATTTTATCAAATACTGCTTCAGACCTATAAATCTTTTCTTTTATTATCAGTCGGAAGTATTTGATGTTAAGGGACTTGGTCAGCTGGCATTCGGCATAGGAACTCTTATCTATGCCTGGGTTAAAATGGGCCTTGCATTTACTTTTCTTTCAATTGTTAAGCTTTTGATTTTTCTTATCACGGCTTCCCTTATAATGATCGCGCTTCAGACCGCTGCAGCTGCAACTTGTTTTTGGATACAGAATTCATTTTTCGTTCTGGATTTTGTATATCGATTCAAAGAATATGCCAAGTATCCGATAACAATTTTTAACCCGGTATTTAGATTTATCTTTACATTCATCATGCCCATTGCATTTATCGCTTACTACCCAAGCCTTGTGATACTAAGGCCTGATGAAATTCCGCTTCTTTCGTGGCTTTCACCTTTTGCGGGAGTATTCTTCTTTTACCTGAGTTATAAACTCTGGATGTACGGCGCCAGCCGCTACAGCGGCACCGGATCTTGAACGAATCTAGTTAACATAAAAATGGACCACAGTCCCGGGGGGGTGGTCCATTTTTATGTTAACTTGTAAATATGTAATCATTTAATACCGGCTGAAGGCCTTCCGCAGAAATGTCACTATACATATTTTGAAGGCTTCTTTCGTCAGCTATCTCAAACTGCTCGTCGCCATGTACATCCGTTGCTTCTTTTCTTTTTTCATACTTATCTTCATGATCTCCAATTCCTGTTGAAACTCCGGCAGATACCTTGGTCGCTGCTATCTTTACGATGCCATTTCTAAACTGTGCTGATTCGCGAGATGATACTGTGATCCCGGCGAAAGGAAGGAAGATCCTGTAGGCGCATAATATCTGGCAGAGCTGCTTTTCTCCCACATCAAGTGGATTTATGGTCTCGTTATTTATGATAGGTCTGAGCCTTGGGCAGGAAAGTGACATTTCCGCATGAGGATATTTTCGCTGCAAGAAAAATACATGGAGGGCTGTCGCCAGCGCATCCTTTCTAAAATCTGAAAGTCCCAGCAAGGCTGAAAATGCCACCCCCCTCATGCCGCCCATCAGGGCTCTTTCCTGTGCATCAAAACGGTATGGCCAGATTCTCTTATTTCCCATCAAATGTAGCTGCTCATATCTATCAGTGTCGTAAGTTTCCTGGAAAACCGTAACATAGTCCGCGCCACATTCATGGAGATATTTATAATCAGAAACATTTACAGGATAAACCTCGATCCCTACCATGCGAAAATATTTCCTAGCGACCTTACATGCCTCACCGATGTACCTCACATCCGACATGGCCGGGCTTTCCCCAGTAAGGATAAGGATTTCCTCCATTCCGCTGTCGCTGATAACTTTCATCTCATGCTCAATCTCTTCAAGGCTGAGCTTCAGGCGATTTATCTTGTTATAGCAGTTGAAACCGCAGTAAATGCAGTAATTCTCGCAATAATTTGCAATATAGATTGGCGTAAAAATGTAAACCGTGTTGCCAAAATGCTTACTCGTCTCCTGGCTTGCTCTCTTCGCCATTTCCTCTAAAAATGGCTCTGCCGCCGGTGAAAGAAGCGCCTTGAAATCATCAATCGTGCATCTTTCATGGTTAAGCGCTCTTCTTACATCCAACGCTGTGTATTTGCTGTAGTCATATGATTTCATATGACTCATTACTTTTTCACATATATCTGACTTAAGAACATCCATCCCCGGAAGATATTCCATATGATTTGTTCTGGCCTTTGGATCAGATTCTATTCTATGCTTGATCTCCAATGCCTTTGGGGATAATTCATCCGAATCTACAAAAAAATGATTCTCCATATCTGCCTCCTGGATAAGAAACACTATGCCGTTTCCTTACTGTTTATCCATACAAATGTTACTTCTACTCTATGATTCCTATGTACCACTTTCCCTGTTCTTTATTTTCTAGATCAGGATTCCGGTGTGATAATTCCATTACTCTTTCTGCTTCTATCTTAGGAATCCTGTATGAGAATATCCTTATGTTTTCTACTTCTATCTAAGAAATCCTGTAAGTGGATCTGAGGATGCTGCTCCTCTCTGGAGTACGCGGCCAAGTCCTGAAAGATAAGCCTTACGACCTGCATTTATCGCATCCTTAAAAGCTGATGCCATAAGCATAAGATCACCTGATGTAGCAAGGGCTGTATTTGCCATAACTGCGGCAGCACCCATTTCCATTGCTTCGCAGGCCTGAGAAGGCTTTCCAATGCCTGCGTCAACAATAATAGGAAGATCTATCTCATCAATCAGAATCTGTATGAATTCTTTTGTTGCAAGTCCCTTATTTGAACCTATAGGTGAAGCAAGAGGCATAACTGAAGCTGCGCCAACATTTACAAGCTCTCTTGCACAGTTTAGATCCGGATACATATAAGGCATTACAATAAAGCCTTCTTTTGCAAGTATTTCAGTAGCTTTGATAGTTTCATAGTTATCAGGCAGAAGATATTTAGTATCTTTCATTATCTCAATCTTTACCATATCACCACAGCCCAGTTCCCTTGCCAGGCGTGCTATTCTTACAGCTTCCTTTGCATCTCTTGCGCCACTTGTATTAGGAAGGAGGGTTACATTTTCAGGGATGAAATCAAGGATATTTTCCTCTTCCTTTGTATTTGTACGTCTTACCGCAAGTGTGATTATCTCGGCCCCGGCATCCTTTATAGCAGCTTCGATAAGCTTCATGGAATATTTGCCAGACCCAAGGATAAAGCGGGAATTAAACTCCCTGCCACCGATCACAAGCTTGTCACTGTTTTTATTATCTATCATATTTTTTTCCTCTTTTTATTCCAAATATTATTTAACTTTTGTGGCATGACGAATGACTTTTAATTTAGCTTGCTTTTCATGACCACAGCGCTATCTCATCATTTTCTCATATCAGCCCTAGAAGTCTTAACTTTTTTCAGGCATTGCGGGTAGCGCTTAATTTACACATCCGTCTACTTCATGCGAATCCTTGGCGCTAATTTACTCATCTGCCTCTTTTTGCGGCTTCCAAGCGCTAAATCACACGTCCGTCACCTCATGCGGCTCCTCACGCTTAATTTACACATCCGTCTCACCCATAAGGATTCTTAGAACCATATGGGCCTCGTGTGCAGCGCAGACCATAACTCTTGATGAAATGAGTCCGATTCCCTGATTTACATCACTGACACCGTCGCCGCAAAGATAAAACCTTTTTGATAATTTCTTTGTTTTTATCATATTCGCGCTTTTAAATCCAGCCATTCCGGATCCTGAAATTATATATTTATCTGGAAAATGTTCCAAAACATAATTAACCAGCATAGCCTTGCTCGTAGCATTATCAAATGCCTCGCAGACTATTTCCGCCTCCTGGATAAGATCGTGGATGTTAGATTCATTTACTCTTGTTTGATGAGTTTCTATTTCCATAAATGGATTTATCTCTCTCAGATTTTCTGCTAACGCCTTTGTTTTATCCATTCCGATCTGAGCAAGCTTATACTGCTGTCTATGAATGTTTGTTATATCAACCTTATCGAAGTCAATTAAAATGAGTTTTCCTACACCCGCTCTTGCAAGGCAGATGGAAATATTTGAACCAAGGCCCCCAAGACCACAAACTGCAACCGTCGCTGCCTGGAATTTTTCTTGATTTTCCTTGCCATGCCTTACACTAAGTGCCTCGTAAAATTCTTCTTTTGATGGAATGTTGTTCATGATGATTCCCTCACTAAGTACTGAATTTATGAATATACAAGCTGCTGATTAATGAAAAAAAATCTCCTTTATCAGCCGCCGCCCACAAAACTTACTACTTCAACTACGTCACCGTTTTTTAAGATTGTCTCTTCATAAGTTTGCTTAGGAACTATATCCTCGTTAAGTTCAACTGCGATCTTTGTCCTGTCATAGTTAAGACTATCCAGCATAAATGCTACCGATCTGCCATCCATTTCATATGACTCGCCATTTACTTTTACCATATGAGCTCCTTTCTAAAAAAAATCTATCTTAATTTTTTTATTTAGTTCAGCTTAATATTAATTCAGCTGGGAGATTGCTCTCTGCATCTCTAATGTGGCATTATAAGGTGAATCAGCCTTCATAATAGCTGATACAACGCAGACTCCTTCAATATCAATTCCATTTAACACATCTAAATTAGAAGGATTAAGACCACCTATAGCAAAAACGGGGATAGGAACATTTTTGCATATTTTTGAAAGCGTATCTGTCGAAGTAAGAATTGTCTTAACCTTTGTAGTAGTTGGAAAAATGGCTCCAACCCCAAGATAATCAGCTCCATTTTCATAAGCGGCACGAGCGGCTTCAACTGTTTTTGTGGTGGCACCCAGGATTTTATCCGGACCGATCAGCTTTCTTGCCATATCAAGGGGCATATCTTCTGCGCCAAGATGGACACCTTCCGCATCAACCGCCAGCATTACATCCACACGGTCATCTATTATAAGAGGCACATTATATTTTTTTGTCAGCTCATGCACTGCTGTCGCCATTTCTATATATTCTCTTGTAGTTTTATTTTTTTCACGAAGCTGTATCAAAGACACCCCGGCCTTTAAAGCCTCTTCAACTCTACGAAGGAACTCGTCCCTCTCATACTCTGAACTGTCCGTAATAAAATATAATTTTTTATCTGCCATCTTATCTCCTTTTAGTTTACATAAAAGTGGACCTAGGTCCCGGAGGCTATGGTCCATTTTTATGTTAACTTATTTAGTCAATATCTCGACTTGCGGATCAACTTCGTGCATCTCGCCTTATGGCTCAACTTCGCAATGCCCTCTCGCCTCGTTGCCTACGCAAAAAAAGAGTACCCCAAAAAGGATACTCCATAAAATCGTAATATTAAAACAAGCTGATCTTTAAAATTCAGTTTATCATCCCTACGTTGGCATTATCCAAATCAGGTTACCGGTCGAAGTTCTTAACTTCCTCTCAGCCTGGCACACAAGCTCCCGCATATCATTGTTATTTAATTTAAACAGTTAATAATTGTAAACCCAAAATGACTCATTGTCAAACAAACCAATCAAATTTAAAAAATGAGCCATACTCCCCGGGACTATGGCTCATTCCCGGGACTATGGCTCATTTTTATGTAAATCGATTTACTGAATCTTATCTATAGCCTGTGCCAGCTGGTCTGCGCAGGATGTTGACTTAAAGCCACATTTGTTGCCTCTTAAAATGTCAGCAATCTCAGTTGCTTTCTTTCCCTCAACAAGTCTTCCGATGGCTTTTAAATTACCATCGCAACCGCCTGTGAATTTCACGTTGTGAAGTAATCCATCCTCCATATCAAAATCAACTTTAACTGAACAAACGCCCTTTAATGGCATGCTGAAATGTTCCATTTTATTATATCCTCCGTTTTAAAACTCTAACTAATAGTATAATAAAAATGATATTTTTTCAAATGAGCCATACTCCCCATGACTGTGTCTCATTTTCAGTTTACATAAATATGGACCACAACCCCCGGGACCATGGTCCACTTTTATGTTAACTACTCACCTTTAATTTTGTTAACTACTATCTTTACGGCGCGTTTTGCGGCGTATGGGCCTACCTTGCTAAATTTATCTTCTGCTCTTACCATAGTGCTGGCCTCTGGAATGTCGCGGGTAAGATGGATGGCGTCGAATTCGCACTTCGTTGTGCAAAGTCCACATCCTATGCAGCGATGCTCATCCACTGTTGTGGCGCCGCATCCAAGGCATCTCGTGGCTTCCTTCTTAACCTGTTCCTCGGTAAATGTAAGCCTCAGATCTTCAAATGTTTCGCTGGCAATTCCCTGTTTTCTTCCAGGAATCTGTCTTGGCGCAGTATCAAAACTTTCACTCTGAATATCATTTTTATCAAACTCGATGAACTTCCTTCTATCTCTCGCCAGATCAAGCCTGTTACCAGGATGCACGAAGCGGTTCATAGACACTGCCGCTTCCCTGCCGCCTGCTATGGCGTCAATCGCAAATCTAGGACCTGTAAAAACATCTCCCCCGGCAAATATATCCGGCTCGTCAGTCTGCAGCGTAAGCTCGTCTGCGATTATACCACCATTTGGTCTTAATTTCACCTTAGTTCCCTTAAGAAGATCATTCCAAATGATAGACTGACCGATTGAAAGAAGCACATTTTCACACTCAATGGTCAGAGTATCATTTTCATCATAAGAAGGATTAAACCTTCCGTCAGCATCCTTTACTGATAAGCACTTCTTAAAAATGATACCTTTAACCCGCCCATTTTCAGTAAGTATCTCCTTAGGTCCGTAACTGTTGATTATCTCAATTCCCTCTTCTCTTGCCTCAGCGATCTCATCCTTTGCGGCAGGCATTTCCTCTAAACTTTCAAGACAGAGCATTTTAACTTTTGCATCCCCCGCCCTTACAGCAGTTCTAGCCACGTCTATAGCAACATTTCCGCCGCCTACAACAACTGTTTCTCCGCTTATCTTTTTGGAATTATCAGCATTGATCATCCTTAGGAAATCAACGCCTGTCATAACGCCCTCAGAATCTTCCCCAGGAACTCCTGTTTTTCTTCCGCCCTGACATCCCACGGCGATAAAGAAAGCCTTATAGCCTTCATTTCTAAGGGATTCAAATGTAACATCTCTCCCTACTTCCACGTTGCACCTTATCTCGACACCCATCTCTTTTATAACATCAATTTCCGCCTCTATTATATCCTTTTCAAGACGATAACTTGGGATGCCATTCATAAGCATTCCGCCTGGCTTTTTTTCCTTCTCGAAAATGGTAACCGGATAGCCGTCTCTTCTTAAGAAGTATGCCGCTGCAAGGCCTGCAGGTCCCGCACCGATAATAGCCATTTTATAATCATCGGACCACATACCCCCATCATGCTTCTCGCATAGTGGAATATATCTATTTTCCTTACTTAAATCTAAAGAAGCTATATATTTCTTTATCTCGTCAATAGCAAGAGGCTCATCAATTGTTCCCCTGGTACATGCATCCTCGCATCTTCTGTTACATACAGCGCCGCAGATCATTGGAAATGGATTGTCCTGCTTTATAAGCTTTAATGCATCCTCAAATCTTCCTTCTGCTGCCATTTTTATATATCCCTGCACTGACAAATGTACCGGACACGCAGTTTTACAAGGAGCAGTTCCCGTATCATAACAATTGATCTTTGCATCATCACGATAATTATAATTCCATTTATCAGGCCCCCATTTTTTCTTATCTGGAAGCTCAGTCTTTGGATAAGTGACTTCGGCACCATTTCTCTTACAGAGTTTCTGTCCAAGCTTTGCCGCTCCAACCGGGCAAACCTCCACACATTTTCCACAGGCTACGCACTTTTCCTTATCTACGTGAGCCCTGTAGGCAGATGCAGAAAGATTTGGCGTATTGTAAAGCTGCGAAGTACGAAGTGCATTACAGACTCCGGGAGCGCAGTTACAGATTGCAACTATCTTTCCCTCTCCATCAATATTGGTTATCTGATGCACATATCCGTGTCTTTCAGCTCTCTCAAGGATCTCGTAAACCTCTTCCTTTGAAATGTAATGTCCAATGCCACGGCTGTCCATATATTCCGCCATATCGCCCATACCAATGCAATATTCACCGCGGATCTCACCGCTTCCTTCGCCTCTCATGGCCTGCTGTTTTCTGCAGGAACATTCAGAAATGCCGAATTTATCATACATATCGATCCATCTAGAAAGATGTTCCACCGGCACTGATTCATTTTCAAGACTGATGGCTTTCTCAACAGGAATAACATGCATTCCGACACCTGCACCTCCCGGTGGCACCATCTGGGTGATCCCTCCAAGTGGAAGCTGTGTCATCAGATTGAAAAATGTAGCCAGCTGTGGAAATTCATCTGTTAGTTTATCCTGCATCATCATAAATTCTGCTGAACCCGGCACAAATATTGGAAGTTCATACTGCTTATGTTTATCTTCTGTTTTGGCGCGGTTCATCTCTATAATTCCGATCCAGACCAGCCTGTCCACCATTTTTTCAGTATCTTCCACACTCATTTTATTCATTTTTGCCAGTTCTTCTATGCTATATGGCACTCTTGTTTTTTTGAAATTAATGAGAAATCTGACCTGCTCTTTATCAAGTATCATGTCCAGCATCCAATATTCCGGATCCCTGTTATTGATCTTCTTCATAAATTTCTTAACATAACGGTCAGTGATCATAGTAGCCAGTTTTAAAACCAGCTTTTCCTTTTCTTTATCCTCCGCCACGTAATTTGGATCCTGCCAATAATCATTTTCATTGATCATCGGATCCCCGATTTTCCAATCTTTAAGTTTGTCTTCCATAGTCCTCCTTTATTTCAACTCCCACACTTTCCTTCAGCATTAAATCTACATGCTTATTTTAATAGCAAATTTTCAACTCCCGCCCTAGCTTTAATAAGGGATAGGGGGGTTATCAAAGTCTTAACACCATCATAACAGCATTATATATTATATCCAACAAAAACATTCATACTGCCATCGTTTCCGTCAAAATAACGGTGATTTTAATCATTCACAAAAAATAATAAAAAAATGGCAGCTATAAGATTTCCTCTCATAACTGCCATTTTCTTTATTCTTCTATTTTTATTCAGTATTTTATTCTTTAGATTTTTTCTTCTTGCTCTTTATACAAAGAACAATTCCAAAAATTGAAATCATAAGAATGATAAAGCCAAAAACAAGATGAGTGTCATCACCTGTCTGTGGACTGACATTCTTAGTCTCTAGACTGACATTCTTAGTTGCAGGACTAACGTTTCCGTCCTGGATACTCGCATCATTCGCCTCTGGGGTGACATCCTTACCCTGTTGGGTGACATCCTTACCCTGTTGGGTGACATCCTTACCCTGTTGGGTGACATCCTTACCCTGTTGGGTGACATCCTTACCCTGTGGATCAACGAGGTCAGTCACATTTTCACCATTGCTGCTTCCATCAGCCTTGTTAGTTGTAAATGTTCCTGCAGCCATATATCCATCATTAAAAAATACCACGATCTTATGCTCGCCGGTTGAAAGACGTGCAAGATAGCTTTCTTTAAACTTAATCTTTACACTGCCTGCACTGGCCTCGTATTCTGAAGGATCAACTTTCTCTCCGTCAACCTCAACGCCATTAAACTTTTCAAATGTATGATTTGTGGCATCACTTTCATGTTTTACAACAATTTCAAATGCACCGTCCCCCGGTTTCCACTCAGCTTCATTTCCAACTGTAAGCTTATATGGTGTTCCAGCTAAGCCAAAAATATAAGGATCTGGAATAACTGCAATCTGGTTGCTGGCAACAGCCTCAACTCTCGCAGAAACTCCATTTACAGTAGCTTTTATTTTATCTGTATCTGCAAATACATACTCACCTTCAGGAGTTAAACTGATCTCTATAAAGTAACTTCCTCCGCTTACATATGATGCTGGCTCTGAATATTTTTCCTCGCCGTTTTGCTCCACGGCATTAAACCAGGCTGCACTGTAGATCTTATAAGGTGAACCCTCTTTAACCCAGGCGTCGGCAACATTTGGAACATCTGAAATAGCTGGGAAATTTAAAAAGATTTCGAGTGTATCAATAAGTTCCATCGGCTTATAATTCTTTGTGATCACAGTAACCGAACGTCCATCTTCATTTTCCCAGATATCAGCCGGCTTCTCGCCATTTACAGTAATATTGGAATACTTGGAAAAAACAACGTCCTCTTCATCAGGCTTTAAAATAATATGGGCGCGGTAATTTACTCCGGCTTTAAATGGCTCTGGCGTAAGATCTGAATCCGGACAGAGCCAGAAACTCTCTGTAACGCTATACTTTGCATCATTTTCAGTATATACGGTAACCGGTCTTACAGCATTGCCTTCAACCGGAAGGTCAATGCTTAGCTCAGCCCCGTCAAGAATTGTTGCTGTCTTTTTAAAATAAACTTTTACGTCCACATTAGAAGATATATAGTCAGCAACATAAATATAAATAAACTTTCCTTTTCCAACCAGGTTTGCTGTACCTTCAATAACAGTATCCGCTATTTCGAAATGATCCACCTCATATCCATTTCCAGGTATAGCTGTTATCAGAGTTGATACATCCATCGTTTTTCTAAATGTTTCAGAAATTGAAGTTCCTTTATTAGATTCTTTTCCAATCGTATCAGCAGGAAAACTTACAATTCCCCCTATACCTTTTGTCTCCCCACAGTAAACATCTACATTAATTGTGAGAGGTTCAACCCAATATGCATGAATCTCAGTATCCTCAGTTAATTCCAGAACTTCACCAGGAAAAAGGTCTTCCCCACCTATGCTCCATCTTCCAAAGATGAGACCTTCCGGCTCTTCAAATTCACACTCAGGAACTGTAAATGTGTCTCCCACGGAAATCTCAATAATTTGATGGACAATACTAGCTTAGTCTAAGTAACATTTTATTATATTTTTTTTGATTTTTACAGCTGATTATGACTTATTTATACGTTTTTTTACTTATTTATCCTGATATTATCCATATTTCTTATCCAGTTGACCATAAACCCAAATGGTTTAGTAAGGAGGATGAAGGCAAGGACCGCGCTTAACCCAAGATACACTGCTTTTCCTCCAAATGTGGCTGTAAATAATAAAAGTTGGCTCCTGTAAAGGTTGATCACCGGTAGTCTCACAAGATCTGACCAGAAGTACACCTGTAGGGTCCTCTTACCAAATTCACTTACCAAAGGAATTTTCTTTGCCGGTACGAAGGCAAAAAATGGAATAAACATGACAAACGAAGTGATATAGCAAAAAATCCTAAGCAATGGTCCCGTCAGAAAATGGTTCTTTGGATATGGATGGCAGCCTGTATAAAACTGCCTTAAGTTATAGGACATATCCAGAAAATGAAAACATGCCGCAAGAGCCATTACAAATATTATGATTGAGGCAAATTTGAATATTTTGTTTCTATTTATCTTCATTATCATTTCAGGTCTGGTCATGGTTCCTAGAATGTAATATGGATAAAAAACAAAGATCCTTGAAAGATAAAGGAAATCACCGATCTCTTTATCATAGCCCGCAGCCAGCATAAGAACTATAGAAAAGCAAAGCAGATACATTTTATTTATATCTCTTGTAAGATAGGTAAATAAGATAAATGCTGCCATGCAGAACATAAACCAAGGCAGGCCGTTATCCTCAAATACATCCATATTGGGATTCTTCTTATTTCCTATGATACTCACAAGGAACCTGAGAAGCTTCTCTGTATAGCCCAGGAAACAGAACATAAGGACTTTTTCTTTTATGTTAATGTTTCTGTGGAACATGCCTGAAATAAAGATAAACAGCGGCATGTGAAAAATATAAATGAATAAATATACCGATTTAAATGATGGATATCTGTCGCAGAATACATTTGCAAAATGCCCCACCACTACAAGGATTATGAGGATAAATTTAATATTATCAAAAAGATAGATACGTTCTTTATTTGTATTTTTCGCTGCTGGAATAACCTGCTGCGATGCTGGATTTGTCATTTTCTCTGTCATTTTTCTCACTCCTTATGAGCCACAGTCCCGGGGGCTATGGTCCATTTTTCTTGAACCTATTCTTTATACACTCATGACAAAAAAAATGCAAGTTTACATAAAAGTGGACCTAGGTCCCGGAGGCAGAATGGACCTAGGTCCCGGAGGCAGTGGTCCATTTTTATGTAAACTGCCCTTAATCCCCCACTCTCTCTTACACAGCGAATCAATATCGGGAAATAAAAAACGCCCGATGCAGGTAAATTCAACTGCACCGGGCATATATTATGGAAATAGAATTGGCTTATTTAGATGCGGTATTCTTGTGGCAGCTTCCGCTCATAGCGCAATGGCCGCAATTACATCCACAGGAGGACTTTCCGCTTTTCTTATCTCTTACCAGCTTTCTTATTATCAACACTGTAATTAAAATAAGAACTGCTATAACAACAATATTTCCTAAATTATCAACCAGAAAATTCAACTTACCACCACCTTATTTTTAAGTGTTACTGATTCTTTATATGGTCTGAATAATAAATATAAAAATCCTACGGTTACTACTAAAGCAATTATAGCACCAATTATATTTGTATTGCCTAATAAAATGTTACCAAACTGATATACTACAAATGATACCACATACGCAAATCCACATTCATAAGCAATTGCAAACCAGGTCCATTTTGCATTATTCATCTCTCTTTTTATTGCACCGATTGCTGCAAAGCAAGGAGCACAAAGAAGGTTGAATATAAGGAAGCTGAGTCCTGATGCAGTTGTAAATGCTGCTGCAAGTGCTGCCCAGGCTGAGCCCTCTTTGCCATAGAGAACCCCCATAGTACCAACGATATTTTCCTTAGCTACAAGGCCTGTGATCGAAGCAACAGCCGCCTGCCAGTTTCCCCATCCAAGTGGCTTAAAGATAAATGCAATTCCCTTACCAACAGCCGCAAGGATACTGCTTCCTATTGCATCTTCTTCAAGCATTCCGAAGTTTCCATCAACCCAGCCAAATCTAGAAAGGAACCAGATAATAACAGTTGAAAGAAGGATGATTGTTCCGGCTTTCTTTATAAAACTTGATCCTCTCTCCCACATAGAACGAAGGACATTTTTAAGTGTTGGCCAGTGGTATGCTGGAAGCTCCATTACAAATGGCGCTGGCTCTCCGGCAAATGCCTTTGTCTTCTTTAAAATGATACCTGATGTAATGATCGCTGTTATTCCAATAAAATATGCTCCTGTTGAAATCCATGCACTTCCACCAAAAATCGCACCTGCGATCATAGCTATAAATGGAACCTTGGCGCCGCAAGGAATAAATGTAGTTGTCATTATGGTCATTCTGCGGTCTCTTTCATTTTCTATGGTTCGAGATGCCATGATACCCGGGATTCCACAGCCTGTACCAATAAGGATAGGAATGAAACTCTTTCCTGATAAGCCGAAACGACGGAATACTCTATCTAATACGAAAGCAACTCTCGCCATATATCCGCTGGCTTCAACAAATGCCAGCATAAAGAAAAGCACAAGCATCTGCGGTACGAAACCAAGAACAGCACCAACACCAGCTACAATTCCATCTAATACAAGGCTCTTAACCCATCCAGCACATTTGATCTTATCAAGCCCTTTTTCAACAAGTGCAGGAATGCCCGGAACCCAAACGCCATAGTTGGAAGGATCAACCTCTTCGGTACCATTTTCCCTAAAATAATCAACAGCTTCAAGATATGTCATAGCATTTACTTCATCCAATTCCACACCATCCGGAATCTTATCATAGTAAACGCTAATCTCCCCCTGCTCTAATGTTTCTTCATCTTCAACAGTGTAAGAAACCACTGATTCCGAAGGAACATAAGACTCCATATCTTCAATTGAAATTTCTTCATTGAAACCTAAATAAGCATCAACTGCCTGCATAGCTGCTGTATAATTTTCGGCAGCCTCATCAGCTGCAGCACTACCGATACCGAAGAGGTGATAACCATCTCCAAAAAGGCAATCATTTGTCCAATCTGTAGCCGGTGCCCCCACACCAACCATCGCAACCCAGTAAATGATAAACATTACTGCTGCAAAGATTGGAAGACCTAACCATCTATTTGTAACTATCTTATCAATCTTATCCGAAGTACTTAATTTATTAGCATCTTTCTTCCTAAAAATACCTTTAAGTACTTCTGCTATATAAATGTATCTTTCATTTGTGATGATACTCTCTGAGTCATCATCCATCTCTTTTTCAGCTGCCTTGATGTCATTTTCAACATGAGCTTTAATATCATCAGATATTTTAAGCTTTTCTAATACTTTCTCATCTCTTTCAAACACCTTAATTGCATACCAGCGCTGAGACTCTTCAGGCATATCATGAACAACCACTTCTTCTATATGAGCAAGAGCATGTTCAACCGGTCCTGAAAATGTATGAAGCGGTACATTTTTTTGTTCTTTAGCTGCTTTGATAGCTGCTTCTGCAGCTTTAAGTGTATTCTCACCCTTAAGGGCTGATATTTCAATGATCTCACAACCAAGTCGAGTTGCTAATTCCTTAGTATTAAGCATGTCCCCGTTTTTTCTAACCACATCCATCATATTTATGGCTAGAACCACCGGAATTCCAAGTTCTATAAGCTGAGTTGTAAGATATAAATTTCTTTCAAGATTTGTTCCATCTACTATATTAAGAATAGCATCCGGTTTCTCTTCTATAAGATAATTTCTGGCAACAACTTCTTCTAATGTATATGGAGAAAGTGAATAAATACCTGGAAGGTCAACAATTTCTACATCTTCATGTTTCTTTAATTTTCCTTCCTTCTTTTCAACTGTAACTCCAGGCCAGTTTCCAACAAACTGATTTGAACCTGTAAGTTCATTAAAAAGCGTTGTCTTTCCGCTATTTGGATTTCCTGCAAGTGCTATTTTCAAACTCATTTTATCAAGTCTCCTTCCACCTTATGTTGAATCTAGAACTTTATCTACTCTCGATCATTTATCTTCAAGTTTTGCACTTTTTTATCTTTTTATTTCTTCATTTCAGGTTATTTTTATTCGATCTCGATCAGATCAGCATCTGCTTTTCTAAGTGAAAGCTCATAACCTCTTACTGTTACCTCAATAGGATCTCCTAAAGGTGCAACCTTACGAACATAAATAGACGTACCTCTTGTAATTCCCATGTCCATAATCCTTCTTTTAATTGCTCCTTCACCATGCAGCTTCACAACACTCACCGTGCTGCCAACCTGTGCATTTTTCAGCGTGTTCATCAATTCTACCTCCATTTTTTAACACTTTGTTTTTTTGTGGTCATATTTCATTTCTATGATCACTGCGTTATTGATCCAACCCAATTCTTCTAGATCATAACCTTCCTTGCCATATCTTCATTTAAAGCAATTCGAGATTCTTTAACTTTGACAATGACATTTCCACCTAATACATTAACAAGTGTTACCATACCACCAGGTGTGAATCCAAGATTCTCCAAATGTCTCTTCACATCCGGACTCCCTCCCACTTTTTTAATAATGTTCTCTTCTCCAGGAGTTGCATAAATAAGTGGCATCACGATTCATCCTCCTAATTCCAATAAGTTGCAACTAACTATCACTCAAAAAAATATGCTTAGATTCTTCTAAGCCATATATTTAGTAGGGTTAGCCCAACTAACCCATACCTATAAAAATAGTTAGTCTGTGCTAACACAATTAGTTATACACGCCTAACTATCGTTTGTCAATACTTTCTCTCACTAAATTTGGTTAACATAAAAGTGGACCATAGTCCCGGGGGCATAGGTCCACTTTTATGTTAACTACTTTTGTTCTAAGAATCGTTTATATGTACTGTCTATTGCAAATGCTCCCAGTGGTGCTGTGATCACGATGGCAAGGATTGCCACTGTAAGGACTATATTGCCACAGCCAAGTCCAAGGCTTAATGGGATTCCTCCGATTGCGGCCTGCACCGTCGCCTTTGGCGTATAAGCCATCATGGTAAACAGCCTTTCTTTACTACTTAGCTTTGTGCCAAGCAAGCAGACAAAAACCCCCAGCATTCTAAAAATCAGTGCCCCAAAGATAACTAAAATCGCTTTAATTCCCACATTCTTAAGGTAGCTTATATCAACAGTCGCTCCCACTAAAACAAACAGGAATATTTCCGCGATGACCCACAGCTTGTTAAACTTCGACTGAAGTCTTAAAGCCACTGCCTTGCGGTATTTCTGCATCGCAACCCCAATAAACATGATAGATATCAGTGCTGAAAATGTAACCGCCGTCTTTAAGCTATCCTCCAGGAATACCAGCAAAAATGATACCGAAAGTATTATCATGATCTTCACTGTATCCCGCATATGTATCATTTTAAATAAAAAAGAAAGTGCCCATCCTGCAAGGACTCCTATAATAATTCCAAGAATGATCGAGACTGGAATATTTACAAATCTTACAACCGAAACTTCCCCTCCCTGGATCATTCCAAGGAATGTAGTAAATAAAACTATAACATAGACATCATCCACTGACGCCCCGGCAAGAATCAGCTGTGGAATCTGCTTACTCTTTCCATAGCCTTCTTCCATCAGTTTTACCATTCTAGGCACAACTACAGCAGGAGAAACGGCTGCAAGAACAGCTCCCATAATAGCAGCCTCAAGTACCGTTATCCCCAGCAGTTTTGGCGCAAAACAGATCATTCCGATAAGTTCAAAACTCGCCGGAACAAAGCACATTAAAATAGCCGGTCTTCCAACTCTCTTTAGTCCAGCAATATCAAGACTTAAGCCCGCCCTCGTTAAAATGATGATCAGAGCCATTTTCCTTATATCCGCTGAAATAGAAAGAATAGACGGATCAATAAGATTTAAAACAAAGGGACCTAACACAATTCCCGTGATCAGCATCCCTATTAAGCTTGGCAGTTTTATCTTTTTGCAGAGCCATCCTAAGATCAGCCCTGAAATCATAATAAGCGCAATACTAACTAGCATACTCTTCCTCCCAAAAATGGTTGACATAAAAATGGACCATGGTCCCGGGGAGTGTGGTCCACTTTTATGTCAACCAAGCCACTCTACCGATTTTTTCAGCGCCTCGATTGTCTTTGTCTCAAGAACACATCTGGCATTTCTTTTTTCAGCCAGCTTAAGTCTTTCTAAAAGATCAATCTCTCCATCTCCCAGCGCCAAATGATTCTTCGGCGGATTCTCTTTCCCATCATGTATATGAAAATGAATCAGCTTCTCTTCATGTTCCATTATAAATGAAACATCCTTTTCCCCTGTAGCTTTGGAATGTCCTATATCCCAGGTTAAACCAAAGACAGGACTCTGAAGCAGATATTCTATAGCCTTTTTTTCATAATCCCTGAAACCATCGGTATTTTCAATAACAATCTTAATGTCACTGCTGCCGATCCATTCCTCACACTTGGCTCGAAAATCTGTGAAAGCCCTTATATAGCTGTCAAAATCGCGATCATACATCTGCACCTTCCTGTCAGGCAAAGTGATAAATATACCATGGTTCATATGCATATTTAGAGTAAGAGGCTGGCTTCTGTCTCCGTAGCTATCCCTTAAAACCATAAGTTTCTTTGCAACTTCTATCGTTCGGCGAACCGTTTCCAGATATGCTCCGGTAACCAGCTGGTTAAAATCAGCGATATTTAAATTTTCATCCAAATGTATCGTATAATATATTCCTGCTTTCTCTGCCGCCTCTATCAGTTTATCAGTCTGTTCAAGGCTCTCCAGCTGATACTCCGGGAAATTCATATTAAGTTCTATGAATTTAAGCCCCAGACTATGGCAAAGTGCTATATTTTCCTCTAAAGTTTTATTTTCAATAAGCGTTGGCATTCCAAACTGAATCATTTTAAATCTCCTCACTCATCTAAATATTTATCCGCTTCTTCTCTTGTCTTAAATATATGAATCTCTTTTCCTTCTTTATATTGCTGAAGCAACTGATACACCCTCGGCAGCTGCTTCTCTGGGAAATCCAGGATCCACTGTTTAAATTCCTCATCAAATGTCTCTTCCATCCATGGCATATCTTCCCTTTTTGTACCAATCCTTCTTCTCGCACCATCTAAACATACGTCCAACGGATAATCCAGCAGAAAAACTGTATCGCAATATTTAAGTCTCATTTCCATGGTACTTATATAATTCCCATCAAGGATCCAACTGTCTTTTTTTAATATTTCTTCAAGCTTTTTAGCAAATTCCTCTTTGGTAACATTTGTCCTGTCCGGCAAATGCCACATCATGTCCAGATAGTAAAGTGGAAGATTGTATTTATCTCTCAGCCGCCTTGAAAAGCAGCTTTTTCCTGCTCCCGGACAGCCGATAACAATTATCTTTTTCATAAATCACTCTTTCATTAAATACTTCAGTAAAAAACGTGCCACTATCAAATGAGCCACTCCCGCGAGCTCTAGGTTTACATAAAAGTGGACCATTGCCTCCGGGACCATGGTCCATTTTTATGTTAACCAGTTATTATAGTATAAACTGCATGAAATTCCCATTATGTGAAAATCCAAAATCTGTATAAAGCTTAACCCCCATATCCGAAGCTGTGATCTGCACCGCCCCGCATCCATAATCCTTCGCCTCCGCAACAACTCTCCCTAACAGCTCCTTTGCAATACCCATTCTCCTATATTCTTTATCCGTGAACATGCTGGAAAGAAGCCCCAGTCTTCCACTTGGGCAGGAAAAATATGGAGGTTTTTCCACAAATGACATTCCACTGGTTCCGATAATCTTATCCCCGTCAAAAGCAAGCCAGGATACAAATGTTCCATCGGCCATATGCTTCTCATAATAAGACTTTAAAGCTGGCTTAAGATCAACTCCCTCAGGAACTGTTCTTCCCGTTACAACATACTCTTCCGTAAGCTGCGCAATCCTCATATTTATAAATGCATCTAAGTGTTTTGCCGTAAGACGGCTGTAAGTTATATTCATTTTATTCTCCCCCTTGATATACAGATACAACAACATCTGCCGGTTTCATATATAAAGCCTTATCGCTAATTTTATATATCAACATAAAATTTGCCACTCCCTCGAGCTTTAGGTTAACATAAAAGTGGACCATTGCCCCCGGGACCATACTCCAAATCACTTTTAATCCGGAAAGATCATTACCAGATCCGGCAGCAGAATCAAAGTCGCTTTTGTATCATTGATCTTCTTTTTCCTTATACCTACGCACACAGGATACTTAAAACTTTTAACTCTATTACCGAACTCAACTATAACAGCCTTATCATTCGCCCTTTTTGCCGTAACATGATAGGCTTTATATTTTTGTCTCTTCACGATACTCAATTTGTAAATTGTCTTTGTCAAAAAAACTATAACTGCCGGAATTGCAAATATACATACCCCTACAATTAAAGTAAATGAATAAAATGGCCCTCTATATGCATGCCTTCCTATCCAGTGAGGTTTATGAGTTATTCTATGTATTGCTATAATGATCAGAACGGTAATAATTAAAATTGCTCCCAACGCCATCTTCATCTGATACTTAAACACTTCCCAGAAGAGCCTTCTTTCAAATGAAACAGGTTCTTTCACTTTATAAATATTTTTCTCATCTTTTGCAAATGATAGCCCGACCGATGAACTTTCCCATTTCTTCATCTTATTCAACTCACTTTTAACCATCTTAGGCGTGACTAAAACACCTATAGCAGGCAGGGTCAAAAACCCTATTATACCATCCATCTCCCTGCCGTTTCTCCCTGCCAGCGCCATCAATACGACTGCCGAAAAAGCCATTACAATAAGAAATATCCCCCAAATATCTTCCCTATAGGATTCCTCCTTTGATTTTTTCAAACCAGGTATTCCATCCAGGCAAAATGCAATAAAAAAGAAAATATGTATTATCCCTACCGGTGCTATTCTCCATAAATATTTTGCCACTTCGCCAGACTTCACGTCGCCGGTACTAAAAGCTACGATCGCATCAATCATAAACCCGGTACCCACACAAAACATGACAAATGCAACGCTGCCAAGCAGTATAAGCAATAATGTCACACCTATTGGAAGCTTTTTTTCGCCAGATTCCCCATTCTTTCTTTTACTTTTTCCCTTCCATTTATTTTTTCCCACGGTCCTACTCCTTTAAACCATGCTTAAAATGAAATCTTCCCGAAAATGAGCCATACTCCCCGGGACCATGGCTCATTAACATCATTCGGAAGGATGTCAATGAGCCATTGATTCATTCCCTTATTCTTCTCTCACTTCTCCATAAAACCATATATATGAAATATATTTCTTCCCCTCATCTGTGATTGTCTCATCGACACATAATTCTTTTAAATCCGTATCAATATTTCTTTCTTTGATCAATGATCTGCCGTTTTTTATTCTTGTCCATTCCTGATAATCACCACGGCGTTTCCAAAATAGATCATAATACTCCTGATCATAAAATATAATGATTTGTGAATCCCATAAATGAGGAATAGACAAACAACAAACAACTTTGCAGAATTTTAAATCCTTTGGTTTTGCTCTAAGTATCTCTTCTGTTTTTCTTATCCATGCTTCACAAAACGTAGTTTTTATTTTCGAAGAAGTCCTTGGCATTTCTATCCATGGATTACTTGGAACATGAAAGTGATCAAATCTATTATCATAAGCTTCGTCTATTTTCTGATAAGGTTCTATCTTTTCAATATTCTTAAGTAACATCTTAAGTTTTCTCTTTTGTCCTCTTACTTTTCCGTAATACATAACAAATCCCCCTTCTTATCGTTTCGGTATCCAGTATTATTCTTTAGGTATCCACGGAATACATCTATTAACTCGTTTTTTGTAATCCTCGTAGTCTTTGCCATATACATTAAGCAGCCATTTTTCCTCTGTATTCTTAAGTACAATCGTAAATATTACCCAGTCTATTAAAATCATAGGAAGCATCCAAAAGTTATGCCACATAAAGCTGATTCCTATCATGATAAACCAGCAGCCTGTATACATAGGATTTCTAACCCAGGAATAAATCCCGTCCGTCTTAAGCTTATTTTCTGTAATATTTTCATCCATCCCTGAACGCATCGCTCCAATAAACCAAATGACGATACCTAGTATAATAGCGATTCCGCCGGCAATACGAAAAATCCATACCCAGATATTCTCCAGAATGCCGACTTTAAAAACATACGAGGTAAGGACAATAACCACTGCCTTAAGAAATGCTATCCCATATATCAGGTAAGGCCCTATCCCAAACATAGGCAGCTTCTGACCTTCTTTTGAATAATTTTTTAATGTATTTCCCATATGCTTCCTTTCTCGCTAAAACAACGCTACCACACCCTCCCAGCATTACTACGCTATCTCAACTTCACCGCGCCATATCATCGCAGTCTCGCCATATGATCACGTTGTTTTAAAAACTTCTATACGCCTCAATATACTCGCCTCTTATCACTCCCGAATCTGCTTTACTCTTACTCAAATCAGGAACTGAATCTGCTTTATTCTCACTCGAATCAAGCACTCCATCCACAATACTCTTCACATGTAAGTACCAATCCTTATGATCATCCCAAAAAATCTTATCGATCAGCGTCACTGCGCATAACACATATCCCTTCTCAAAATATCCAGGATGAAGAGGATTTTTATCCAGTATTTCAATAAAAAATGGTACGCACTGCTCCAATAAAACTCTTTCCCGCAGACAAACCATCCACTCCGCAAAAGTATATTCCGATAATCTTTTTCTTAAAACATTAATATAATCAACTGATCTAAACTCCTGAAAGTATTCAACGATATCGGGAGGAAGCAACTCCCTCCCTGTTTTTTGAAATGAATCTATGTGTTCCATTTTTAAGATTCAACCATTCCTTTTTCTTTTTTAATTCTTTCAATTTCTTCGTTAATCAGCTGGCCAAACTTTACATCACTCACTTCAAGAGATTCTTTTGCCGCAACGGATTTATCTGCAAAATTATCAAATAATATCTGTTTATCCTGAAGTACTTTTACTAATTTTTCGTCTATAGACTTCTCACATAAAAGTCTATACACAAAAACATCTCTACTTTGCCCCATTCGATAAGCTCTTGAAATTGCCTGATTCTCTATTGAAGGTTTTAACTGTGGCTCACATATAATTACAACACTAGCCGTCTGAATATTAAGCCCAGTACCTCCTGCCTGAATTTGAGCTGGAAGAACCTTACCAGCTCCTGCTTTCTCAAACTCATCAAGAATCTGCTGACGTCTGATTAAGGAAATGGAACCATTAATAGGATTAGTACATCTATCTCCCAGCAATTCCATAACTTTTGCTATTGTCTCTCTAAAATATGAAAAGACAATAATTTTTCTTCCGTCTGATTCAGCTTCTTCAACTAATTCCTTAAGTCTCCTTGCTTTGGAAGAATTAAATATATTATCTACATTCCAAGAAACTCTTCTTGCCTCCATAAACTGATGATTACATACTGCAGTTTCATATTTATTTTTTTCTTCCTGATTCATACTGCACCATTCTTCAGTTTCATTTTTTTCAGGAAGATCTTTTAATACATCCTCTCTCTTTCTTCTATAGTACACAGGAGCAATCTTATTTCTAAATGCTGGAGCAGATGATATTGACTTCATATTTTTAATACTAGCCGCAACATCAGGCTGAAGTATATTAATCAACGCTGTCATTTCATCAACTTTATTTTCAAGAGCAGTACCCGTCATAAATAGTAATCGATCTGCGTGATCACATAGCTTTAAAACGTTTTGAGTTCTTTTTGCACTTTCATTTTTTATATAATGTGCCTCATCAACGATAAGCATAGAAAACTTAAAATCATCGTCTAAATTAATATATCCCGTTGTTTCATACGTTGTAACTGCAACTCCGCCGTTTTTAAGCCAAGAACGTAATGCCTCATTTCTTCCTGAGCCATGAATCTTTACAACTCTTAATAAACTATGTTTCTTTATTTCCCTACACCAATTTGATAAAACGCTGGCTGGACATACTACAATAAAATGTGATTCTTCGGTATTTTTTAGTGATACCATTGTTGCAATTGCTTGAACAGTTTTTCCAAGCCCCATTTCATCTCCGAGAAGAACTCTTTTTTGATGTAATGCATACTTTACACCCCATTCCTGATATGCTCTCAGCTCACATTTTAGCCCCTTAGGGAAAAAGCATTGATCATTAATCTCTACTGCTAAATCCTTAGGCAATCCATAAAATGTATCATTTGTTCCAAATAATTCTGGAACTACCTTTTCAAGAATTCCATTATATTGAACGCTCTTCTTAGCAAAATCATCCCACGCAATTCTTTCATTAATATCTATTATTCTTTTGGTTCTTACCAAAAGATTTTTGGACTCTTCTTTTAACTCGTTATATTCATTACCTGAAAGTCTCTTATAGGCTTCCAACGCCTTCATTTGTTTGTTTTTTCCAGTTAATAACCATTTAAAACTATTAACATTCGCTATTTTTAAATCTTCTAAATCATACTTAATATTTCTTTTGTATTTTTCAAGCAAAGTTTTAGCATTTTCCGAAGTTGATCTAATGTATTTATATTGAGCAACAGAAATAAGTACTTTTGTCGATAAGCTATCTTTGTGGTCCAAACTCAGATTAATCTTAATCCCTGTTGCGGCCTGTTTTTTAATATTTTCAAGCTCACGCCTTATAGTATACATGGCATCTTCGCTTATTCCACGTATAGCAGAAATCATAAAAGATGAATATTGAGATAACTGTCCCAGATTATCAATACCATTATCTTTCAGTGCTTTAATGCGAATTCCACTTTTATTTCTATTTAACTCCTCAACGGGAATATCATCTAGTATTTCTTTTATTTTAAAATCAACTGTTTCCTTAGCATTAGCCTTGATTGCTAAATAATAATTTTTCTCTAATTGTAGAATACCTTCTAATTTTTTTATAATATCCTCATATTCATCATTTATTCTTTTTATATCCCGCTGTAAAAAATCTCTTTGCATATTAATCTGTCCTTACTAAAACGAGTCACAAATGAATTGTATTTTAGTACTCGCTACTCATAAATATCTGTCCAAATTATTATTTAAACCATATAGGCCCCACAATAATTATTCCCCAAAAGAAAACCGTAAAAAGAACAAGCGCTTCAGATACACACCAATAGATTATTCTTGACTTTTTTACCGTAAGTGGGCGAATAAAATAAACGACCATCACCAATAACTGTAAAAGAATAAACAGTATGGTTTCCTCTACAGTCGGGGACATAAAAAAAACAGCACTCCCCTTTGTTACGCCCTTAAAAATAAGCCAAAAATTTACTGCTAAAAAAGCTATAAATGAAAGTATCAACTTAACGCTTATTTTATTCATTTCAAAATGTCTCCTCTCACAGTTCCGTATACTTCTTACTGCTTCCCTTAGCCTTATCCACCGGATATTTAGCTTCATTTTTAGCCATCTTACTATTAACTATCTCATCCTCATCAAGGCCCAGTTTATCCAGCATGTTCCTGCAATAAACAAGAACATCCGC
>DFFQ01000217.1 GCA_002371025.1 Lachnospiraceae bacterium UBA3772 | reverse complement strand
ATTATTCCTGAATTCAATCTTTATGAAGAATTCTGGAGAATATTCACAAAGAGTGACAATCTTCCACCACAGTATATTGCTGAGGAAAGTAAGGTTGTTAAGAGTATCATTGGTGAGGGATCTGAAATCTATGGTGATGTTGAGAAATCAATCATAGGTTCAGGTGTAATAATCGGTAAGGGTGCCAAGATAAGAAATTCAATCATTATGAATAATGCTCAGATTGGATATGGCACAGAGATAGATAAGGCCATCATTGCAGAAAATGTAAGGATCGGCTCAAGAGTAAAGATGGGCGTTGGCGAAGAAAGAGTCAATGATTTCGCTCCACACATTTATTCATATGGACTTTGTACAGTAGGTGAAAAGTCTGTAATACCTGACGATGTAACAATTGGAAAGAATACAGCGATCCTTGGTGAGACCACAGCGGATGAATATCCAGGTGGAATACTTGAAAGTGGTTGCAGCATAATAAAGGCAGGTGAATAAAATGAGAGCGATAGGTATTATTTTAGCAGGTGGCAACAATAATCTCATGGGAAAGCTTTCTAATAAGAGAGCTGTAGCAGCTATGCCAATAGCTGGATGCTATAGAGCCATTGACTTCGCACTTTCTAATATGACAAATTCTCATATTCAGAAGGTTGCTGTAGTTACTCAGTATAATTCAAGAAGCTTAAATGAACATCTTAATTCATCTAAGTGGTGGGATTTTGGTAGAAAACAGGGTGGTCTTTTTGTTTTTACTCCAACAATTACATCAGAGAATAGTTATTGGTATAAAGGAACAGCAGATGCTCTTTACCAGAATATCACATTCCTTAAGAATGCTCATGAACCATATGTAGTTATTGCATCTGGTGATGGCGTTTATAAATTAGATTACAATAAGGTTCTTGAAGCACATATAGCAAAAGGAGCAGATATTACTGTAGTTGTAAAAGATATCTCACCTGAAGAAGATGACATCAAGAGATTTGGTGTAATAAGATCAGATGAAAAAGGACAGATAAAGGATTTTGAAGAAAAACCTCTTGAAGCCCAGACACATACTGCTTCTATCGGTGTTTATGTAGTAAGAAGACGCCAGCTTATCGAGCTTCTCGAGACAGCTGCAGCTGAAGGACGTACAGATTTTGTTACAGACATTCTTGTAAGATACAGAAATCAAAAGAAGATTTATGCTTATAAGATTGATAAGTATTGGAGAAATATCGGATCAGTTGATTCTTATTACAGAACAAATATGGATTTCCTTAAATCGGAAGTTAGAAATTATTTCTTCCGTGAGCAGCCGGGAGTATTTAGTAAGGTAGAAGATCTTCCACCGGCTAAATACAATTGCAATGCAGATGTTTCAAACAGCCTTGTATCAAGTGGTTGTATCATCAACGGTAAGGTAGAAAACTCAATTCTCTTTAAGAAGGTTTATGTTGGTAATAATTGCGTTATCAAAAATTCCATTATTCTTAATGATGTTCACATTGGTGATAATTGTGTTATCGAGAATTGTATCGTTGAATCAAGAGATACTATCAGGGCTAATAAGGTATATCAGGGAAAACCGGGTAATCCAGAAATAGTGATAGAACAGAATTTAAGATATTCTTTATAATTCACGCTTAGGTTTATATGCGTGGGGACAACATTTAGGAGGGGTTTTTAAATGCAGATTACAGATGTTAGAGTTCGAAAGATTACTAAAGAGGGAAAGATGAGAGCGGTTGTATCAATTACAATCGACAATGAGTTTGTTATTCATGATATTAAAGTAATTGAAGGTGATAAGGGATTATTCATAGCAATGCCAAGTCGTAAGTCTTCAGATGGGGAATATCGTGATATAGCTCATCCAATCAATTCCGAAACAAGAGAAGCAATTCAGAATCTGATCATCTCAAGATATGAACAGAGCGTTGAAGAAGAAGTCTAAACATTATAATAAATTGATTCAGTCAACAAGCACGGCAGATGTCCGTGCTTGTTGACTTTTTTATGCATATTAGAATAAAATTATAGTTTAGGGATAAAACTAAGAAGATGAAAGGAATATAGATATGCTTAAGACAGTTATACTTGCTGCAGGAAAAGGAACACGTATGGAATCAGACCTTCCAAAGGTTCTTCATAAGGTTTGTGGTAAATCAATGGTAAAACATGTGATTGATAATGCCAGAGAAGCAGGCGCAACAGATATTTGTGTAATCGTTGGATATAAGGGTGATCTCGTAAGAGAAGAGATCAAGGATGAAAATGTTACTATAGTTGAACAGACAGAACAGCTTGGAACAGGTCATGCAGTTAAGTGTGCTGCAGATTTTATCGGAAATGATGGAGATACTCTTATTCTTTGTGGAGATACACCATTAATTAAGGGAGATACTCTTAAGGCTCTTTATGATACACATAAGAAAGAGGAAAATGGTGTAACTGTTCTTTCAGCCATTTTAGATGATCCTAAGGGATATGGAAGAATAATCAGAGATTTAAGTGGTGACTTTATTAAGATTACAGAAGATAAGGATTGCACTGAGGAAGAAAGACTAACTAAAGAGATAAATTCTGGTATGTATGTTTTTAATTCAGCTGATCTTAGCCGTAGTCTTTCACTTCTTAAAAATGATAATGCCCAGGGAGAATATTATCTTACAGATACAATTTATATCATTAAGGATTCAGGCAAAAAGGTTAATGCCACTCCTGTAAAGGACACAGATGAGATCCTTGGTGTAAATACTAAGGCACAGCTTGAAATCGCTGAAGAAATAATGAGCAGGAGATAATGATGAAAGTTATAGTTGGACTTGGAAATCCTGGAAAGAAATATGAGGGAACAAGGCATAATACCGGTTTTTCGGTTATATATGCATTAAAGGACAGATATAATATAAAAATGGATAAGAAAGAATGTAAGGCTGTTACAGGTCGCGGGATCATTGGTGGTGAGAAAGTAATCCTTGCCATGCCGGAGACTTATATGAATCTTTCTGGTGAAGCTGTACAGCAGCTGCTTCATTTTTATAAGGTAGATCCGTCAGATCTTATCATAATATATGATGATATAGATCTTGATATAGGAAAACTCAGGCTCCGTGCTAAAGGTAGTGCCGGTGGACATAATGGTATCAAAAGTATCATAGGATGCATAGGAACTGATACATTTGACAGGATAAGAGTTGGTGTGGGTCATAAGCCTGAGGGCTGGGATCTGGCAGATTATGTTCTGGGAAGACCTGCAAAAGAAGAATTGGAAGATGTGAGAGCTTCTGTTGATAAAGCGGCAGATGCCTGTGAAAAGATAATTACGGATAATATAAATGCAGCTATGAATCTGTATAATTAGATTATTAGTTTGGAAAGATCGGGTGAAATATGGACGCATTTCTTAAACCTTTAAGAGAAAATGAAAATTTTATAAATATAGAAAAAGCCGTTCTTAAAGGTGATACTCCTGTGAATGTCTGGGGCATAACAAGGGGCGCCCGCCCTCTTCTTATGGAAGGACTTAGAGGAGATGCGAGATTTGCGGTGGTTGTAACCTATGATGACAACAGAGCGGAGAAATTGTATCAGGATTATAGGTTTTACGATAAGAATGTTTATATCTATCCTGCCAAGGATGCGCTTTTTTATTACGCTGACGTTCATGGTAATGTTACAGCCAGAAAAAGATTAGAGATAGTTAAAAGGATCATCAACAGAGAAAGGTCTGTTATTATCCTTACTGTGGATGCTCTGATGGATAAAATCCCGGACATTAAAGAGATCAGAGTCAATTCATTTAGATTAAAGAGAAATGAAGCTTATGATTTTAAAGAATTAAGGGAAAGACTTTCTACCCTGGGATATGAGGAAGTTCCTGTGGTTGAGGGACCTGGAGATTATTCTGTTCGTGGAGGACTTATAGATATATTTCCTCTTACGGAAGACTGCCCATATCGTATTGAATTCTGGGATGATACCATTGATTCTATAAGAAGTTTTGAAGTTGATTCACAGCGTTCAATAGAAGAGGTTAATGACCTTGAAATTACACCAGCCAGTGAATATGTTCTTAAGCCGGATGTGATAAGAGAAGGCCTTCTTAAGATGGAAGAGGAATATAAGAAGACTGCAGAAACATTTAAGAAGACATTTCACTCAGAGCAATATGGCAGGATAACAAAAACTTTTAATCAGATAAAGGAAGAGCTGGCAGAACTGTCATCTGTAACAGGAATTGACAGTATGGTTGGGTACTTCTATAAAAATCTGGTATCATTTATAGATTATTTTCCGGAGGATACTCTGTTTTTTATTGATGAAGCAGATAGGACCGGGGAGAGGGCAAGAGCTTATTCAAACGAATTCAGTATGTCTATGCAGGGAAGACTTGAGGGAGGATATATCCTTCCGGGACAGGCTGATGTCCTTTATGATTATAAGTCAATCCTTGCAGAATTATCCCTTAAGAGAACGATAATTCTTTCGGATTTTATAAAGAAGGATCCATTTTTTAATGAAAAGGAACAGATACCTTTTGAAACAAGGGATATTCCTCCATTTAATAATAGTGTTGATGAGCTTGTTAAAGATCTGAACAGATGGAGATCTCTGGATAAGAAAGTGATAATAGTATCACCTTCAAAGACCAGAGGTAATAGATTTGTTGAGAATTTAATAAGGGAAGATATTCCGGCATTTTTCTCAGTAAGTCAGACGAGACAGCTTAAAAATCGTGAAGTTATGATAACTACAGGAAGTCTTGAAGAAGGATATGAGATCCTTGATGAGGGACTTATAGTTATCAGTGAAAGTGAGATCTTCACAACTAATAAAGATAAGAAGAAAAAGAAGATACCAAAATACAGTGGCCAGAGTATAGCGGATTTAGATGAGATAAATGTAGGAGACTATGTTGTCCACGAAAGACATGGGATTGGTATATATCGTGGTATTGAGAAAGTTGAAACTGAAGGCAGATTAAAGGACTATATAACTATTGATTATGCAAATAATGGTAAGCTCTTTATTCCTGTTGATCAGCTTTCTATGATAGGAAAATTCTCAAGTAAAAATGCAGCGAAACCAAGACTTAATAAGCTTGGAGGCGGTGATTGGGAAAAGACAAGAACGAGAGTTAAAAGTCATGTGGATGATATAGCTGAGGAACTTATTAATCTCTATGCTGCCCGTCGCATGAAGAAAGGTCATGTTTATTCAGAGGACACAGTCTGGCAGACAGAGTTTGAAGAACTCTTTCCTTATGATGAGACTGATGACCAGTTAAGAGCTATAGAAGAAACAAAGAAGGATATGGAATCAGATAAGATCATGGACAGGCTTATCTGTGGCGATGTAGGATTTGGAAAGACAGAAGTGGCAATACGTGCTGCATTTAAAGCGGTTCAGGATAATATGCAGGTTGCATATCTTGTGCCTACCACCCTTCTATGTCAGCAGCATTTTGAAAATTTCCTTCAGAGAATGAGAAATTATCCGGTAAATGTCAGAATGCTTTCCCGTTTCTGTACTCCTAAAGAGATTAAGGAGACTTTAGAAGGCCTTGAAGATGGAACTGTTGATATTGTTATAGGAACTCACAGACTTCTTTCAAAAGATGTAAAGTATAAAAGACTTGGACTTCTTATAATAGATGAGGAACAGCGTTTTGGTGTTAAGCATAAGGAGAAGATTAAGGAATTAAAGAACAATGTGGATGTTCTTACTCTTACTGCCACACCTATACCAAGAACTCTCCATATGAGCCTGGTGGGTATCAGAGATATGAGTCTTTTAGAAGAGGCTCCGGTTGAGAGACGTCCTATCCAGACCTATGT
>DFFQ01000038.1 GCA_002371025.1 Lachnospiraceae bacterium UBA3772 | reverse complement strand
GGCGAACTTTCAAATAATGGCAAAGCAGCGGACGATGGCAGAATTTCGAATGATGTTAATGCTTCGAATCCTGGCGAAACCTCAAGTCAGCGTTACAGATACATCGGAATCGATAAAAACATTCTTAAGCTGCCTCAGCTTAAAACTATAGAGGGAGACTTAGTGATCGATGATGAGATAGAGCTTTTTACCATAAAAAAGCGCAGCCACAAACTGCCATTTACCAATAAGCGCCTTTTGATAAAGACTGAAAATGGCTTTATCCCGGATGATTTTTGCCATGAGCATTTCCTTGTTATAAAGGAAAATGGCTCTCGTATTCTTCTTTCAGGCTGTGCCCACAACGGTATTTTAAGTATACTTGATGCCTATAAAGAAAAGTACGGTTCATTTCCGGACACAGTGATAAGCGGATTTCATCTGATGGTAAAACGTGAGTACCGCGAAAATGAACTGAGGGAAGTCAGAGATATTGCAAAAAAATTAAATGAGCTTCCAGTAAAATATTACACCTGTCACTGTACAGGTCTTGCAGCATATGAAGAGATGAAGAAGATAATGGGAGAAAAGCTTTGTTATGTGCATTCCGGCCAGGAAATATAAAAGGAAATGTCAAAAAAATATCCAACGTAGTATTAAAAAAGTCCCGGTGCATTGTGCCTGCATGCTGCCCCGGGACTTTTTTTAGATTAAAACAATCATTAAGCTTTAAGTAATGCTTCAATTTTTTCTTTCATTTTATTTATGTCCATGCCACCAACGTGATTTTCCACAACTTCTCCATTCTTTATGAAGAAGAAACTTGGAATAGACATGACGCCAAATGGACGGGCAAGTTCAGGATAATCATCAGTATTTACCTTGCATACCTTTACTTTTCCTTCATATTCCTTTGCAATTTCCGCTACGATTGGAAGCATCATTTTGCATGGTCCACACCAGTCTGCGTAAAAATCTACGAGTACTGGTATATCGCTGTTAAGAACTTCTTCGTTAAAATTATCTGTTGTTAATTGTAATGCCATATTATAAATCCTCGCTTTTCTAAAATGTAATTTAATTATAAATGTTACGTAAAAATGTTTTTAATAAATGTTAAATCTAAGTTTTTTTTATGAATACTAAGTTTAAACATTTGTAATGTTGTTTTTCTTGTGCTGATAATGTTATTATACATGGTATAAAAAATGTATCAAGTACGCAAATTAATCTTAACTGGTACGAAAAAACTGAGTAATTAAGAAAGGCGTGGATTATGGCAGAAAAAAATATAAATAAAAATGCTAAAAACCAAAACAAAAGCCTAGATAAAAAAAGTAAGACTACAGGCACAGTTAAAAGCACTTCCAAGAGAGAAGCTCTCTGTGATGATATTGCAGGAAAAGGCTGTGGTTTAAAGAAAGTTCTTGATATTATAGGTGGTAAATGGAAGATCATGCTACTTTGTGTAATGGATCAGGAAGGGCAGATCCGCTACGGAGAACTTAAGCGAAAAGTGTTTGGGATCACAAATACAATGCTTGCTAATTCTCTTAAGGAAATGGAAGAAACAGGACTTGTTGAAAGGCATCAGTTTAATGAGATGCCGGTAAGAGTGGAATATTCACTTACCGATAAGGCAAGAAGCATCGTTCCTATTCTTCTTGAACTAAAAAAATGGGGCGAAGAAAACCTGTAATTGCAAAATCGAAATCAAAATGAGAGCAGCATTGATCGATAGGAACAAAAAATACAAGGGTGATTCCGAGAGAAAACCAGATTACATTTTTAATTCATTAATGGATATAAAGATTTTACCAGGAGGAGACATTTTATATCATGACTAAAGAAGAGTTTTTAAAATTAGATTATGGCAATATTGTTACTTGTAAAAGACATCCCGGGGAAATGTATGAAATAGATGATACGGACGTATTCGGCGTAGGCGATAGAGATCCGATATTTCGTGTATTAGGCGCAAAAGACAGAACAAATAATAAAGATATAAGGATAGATATGCAGAACTATGCTGTTTGGGATGTGATAAGGTAAAGAAATTTACTTAAAATTAGAGAGGAAGGAAAAACGCTATTTATTTTTTGATACAGATAATCCCGTAAGGATTATTGAAGGTGGATATGAAAATCTTGCCATTAAAAAAGCTGATCCTGCAGGAGATATAGATTTAGAAATAACAAGATTAGCAAAGCGCTGGCCAGAATTTGCCGAAATCCTACCAGGAAAATGTTACCGCAAATTAGAGTCAATCCTTTCAGATAAGAAGCGTATAGATACTGAGATAAGAGAAGCTGTTGTTGATCATTTCTGGTTTAAGCCAGATCTTATCAAGGAAAATGCCACACGTAAGGAACTGATGGATGGACTTACTATATCATGTATAACAGTTTCTAGAGATGGAACTGTCCAATATAGCATTTATTATGCTAAAGATATATATGTGGAAGATCTTGAGGTAATTGTAAAGGAAGACGGCAGCAAGAATATAAAATATAATACATATGATTGATCTGAAATGATCACATCATTTAAAGTTAAAATTGTTAGTAAAATCAAGGAGTAGACATGGTGTGTCGGGTGTAAAAATGGCATTTTCTCGCTTTGTGTCGTGTTGTATAACGCCCAAAACAGATACCATCTATTCTTAAAGGAGGCAAATAAATGGACCAGAAAAAAATAGGTGGTTTCTTAAAGGAACTCCGCAAGGAAAAAGGAGTGACACAGGAAAAGCTTGCGGAACAATTTAATGTTTCAAGTAGAACGGTATCTCGTTGGGAAAATGGAAATAATATGCCTGATCTGGATATTTTGATTGAAATATCAGATTATTATGAAGTTGACCTTCGAGAAATCCTTAATGGAGAAAGGAAAAGCGAGAATATGGATAAAGAAAATAAAGACATGATATTAAAGGCAGTAGATTACACAAATACTGAGGCAGAAAAGTATAATAAGCGCGTCAGGATCTGTAATTCGGTTGCAGTGTTACTTATAGCCGTATATATGTTATTAAAGGATGAAAAGATTTATGAAGACAGTTCTTTTATAAGGAATAGCTTAGACTTTGCTCAAGGATTAGCAGTAGGTATGCTTTTAGTTGGCATAATAATGTCCAGTCGTTATGGTGCAAAGGTTAGAGCATTCAAACAAAGAGTGTTTATGAAAAATAAGATCTAGTAAAGTAGATGGTGCTAGTTGAAACAAGCTAAATAAAAACATCGTAATAAGCTTGACTTTAATCAAGTAAAGTGCTAGCATATCGGTTAGACAAAGCTAACTGATATGCTAGCATATTTTTTGTCGCCGCATAGAGCGGCTTTTTTGATACCACTGAGTTAGAATAAACTAACCGAATAACAAATCCGTGGATAGCGGTGATGGTAAGAAAATAGGGAAGCGTTCATAAATACGTTTCCCTTTAAAACAGTACATTGGTTAGTATAATCTAACTTGCGTTCGCCACATATTTAGTAAAAAAGGAGGAAATAAACAAAATGAAAAAAAGAGGGTTGGTATCCTGGGTGCTTGAGTTCGCTGGGCGAAAACGGGCGTATTTTGTAGGGAGCGTTGTGCTTGCCATGTTTGGTGTGGCAGCATCATTTGTTCCATACCTGATCATTGCAAAGATTGTTGGACAACTTCTTTCAGGAAACAGAGAATGGGATTATTACTTGAAACAGGTGCTTCTGATGGGAATATTCTGGTTGATCCGGGTGGTGCTTCATTCACTGTCGACTGCTTTATCACATGCGGCGACATTTACAGTTCTGGGTGGTATCAGAAAACAGCTTTGTGAGAAACTTTCTAAGATTCCGTTGGGATCTGTACTTGATGATAACAGCGGAAGTTATAAGAATATTATCGTTGAGCGAGTAGATTCAATGGAAACAACGCTGGCGCATATAGTTCCTGAGTTTACTGCTAATATAATACTCCCGATCGTTATGTTTATTTATATAATGAGGATCGATTGGCGAATGGGACTTGCAAATTTCATTGGCGCTATGATAGGCCTCATATTTATGGCGGTCATGATGTATAAGAGTCGTGGCGGATATGAAGTTTCGGTACAGAAAACAAAGAAATTAAATGACACTGCCGTTGAGTATATCAACGGAATAGAGGTTATCAAGGCTTTTGGAAAGACTGGAAGTTCCTATGAGAAATTTGTGACAGCTGCAAGGGAAGGGGCGGATGTGTTTATAGACTGGATGAGGCGATGCATCTGGCCTTCGGCAGGTACCATGACTTTTCTCCCGGCAACATTTTTAGGGGTACTTCCAATAGGACTTCTTCTTGTTAAGAATGGCTCTCTGTCTACTGAAGGATTCATTACCTGTATCATTTTATCAACAGGACTTATCACACCTTTAGTTGTTGCTTTTTCCTATACTGACGACCTTCTGAAGATGGGTACCATTTTCGGTGAAGTGACGGAAATTCTTGATAGAAAAGATATGTTAAGGCCCGCGGCAATCGAAAAAAAGCCGGAAGGATCGGATATAACACTTAGAGATGTGAGATTTACATATAAAGACAAAGAAGTTCTCCATGGCATCAATATAAAGATAAGACAAGGTGAGGTTGCAGCCATTGTCGGACCATCTGGATCAGGAAAAAGTACGATCGCGAGGCTGATCGATTCTCTTTGGGATGTGGATTCAGGGGAGATCACGTACGGAGGAGTGGACATTAAGGAACTGCCGTTAGAGTATTACACCGGACAGATAGCTTATGTAGCTCAGGATAATTATCTTTTCGATATGTCGGTTAAGGAAAATATCAGACTGGGAAAGACAGGTGCAACGGATGAAGAAGTAATAAATGCAGCCAAAGCAACAGGCTGTCATGAGTTTATTCTCGGACTTGAAAATGGATATGACACGATAGTCGGTGGTGCGGGAGGACATCTGTCGGGTGGTGAGAGACAGAGAATATGCATCGCAAGAGCTATGCTTAAGGATGCTCCTGTTGTGATCCTTGACGAAGCCACGGCATATACGGATCCCGAAAATGAGGCGCTGGTACAGATGAGTGTTGCAAAGCTTGTAAAGGGCAGGACACTTATCGTGATAGCACACCGTCTTTCTACAATAGTGGATGCAGATAAGATATTTGTGATAAAGGACGGAAAGGTTGAGGCACAAGGAACACAGGAAGAATTGCTTAAATCCTGTGACCTGTACAGGAAGATGTGGGAAGCTCACAGTATGGCAAAGGATAGTGATGGGGAGGTCGCATATGCTTAAAATGATACGAAAGTTTTTTGCTTTTTGTAGTAAAAAGAACAGGAATAAATTCTACGGTTCAGCTGCCCTTGGCGTGCTTGAAGCGATGTTTACGGCTATGAAGATACCGGCAGCTTTCTTTGCGATAAAGGCAGCTCTTGATCAGACTATAGATAAAAAGACTATGTTTACAGTCGTCGGATTTATGCTGATCAGCACTGTGGGAAAGATGATCGTTTACCGTTTTTCTTCAATGCTTCAGACCGAGGCTGGATATGATACCTGCGCGTTGAAGCGTATCGAGATTGGTGAACATTTAAGATATCTGCCGATGGGATACTTTAATGATACAAGTCTTGGCCACATTACATCCGTAACTACCAATACGATGGAACAGGTCGGGGACATTGCAACCCGCGCGATCATGATGGTCCTGCAGGGAAGCATCACGACAGTGGTCGTTGCACTGTTTATGTTTGCCTTTGATGTAAGGATCGGCTTTATATCTCTTGCGGGCATCGGCATTTTCCTTCTGGTAAATCAGTGGACGAATAGAAGTGTAGCAAGAGTAGCAGATGAAAAGATCTCGGCAGACCGGGAGATGGTTGGTGTGATACTGGAATACATCCAGGGAATCTCTGAGATCCGCAACTATAATATCATCGGTCAGAATCAGTCTAAGGTGCAGGGAGCTATCGAAAGAAAAAAGAATGCGGATATCACTGCTGAACTTGCAGCTATACCGGCAGTTGGTGTTCAGAACCTGATAGTAAAGCTGATAGGTGTGGCAATAGCCGGATTTTCTCTGGCATTTTATATTTCAGGAACAATGGAACTTGTGTATACTATCACAATGCTTCTTTGTTCTTTCATGATATTTGAATCACTTGATCTGGCAGGCACATACACAGCGCTCTTAAGAATTATCGGCAAGGGTGTGGATATGGCTGATGAGATCCTTAGCATTGAACAGATGGATATTGACGGAGAAGATATAAAGCCAGAAAACACGGATATACATTTGGAACATGTTGGCTTTGCATATGAAAACAGAAAGATAATAGATGATGTAACGCTGGATATAAAAGAAAAAACGACTACTGCAATAGTGGGACCTTCCGGTGGAGGAAAGACGACGATCACATCTCTTATAGCCCGATTCTGGGATGTTCAGGAAGGAGAGGTTACTCTTGGCGGTAGAAATGTTAAGGACTATAGTTTTGACAGTCTGATGGAAAATTTCAGTTTTGTTTTCCAGAGAGTTTATCTGTTTGAGGACACCATAGCTAATAATATCCGTTTTGGAAAACCGGAAGCGTCAATTGAAGAAGTGATCGAGGCGGCAAAAAAAGCCTCTTGTCATGATTTTATCAGCGCACTCCCTAAGGGATACGATACAGTGATAGGAGAGGGAGGAGCGACTCTTTCCGGAGGCGAAAAACAAAGAATTGCCATTGCCAGAGCTATTATGAAGGATGCTCCGATCATAGTACTCGATGAAGCAACAGCAAACATAGATCCGGAAAATGAAAAAGAACTGACGGAAGCAATCGAAAATCTTACGAAAGAAAAGACAATAATAATGATCGCTCACAGGCTTAAAACGGTTCGTCATGCGGATCAGATCATTGTAATCGATAAAGGAAAGATAGTGCAGCAGGGAAATCATGAAAAACTGATGGCTGAAGACGGTATTTATAAGAAGTTTATTTCAGGCAGAAAACAGGCAGTAGGCTGGAAGATAGCATAAACAAACGCAGGAGAAAAAAGAAAATGAAGAAGTTGACAACAAAAGATTTTATTACAATAGGTATTTTCACGGCTATATGGTTTGTAGTGGAATTTGCATGCGGAATGTTAGGGTACATTCATCCATATGTGGTTGCATCATATGTAGTTCTGCTGCCACTAGCGGGATCAATTCCGATGATGCTGTTTTATACAAAGACAGAGAAGTTTGGAATGATAAGTATTATGTCTATTCTGATTGCGATTATCATGTTTGTGACAGGTATGGGTTATCTGGGGGCACCACTTATTATTGTTTCAGGAGTAGTTGCTGATTTTATTGCCAGATCAGGCGGATATAAGAGCTTTAAGAGTACGGTATTAAGCTATGGAGTTTTCTGTTTTTGGATATGTGCAAATTACTTCCCAGTTATTGTGACAGCAGAATCATACAGGCAGAGTCTTCTGGACGGTGGCTTTTCTGCAGAGTATGCTGAAGCTCTCTTTAGCGTGATCAATGTAAAAACAATAGCAGTTCTCATGCTTCTTTGCTTTGTATTTGGATGCATAGGATCATTTATGGGAAAAGCCGTTGTTAAGAAACATTTTGAGAAAGCAGGTATCGTTTGATCATGAAATTAAAGATCGATCCGAGAACAAAACTTTATATGATCCTTATTGTATCGTCAATCGTCATGATGAGTGCAACAACGCCATTACAATGGACCGTAAGGATCATTGTCACACTGCTTCCAATATTGCTACTGATAGCAGAGAAAAGATATAAAAGTGCATTTCTTTTTTCTGCTCTGTATGCTGTATCGTTGGGTATGACATTTTTCTTCTTGTCAGAAGAATCAACCGGAATTATTAAATCCCTGCTCACAGGATATTGTGGAATCATTGCGCAATTTCTCCCTGCATTTATCACAGCATGGTATGTGGTAAGAACTACAAAAATAGGCGAATTTATGTCGGCCATGGAAAAAATGCATATGCCGGATAGTATAACCGTATCTCTTGCGGTGGTGATGCGTTTTTTCCCGACGATTAAGGAAGAATACGAATCAATCCGTGATGCTATGAAAATGAGAGGGATCGTATTTGGAGGTGCAAGGATGCTCGAATTTAGAATGATACCGCTTCTATTTTCCTGTGTAAACATAGGAGATGAACTTTCAGCGGCAGCAATAACAAGAGGACTTGGAGGAAAGGTGAAAAGGACAAGTGTTGTAGCCCTGAAACTACATGCAGTCGATAATCTGATGATGATCGGATTCACTGTGGCACTTACAATATTTGTTATCTTTAAGTATTTTTAGATGAAGCAGAATGTGGTAGAGATAAAAAATGTTTCTTTTAGATATAAAGGATCAGACGAAGGTCTGCTTAAAAATGTATCTCTTTTTGTGAAGGAAGGGGAAACTTTGCTTTTATGTGGCGCCTCCGGATCCGGGAAGACTACGCTCATCAGGCTTATAAATGGTTTGATACCGCATTATTACCCCGGAGAGTTAGAAGGCAGCATGGTAGTTGCAGGACATGATATTAAGCAGACTGAATTGTACGAGATGGCAGGGATTGTCGGGACGGTTTTCCAGAATCCAAGGAGCCAGTTCTTTTCTGTAGATACAGATGGAGAGATTGTATTTGGACCGGAGAACATAGGACTTGATACAGATGAAATAATAAAGAGAAAAAATGCTATTGTATCGGATATGAATATTGAGAAACTTCTTGGAAGGAGCTTGTTTGAGTTATCCGGCGGAGAAAAACAAAAAATCGCATGTGCTTCTGTAGCAGCACTATTTCCCAATATTATATTGCTGGATGAACCGTCATCAAACCTTGATACTTTGTCAATAAAGGATTTAAGACAGCTTATCATCAAGTGGAAGGAACAAGGAAAAACAATAGTAATTTCAGAGCATCGGCTTTGGTATCTGAGGGACATAGTCGACCGTGTGATCTACATGAAGGATGGGGATATAGGTGAAGAATGGAGCGGGACAGAGTTCTCTTCATTTGATAGAAATAAGATAAGAGACTTAAAACTCAGACCGATAAACACGGAAATTATAGATGAACAAAAGAACAAAAATACAAATAAAAAGCCTATAACAAAGAGAGAAAGTGAGAGTATCCTGCTGAAAGATTTTTACTTTTCTTATAAAAAAAGACCTTATATTTTTAGGAAGAAAAAGTTTACAGAGAATGATAAGGATATTCTTAATCTTAATATTCCGAAGCTTTCGCTCCCAAGAGGAAAAGTGATAGGTGTTCTTGGAAAAAATGGAACCGGGAAGTCAACATTTCTTAGGTGTGTTTGTGGATTGGAGAAGGACTGTTCCGGAGTGATAAGCCTTTTGGGAACAGATTATAAGGCAAAAGACCGGCTTAAATTATGCTACATGGTAATGCAGGATGTGAATCATCAGTTGTTTACCGACAGCGTAGAAGCAGAGGTTTTTCTTTCAATGAAAGAAAAGGATGAGATACGTTGCCATGAGATATTGGATCGATTAGATCTTCTTTCGTATAAAGACAAGCATCCTATGGCCCTTTCAGGTGGGCAGAAGCAGAGGGTAGCTGTTGCATCTGCAATTGCTTCGGAAGCTGAAATACTCCTGTTCGATGAACCGACATCGGGACTTGATTATGTGCATATGGAAGTCGTTGGAAATCTGCTTACGCGGCTTGCAAGCGCTGGATATACTGTGCTTGTTTCAACACATGACAGTGAACTGATAGACCTTTGCTGTGATCATCTGCTATATATTGAAAAGGGAAAGGTATCAAAATTTGTTTAAGATCAGAATTCGTTTGGTGAATTACCGCCGCACACTCGTGACTTTAGTCATGTGAGGCTTCACGAGAAAAAACTTGATTATTAACTAAGAGTATGGTAAAACTTATTATAGTAAGTTACGACTAACCAAAATGGCGTGTGACAGATACAAGTTTAAATACAAGTGTTTGTCACATTTTAAAAACCCTATGGTTAGATATAACTAACTGTGTTGATGCTTTTAATTGGAAAGGGGTTGAGTCTATGCGACAAACGATTAAGAGACGCATTGAATGGCTTACAAGATTAATAAATGGAGTAGCGTGAGATGTTTGAAAAAAACATAGTGGAGTTTTGTGCTCCAACACTTGCAGGAATAAAGACAGCTAATCTTTTTACCTGTACTTATGGTGACAGATCAGAAGTGGTGAAGGATGTTAGAAGGTTTAATGGCCTTCTTTCTAAAAAGGGGGTTAGAATCCTTCCGGTCAGGTATTCTGATCACAGAGTTCTTATATATGTATTTCGTGTGTCATTTCTTAAGAAAGATCTCTGTGATAAGGAGACTTCAGATATCCTCAAAAGTTTTGGCTATGAGGTTGGAAATACATATGCTTGTATTTGTTGTTTAAAAAGGAAGTTAGAATCATTTACTGACAGCAAATGTTTTCCCCATGAGGTTGGATTATTTCTTGGGTATCCGCCTAAGGATGTGAAGGGATTTATCGAAAATAACGGGGAATGTTCTAAATGTACCGGATGCTGGAAAGTATATGGAGATGAGAAAAAGGCAAAGGATACATTTGATAAATATAAAATGTGCACGGCTGAGTATATGAAAAGATACTCCGAAGGGGTGGGTTTAGACAACTTAGTTGTTGCAATGTAAAGGTGTGATGAAACGTTCGAAATGGAACGTTCTTAAATAAATTACAGGGGCATATAGCTCTAGAAAGGATAAAGTATGAGTAAAGTAGCAGTAGTATATTGGAGTGCAACAGGCAATACTGAAGCTATGGCTAAGGCAGTAGGAGCAGCGGCAGAATCAAAGGGGGCTGAGGTAACATTTTTTGGACCAAGTGAGTTTTCATCTTCAAAACTTGCTGATTTTGATGCGGTTGCATTTGGATGTCCAGCAATGGGGGCAGAAGTTCTTGAAGAAATAGAATTTGATCCTATGTTCACAGAGCTTGAGTCATCTCTTAGTGGAAAGAAAATCGGACTCTTCGGTTCTTATGGATGGGGAGATGGCCAGTGGATGAGAGATTGGGAGGACAGAGCTGTTGCAGCAGGAGCAAATCTTGTAACAAATGGTGTAATGGCTAACAATGCTCCTGATGATGAAGCGCTTGAAAACTGTGCAGATCTTGGAAGAGCTTTAGTATAAGTTTTTATTGATATAAAGGATGAGTAAAGGAGATTAAAAATGTTTCTTGAAATTGAAAAAGTAATTGGTAGAGAGATTCTGGATTCCAGAGGCAATCCAACAGTAGAGGCTGAGGTGTATCTTATCGATGGGACAGTTGGTAGGGGGACAGCTCCAAGTGGTGCATCCACAGGAGAATTTGAAGCTCTTGAGTTACGTGATGGTGACATAGCACGCTATCTTGGAAAGGGCGTTCAGAAGGCTGTCGAAAATATCAATACAACAATAAATGATGTCCTCGTAGGTTTAGATGCTTCAGATACATATGCAGTTGATGCTGCTATGATTAAAGCAGATGGAACAAAGGATAAGTCAAATCTTGGCGCTAATGCTATCCTTGCTGTATCTATTGCAGCTGCTCGTGCGGCGGCTACTGCGCTGGATATACCACTTTATAGATTCCTCGGTGGTGTTCAGGGTAATAAGCTTCCTGTTCCAATGATGAATATTCTTAATGGTGGAGCTCATGCAGATAGTGCTGTAGATACACAGGAATTCATGATCATGCCAGTAGGTGCACCTTCCTTTAAGGAAGCTCTTAGATGGTGTGCTGAGGTATTCCATAAGCTTAAGAGTTTGATCAAGGATATGGGTGATGTAACAGCTGTTGGTGATGAAGGTGGATTTGCACCTAATCAGCTAAAGAGTGACGAGGAAGCTATAGAGAAAATCCTTGAAGCTATTAAGGCTGCCGGCTTTGAACCAGGAAAAGATTTTATGATCGCAATGGATGCGGCTTCATCAGAGTGGAAGAGTGAAAAAGGTAAAGGCTTCTATAAGCAGCCTAAGTCTGGAAAGGAATTCACATCTGATGAACTTATTGCTCACTGGGAATCACTTGTGGATAAGTATCCTATTATCTCCATCGAAGATGGTCTTGATGAAGAAGATTGGGAAGGCTGGCAGAGAATGACAGAAAAGATTGGCCACAAGGTTCAGCTGGTTGGTGATGATCTTTTTGTTACAAATACTGAGAGACTTTCAAAGGGTATCCAACTTGGTGCTGGAAACTCAATCCTTATTAAGCTTAATCAGATTGGCTCAGTATCAGAAACACTTGAGGCTATCAAGATGGCACATAAAGCAGGATATACAGCTATTTCTTCTCATCGTTCAGGAGAAACGGCAGATACAACTATTGCAGATCTTGCTGTAGCACTTAATACATGTCAGATTAAAACAGGTGCGCCAAGCCGTTCTGAGCGTGTTGCTAAGTATAACCAGCTGCTTAGAATAGAGGAGAAGTTGGGAGCATCTGCAGTCTATCCAAAGATGAGCGCATTTAATGTTAACAAGTAGTTCTATATTACTTAATGAATAATATTCATAGAAACGGCATTATGAGAAGATAAGATCATAATGCCGTTTCTATTTTATCTTGATAAACAGTAATACTAATTTGTGCAGAATGTATCTAAAAGTGATTGTTTAGAATTATTTGAAAAGAGGGAAATGAAATATATGTGTTAAAAAAATTTTCACAAAGTGCTCTTTTGCTATAGATTAAAAAAACAGGTGAAAAATGGTATAATTAAAACAGTTTTTATTGTGTCGAAACAGGCTTATGGGAGTAGGAGGGATAACATATGAAGAAGATGAAATGTATCATTTTACTCATAGGTATTTTGGTGTTTATGACAGCTTGCAGCGACAAAACTCAGGAAAAAAACGAAGAGGGTTTCGTTCCGACTCTTGATGTGAATACGGAATGTAACATTACCGTGGTTGGAAGCTATGATAACTTTGAGGCATTGGAAGCGGAATTTGACCGTTTCAATAAAATTTATCCGAAGGTACAGCTTAGTTACGTGAAATTGGATGATTATAGCAACATAATTGGAACTGCACTTGAAGGGGAGGATAAACCAAATATTTTCTTCTCCTATGCATCGATGGCTGGTAATGAGAAGTATGATTCGGTGTTTGCACATGCGGAAGATCTTTCGGATGATTCGCTGAAATTTAATTTGGGATGTATCCGTTCAGGTTTGATCAATAGTGATGAAGAAGGGCATGTGATGATGGTACCGATTTTTTCGAGAAGTTACGGCATGCTTGTTAACAACGATTTGTTTGAAAAGGAAGGTCTGAAAGTTCCTACCACCTGGACAGAGTTGTTGAAAGTGTGTGAAGAATTTAAGAAAAAGGGATACAAAAGCCCTATGATGGGGTACAGTCAGGGGTCTTCTAGCTGCTTTATGTATACGGTTGCTTATCCGATGTTTGTAGCCACGCTATCCGATAATCCGGAAGCACTTAAGATGGCAAATGATTTAAATCCTGCAGCAGGAGAATACATGCGCCCGGCGTTGGAAGCTGTAGATCAGTTAATCCAAAACGGCTGCGTCGATCTGGATGAATGTAGTAAGATTGAGGATAACTATACGCAGGTGATTTTGCGCTTTTTTGAAGGTGATGTGCCGATGATGATTTGTGCAGGAGATGCTGTGTCAGGAACTAAAAAAAGAGAAAGTCAGTCGGAGGCATTTACTGCGGCACCTTTTAATTACACGTTTTCACCGATTCCTCTGACAGAGGATGGCGGATACTTTATAGATAGTCCGTCAGTAGAATTTTCTGTTAACAAGGATTGCGATAATCTTGATATGACAAATGAATTTATGCGTTTTTTGATTACGGAGTCTGAACTGAATGAGATGGCTTCGATAAAGCGGCTTGTAACACCTACTACGGATATGTCTTTGGATTCGGTTTATGCACCGTTTGCACAGGTACCTTCAGACCGTACCTTATCTCCGGAAGTGCTTGGTATTACGGACTCACTTACAGTGCAGATAAAAGAAGCGGCATATCAGGTTGGAAGAGGCGATATTACTATTGAGGATGCTATCAAAAAGTACGGAACCTTTGAATAGAAAACGGAGGGGGGCGCATGAAGAAAGCTCTGGTAATCATTCCCAATCTTGTTATCATCGGACTTGTATTGTATTTTATCGTCAGCTACGCTAACTCCATGGAAGAAGAAAGCAGGCAGAATGTTATAGAAGCGTATGAGAAAATGACGCTCACAGTAGATCAGATTATTGCAAACTACCTTGAGGATGAACAACATTTGTGCGATATATGGTCGAACTATATCAATCGGTCTGCGGAAGCTGGGACGCCGATGACAGCAAAAGAGGCTATGTCTTATATACGAAAGGCAAAGATATCTCCTGAGATATCAGGCCATCTAATTTTTATGGATGATCCTGAACTATCCGGTATCTCTACGACAGAAAAAACGGGTGATACCGGCGATTATTCAGTTTCCTATAAAAATGTACCTATCTTTGAAAATCTTGAAAGTGTAAGCAATGTTGACGGAGTGGTCAATATAACCAGGGCTTATACGAATCCCATGAACGGAATACAATCGATTGCATTTATGAATTATGTGCAGGTGCTTGATGAGGATACTGGAAAAATGAGGACAGGCCTTTTGATGAGGGTGGTTCCAATCAGTCGTCTTAAGCAAAAACTTGTATTTTTAAAGGGTGAGTATGAGAACGTTGAAATAAGTATTATTGATCAGGACGGCGACTATATTGTACGTGGAAAATCTCTAAAAAACAGTAATTTCTTTCAATATTTCAGATCCTATAATGATGTTTCTATCGAGGAATACGAACGCATTAAGAGCGAGATTATAGGGGGAGTGGGTTCGATGACCATCTACAATTCAAAAGGTGAGGAGTGCGTGATATCCTATACGCCGTTTGAATCTTTGAAAGTATGGTATCTGATTGCATATATTCCAAAGGATGAACTTATGGAAAGCCACGTTGTTGACTGGCTTTTGCTGGGAAATGTTTCAGTCGCGCTCGTTTTATTGCTTATATTTAATTTTATCACATTGATGATCTACAATCGCAAACTGTCGGAAGCGGCAGTACAGGCAAATCAGGCAAATGAAGCCAAGTCTTACTTTCTTTCTACCATGTCCCATGACATACGTACTCCTATGAATGCTATCTTGGGACTTAACGAAATGGTGTTAAGAGAGAGTGATGATGAGAAAATACTCGGTTATTCCGGGAATATCAGAACGGCGGGAAATACCCTTTTGGGAATAATTAACGACATTCTGGATTTTTCAAAAATTGAAGCCGGAAAAATGGATATTATCAATGGGGATTACAGATTTGTATCCATGTTAAACGACCTTGTGAACATGGTGCAGAAGAAAACAGAAGACAAAGGGCTGACTTTCAAATTGGACATTGACAGTGGAATACCTTCAATCCTTAACGGTGATGAAATCCGAATAAAGCAGGTCATTACTAATATTTTATCAAATGCCGTGAAATACACAAAAGAGGGGTCGGTTACTTTCTCTGTTGGATATGAAAAGATACCGGACAAGCAGGATGCTGTTATTTTGAAGGTTAGCGTTGCCGATACTGGAATAGGAATTAAGCCTGAAGATATAAGCCGGATGTTCAAAGCCTTTGAGCGTGTTGAAGAGAAAAGAAATCGCAATATTGAAGGCACGGGTCTTGGTATGACCATTGCACAGAGCTTTCTTGTAAAGATGGGAAGTCACCTTCAGGTAGAGAGTGTCTACGGAGAGGGCTCGGTATTTTACTTTAATCTGGAGCAGAAAGTGGTTAAATGGAATCCAATCGGTGATTACGAGGATGCGTTCAGACAGACGTTAAAAGAACGAAAAGGCTATCGCGAGAAGTTCACTGCACCGACAGCAAAAGTGCTTGTTGTAGATGACGCTCCAGTAAACCTTACAGTTTTCTTAGGACTGTTAAGCAGTACGAAGATTCAGATTGATACTGCGGAAAATGGAGATGAAGCAATCGGGCTGTTTAAGAAAAAACAGTATGATGTGATTTTTTTGGATCATATGATGCCGGAAAAGGACGGTATTGAGGTTCTTGGAGAAATGAGGGGGTTGAAAGATACCCCGAATTATAAGACGCCGATTATATGTCTTACTGCAAATGCAATATCCGGTATGAGCGAAATGTACATCAAAGCAGGGTTTGATGACTATATGACTAAGCCAATCGATCCCGACAGGTTGGAAGGTATGCTTTTACAGTATTTACCGAAGGAAAAAGTTATACCTGCATTGGATGAGGGAGTGGAGACCGGTAATGTCGATAATTTGGCTATGGTTGGTAATACCGGTGACACCTATGGTATCGATGGCGTGTTACCGGACTTTATAAGGAATATAAATTCAATAGATGTGGCAACAGGGATTAAACACTGTGGAAGTGGCAAAGCGTATTTGATAACATTGAAAAAGTTCCTTGATACAGCAGAGAAAAATGCAGATAAAATCGAAGCATTCTGGGCCGCGAAGGATATAAAGAATACTACGATAAAGGTGCATGCACTTAAGAGTACATCAAGGATTATAGGAGCACTAGAACTTGGAGATTTTGCCGCAAAATTGGAAAAAGCAGGGGATTCAGGTGACATTATAATACTTGAAGAAGAATTGCCTGAGTTGATTTCGCAATACAGAAAACTGGCAAAAGAACTGGAGCCGTTAAACAATCAGGAGAAGACTGAAGGGGACGATGAGCGCCCTGTTATCTCCAATGAGGAATTAAATGAAACCTACAGGAAGCTTTTGGAGTATTGTGCTAACTTTGATTTTGACAGCGTGGTTTGTGTTGCACAAACATTGGAAAAATATCAGATTCCTAAAGAAGAAACGGAGCGGGTTGAAGCTATCCTGAAAGCTGTGGACGATTTTGATTATGATAAAATACCTGGGGTGATCAATCGAGAAGAGTGAAAGAGAGGGAGTATTTATGGATGAGAGAGTTGTTGTTGTCGATGACGATACTACGATACTTAAACAGGCTAATATGATACTTTCGGAAGCGGGTCTTAAGGTTACATGCCTTAAGAACGGCAGACTTTTGATGGATTACATTACGATGAATCCGATAGATATTATTTTGCTTGATATCAAAATGCCGGAAATGGATGGATTTGAGACAATTCGTGCATTAAGAGAGTGGGAGAGCAAAAATTCCCGTGAGGCCGTACCTGTCATTTTCCTTACAGCTAATGAAGACTCTGATTCTGAGACAAAGGCGCTTTCTTTGGGGGCAATGGATTTTATTCGAAAACCGTTCTCTTCAGAAGCCTTAAAGATAAGGGTAAGAAACCTTATTGATTTTACCAAGCTGCAGAAAGATCTCCATAGGGAGGTAACCAAAAAAACAGCTGAGCTGAAAAGTCTTTCCTTACATGTGGTACATACTCTTGCAAAAACGATAGATGCCAAAGATGCATATACGAACGGACATTCTGAAAGGGTAGCAGCGTATTCCAGGGAAATCGCCAGAAGATATGGGTATGACGAAGAAAGATTGGAAGAACTCTATATGATAGGACTTTTGCATGATGTTGGAAAGATCGGTGTTCCTGATACAATTATTAATAAACCGGGAAAGCTTACCGATGAGGAATATATGGAGATAAAAAAACATCCCGTGAAGGGAGCAGAGATACTAGCGACCATAACCGAAATGCCTAAACTGGTTACCGGGGCGAGATGGCATCATGAAAGGTACGATGGAAGAGGGTATCCCGATGGTTTGAAAGGAGAAGATATCCCTGAAGAAGCAAGGATTATAGCCGTTGCGGACGCTTATGACGCAATGACCAGCCACAGGAGTTACCGTGACATCATCCCGCAGGATCACGTGAAGAGAGAGATAGAAAACGGAATGGGTACCCAGTTTGATGAGAAATTTGCGCGCATTATGCTTGAGATGATTGCGGAGGATACTGAGTATATTATGCATGAGTGATTAAGGTGATAGCAGTATCAGATTATAGCAAAAACGGAAATGCTTTTTTTAACATAAACGACTAAGATTGGTGTGTAGCTACGAAATATTGCAGAAAGGAGGGAACTGTGTATGGTTAGGGAGATGATCCAGAAAACATTAGATTATGTTGATAGCAATGTTAAGCGAGATATTACTGCAGAAGAGCTGGCGGAAATTGCTGGATATTCTGTTTTTCATTTTTACAGATTGTTCCAATCAGCTGTTGGAATACCGGTTATGCAGTACATTTTAAGGAGAAAACTCCTGTATGCTATCTATGAGATAGGCTTGGGAAGAAAGAAAAACGACGTTATTTATGAGTATGGCTTTGAAACATATTCTGGATTTTACAGAGCCTTTATTCGTGAGATTGGATATACCCCAGCGCAGTACCTTCGTAATTATAAGGCTAAAAGACCTTATAGAATTAATATTTTTCAGGAGGAACACATCATGGTCAGCAACAAGTTGATATCTGAAGTGCTGGTAAATTGGGGGCTTCAGGATGAGAAGGTATCGGATATTGTCTTTCCGGAGACCGGAGAGATTAGTGATTCTGCGAAGTATGTCGGAAACGATAAGGTGATCAAGTATACGGCTAATCTCGGCTCAGTGAAGAAAGCGGTAGAAATTTCAAGAGCACTTAACAGTGTTGGACTTACTGCTCCGGTAGTTATTCCGACTACTGATGGAAGAGAATTTGTTACAGTTGGTGAACTATACTTCACCCTTACTAAAAAAGTAGAAGGTGAGAGAATTATGGCGAGTGGGCTTTATCTTGATGATTATAAAGAAAAAGCACGCTTTATCGGGGAAGTAATAGGGCAGCTGGACCTTGCTCTTTCGAAGATAGATGCAATCGTGGAAGAGGCGGACTTGGGAAAGACTCTTAAAGAGTGGGCAATCCCAACGTTAAAAGATAAGATAGATCTGGATCCTGATGTTTTGGAGAATTATGCTGCGGAGTTTAATAATCTCTATAGGGAACTGCCACGTCAGACAATTCATAGAGATCCTAATCCCAGCAACATTATTCTTGCTAAGGATAAGTGGGGATTTATAGATTTTGAACTAAGTGAGGAAAACGCCCGGATATTTGATCCATGCTATGCTGCAACTGCCATACTGTCAGAGTCATTTGAAGAAGGAAACGAAGAAAAGTTACTTGCCTGGGTAGAAGTCATGAAAGAGATTATGTACGGATATGACAGTGTTGTAAAATTAACGGATTCAGAAAAGAAGGCTATTCCGTACATGATATTGGCAAATCAATTTGTTTCTATGGCTTTCTTTGCAGGGAAAGACAAGTATGAGGAACTGTATAGGACTAACAAGGCAATGACTGAATGGATTGGTACAAATATGGACAAATTAAGCATATCTTAAGTAGAAGTTCAAGGGATACGAAGGATATTGAAGATAACAGCTGGTGAAGAAATGAATTCGCTGATGGCCAGGTTGTCTTGATTAAGGGAGAGTTAAAAGAAATAATTTGATGAATCAGGTTTGTGGAGCTTTTATCTTTGAAATAATCGACCATGGATAAAAATGCGGAATCCGCAAAAATGTCTATTTAGATGTTGATTTGTCTCATGCAAGAGATTATAATTCTATTAGATAAAAATGCGGAATCCGCCTTTTTGTTCACTAGAAATATGAGGTTTTTTATGGAAATACATAGAGACATATATCTGAATAAATTGATATCAAAGAAACACAATGGGCTGATTAAAGTCGTTACAGGCATGAGAAGATGTGGGAAATCCTATCTTCTGTTTAATCTGTTTAAAGAGCATCTAGTTGAAGAAGGTATTGGCAAAGGTCATATTATAGAGATTGCATTTGACTCTTTCGAAAACAAAAAATATCGCGACCCGGAAGTGTTATTCCCATACTTGATGGAGCGTATGGCTGACGATGATATGTACTATATACTTCTTGATGAGGTTCAGCTGCTGGAAGATTTTGAGTCTGTTCTGAACAGCCTTGGAAGAAAGAAAAACGTGGATGTGTACGTGACAGGCAGTAATGCTAAGTTCCTTTCAAAGGACATTATTACAGAATTTCGCGGACGTGGTGATGAAGTTCATATGTATCCGTTAACATTTTCTGAGTTCATGAGCGTGTATAAGGGAGAAAGAAGCGAGGGCTGGAGAGATTATGTGCTCTTTGGAGGAATCCCTCTTGTTCTGGGCTTTGAGACAGCAGATCAGAAATCAGATTTTTTGAAATCGCTTTTTGAAGAAACATATATTTCAGATATTACAGGAAGGAACAATATCAGAAATAAAGCTGAATTGGAAGAACTTATTAACATCTTATCTTCAGCGATAGGTTCGCTTACTAATCCCAGTAAGCTTTCGGCAACATTTAAGAGCATAAAAAATAAGACAATAAGTAAAGACACTATAATAAAATATATTGACTACCTAAAGGACTCTTTTCTTATAGATAGTGCAATTCGATACGACATAAAGGGGAAAAAGTATATCAGTACTCCCTCTAAGTATTATTTTACCGATCTTGGTCTTAGAAATGCCCGTCTCAATTTTAGACAAGTGGAAGAAACACACGTCATGGAAAACATCATTTTCAACGAGCTTAAAGTACGTGGCTTCAATGTGGATGTTGGCGTAGTTGTTATGAATGAGGTTGATAAGTCAGGAAAAAAAATAAGGAAACAGCTGGAGGTAGATTTTGTATGCAATAAGGGCTCGAAAAGATACTATATTCAAGCTGCATATGCGATTCCTGATGTGGAAAAGTTGAAGCAGGAACAAAGGTCTTTGATTAATACGGGAGACGGATTTAAGAAAATCATCATCACCAAGGATGCTGTTGCTCCTCTCTACAATGACGAAGGTGTGCTGATGATGAATGTATATGATTTCTTGCTTAATCAGGATAGCATGGATATTTAACTTACTTTGAATTTTATGTGCTAAGACAAATCGAAATTTTATTGACCATAATAAATCAAAGCTGCCTTGGTGATGTTCCGTAGTATTCCCTAAACGCTTTATAGAAATTGCTGTTATTGCTGTAACCCAGCATGGCAGCAATTTTTTCTATGGAAAGATCTGTGTGTTCCAAAAGAAGCTTTTCCCTGCGCATTCTTGCTTCAAGCTGAAGCTGAGAGAATGTTTTCCGGTCTTATCTTGTATGAGTCTTTTAGCAATACATATTTGTTTCTTGGAGAGAAGGTCGGAAAAGCCTGGGGCGAAGGAAAGAAATATCTGCGATAGAAAGATATGGTACAATGGTTGATGCAATGAGAGATTCTTTCCAGACAGATGTATTTGGACTTGAGAAAGAAAAAGGAAAGGTTGAAGGTATTATTGCTGCAGTTTATCAGAGTGCATTTGGAGAGGATGCATATCCAACTTTGGAAGAGAAGGCTGCCAACCTGCTATATTTTATGATAAAAGATCATCCTTATGCAGATGGGTGTAAAAGAATTGCAGCATCACTATTCCTTGAATTTTTGGGAAAGAATAATGCATTATTCAGAGATGGAAAAAAGATTATCAGTGATGGCGCTCTCGTTGCTATTACTTTAATGATTGCGGAATCAAGACCTGAAGAAAAAGATATAATGGTCGCTTTGGTTATGAACTTCTTGACACTTTAATAAGATAAGATGGGAGATTATGAATATTCATCCAATTTCACCTGTATATGATAAGAATTCTAAAATATTGATACTTGGAAGCTTCCCTTCTGTAAAATCCAGAGAGGAAGGCTTCTTTTATGGACACCCGCAGAATCGTTTTTGGAAAGTTGTTGCATTTGTATTTGGTGAGAATGTGCCGCAAAGCATCGAGGAGAAGAAAGAGTTTCTTCTTCGGAATCATATAGCTGTTTGGGATGTGATAAAGTCCTGTGATATTGAAGGCTCTTCGGATGCCAGTATTAAAAATGTGACAGCAAATGATCTGAATTTGATATTAAATACTGCTGATATCAGGGCAATATACGTTAATGGCAAGACCGCATTAAAGTATTATAAGAAGTACACCGAACCCTGTTTACGAAGACCTGCTATATGTCTTCCTTCAACTAGCCCGGCTAATGCGGCATGGAATATGGAACGATTGGTGGATGCATGGAAAATGATATGTGAGGATTAATAGTTAGGAGTTATTATGAATGATAATTATGAAATAAGATATAATGAGCTCAGCGCAGAGGAATTCTGTCTTTTGTGGGAATCGGTATGGGGACAGCCGCCTACACTAGAACAGACCAGACTTGCTATGGAGAATACGCTTTTTAGAATTTCATTCTTTGATGGAGATACCATTATTGCCATGGCAAGGGTCATAGGTGATAAAGGATTATGCTATTACATAAAGGACGTAATAGTCAGGCCGGAGTATCAGGGAAAAGGATTAGGCAGACTGCTGATCAATGAACTGTTGAAATATATTGATGAGAATGGAGTAAGTGGCACTAACATTGCGGTAGAGCTTTGTGCTATGCCGGATAAGATTCCATTTTACGAGAAGTTTGGATTTGATTCAAATGAAGCACAGAGGTTAAGGATAATGTATCAGGTTAAGAAAAGATGAATAATCCATGGGAAGGAATAAGTCTTGATGACTATGAGAATCATATGAGTCTTGATTCGGTAAAACAGCTTCAGGCAATGAATCTAATTATGAAAGATCAGTTTGATTCATATCCGGTTGAAACTGTAGAGATATTTGGAGTGGCAGGCGGAAACGGATTAGAGCATATTCAAAAGAATAGGTTTAGAGCGGTTTATGGTATTTTCAATTTTGAAAGGATTAATGAAATGATAAATATACTGTTCGTCTGCTGGGGCAGTATAGGATATTTGTTTTCTAATCCTTGTAAATAGGTGTTTCCGAAGAATAATAATGTTGATTTGCACCTTGTGTGCACCTTTTTGTAAGAGTTAACTATTGAATGAGTCCAGATCCTTTAATATCCTTTCTCAATATAAATTGGGAAAGGATATTTTGATGACGGTTAGGGAAAGATACCTTATTCCCCAAAAATAAAAAAAAGTTGAAATTGGGGAATAGAGAATGTATTATAATCGTGGAGGTGATGGAATGAAACTAATAAAAAGAGTCAAATATCTAAATGAGATTGCCGAATTAATTGGTATTCCTGATATTAAAGTGATAACCGGAATACGAAGATGTGGCAAGTCCAAAATCATGG
>DFFQ01000015.1 GCA_002371025.1 Lachnospiraceae bacterium UBA3772 | reverse complement strand
GCATCAAAGTACCATACCTCGCCCCCGACCTCTCACCAGTCAACGAAGCCCTACCAACGGAGCCTTCACTATCGGATGAAAGCCCATCATCTTTCACTTCTAATGAAGTCCTACCGGCGGAGCCTTCACTATCGGAAATCAGTTCATAAGGAATATGCCTCTCGGATGAAAGCCCATCAGCTGACGTCCTCTCGGCTGACATAGCCTCAGAGACAGATGTTTCGAAGGCTGCATCCTTAGCAGCCGGAGGAACATCTGTCGATGGGCCGTCAGCCAACGTCCCGTCAGCCAATGTGCCATTTCTCGATTGAGACATCTTCTCCGATTGAGACATATTATACTTCTTGATTTCCGATACCGACATCTTAGCCTTGGTCTTCGCAGCCTTCCACTGAGGATAAACAAACTCATATCTCTCCTTTATCCTCTTCTCCTCTTCTTTTATCTTTGCATTATCTTCTTTTAGTACTTCAATTGCCAGAAGAGTTCTTTCAATATCCTGAATATTCTCATTCTTTTCAACTGCCACATCAGTTCTTTTATTTTCAGCGCCTGTAACAAACTCTGAACTGTCAATTATCTTAATATCAAAATAATCAGAAATCTCTTCCTCATAGTCACAAATAACAGGTCTTATAAAGTCCATATAGCTTGTGGCATTTACAAGCTGGCTATATGAAAGTCCTTTATTATCACTCTTATGAACTTCATATGTTCCTGTCAGGATAAGCTTTTCTTTTGCTCTGGTAAATGCAACATAGAGTATTCTAAGCTCTTCATATAAAGTTTCTCTTTTATCCATTCCATTAATGGCTTTTCTGAATAATCCATCTTCCTTAAGTCTGTATTTTCCGCCAATTTCTCTTATCTTTTGTGGAATAACATGATAATCAGCACTGACAGCTACCGCCTTCTTCTGGTCCATTTCATTAAACTTCTTACCTAACTTAGATACAAATACCACAGGATATTCCAGTCCCTTACTACTATGGATCGTGGTAATATGTACTACATTGCCAGTCTCTTTAAGACCTGAATTATTTGAAAATTCCTTAGTATGGATCTTTAGTTTTTCCAAATACCTTAAGAAATCAAAAAGTCCTTTATTGTTTCCTGCTTCAAAACTTTCAGCATGTCTCTTTAAAGATATAAGATTACCAAGTCTTTTATTTCCTTCTGGCATGGCAGAAACATAGATATCATAATCCGTATCTCTATAGATTATTTCCAGCAACTCTGCAATAGTAATATATCTCTTAACTTTCTTCCAACGCCTGATCAGATCAAGAGCCTTTTTAATCTTTCCAGCGATTACCCTTTCTCTTTCAAGATCAGAATCAATAAATTTATCTACAAACTTTTTAGTTCTGTCATAAAGATAAGTATTCTCTATCTTTACTTTAGAAACAACATAAGCCATCTCATCATCTGTAATTCCAGTTATCTTAGAAAGCAGAAATGATGCATAAGGCACGTCCTGCCTTATATTATCAATACATTTAAGGATGCTTATTATGGTAAGTATTTCTGCTGCATCAAAAAATTCACTGTCATCATCTACAGCAACAGGGATTTTTCTATAACCTAATGCCGCAGTTAGTTCCTTTATATTTCTTATACTGCGAAGAAGAATTACCACATCCTTATATTCCGCTTTTCTAAAACGTCCATTTCCTTTTGAAGGATCATATTCCTCATTTCTTATGTATAAAGGCTTATCTCCATTGATCAGTTCATCTATCCTGTCTGCTATTACTGAAGCTTCTAATTCAGCTAATGTTTTTTCTGGCTTTTCTTCATTTGAACCATCCTCTTTTTCAGTCTCTTCTTTATCCTTATCTTCTTTATTCTTACCTTCCTCAGAAGATCCTGCCTCTTTTTTTACAAATATAATCTCAGGTTTTCCCGAAGTGAGTATATCTTCCTCCGGAGTTGGAAAATTCCCATTATAGATTTCTTTATCCGGAGCATTCAGTTTTACATTTTCATCATATTCAATGCCGCCGAAATCTTTTCTCATTACCTTATCAAATATAAAATTTACTCCATCCAGAATTTCCTTACTGGATCTGTAATTCATATTAAGATAAAGGATTGTTCCGGTAAGCTCATCACTTAAATAAGTATCTTCCTTTGAAAGGAAAAGCTGAGGACGGGCCTGTCTAAATCTGTAAATACTCTGCTTTACATCACCTACCATGAAAATATTATATATATTTCCATTATGGTCTTTTCTTGCAACACTGTTCAGGATATTCTCCTGCATGTCACTACTGTCCTGATATTCGTCAATATAGATATATTTATATTTCTCGGAATATATTTTGGCCAGGGCACTTGGAGCATTAGCTTCTTTATCAAAAAGTGCATTATAAGTAAAATGAGCTATGTCGCTAAACTCATACTTTCTCAGTCTCTTCTTTTCTTCCATCAGATTTGCTCTGAAACAGTTTACACACTTCAAAAGCACATTCACTATAGGTACAATCGTAATAAGCTCATTTCTTATCTCCTCTTCACTAAAAAACAGAAGTTTCCCTTTATCAAATGCTTCTTTACAGATATTTCTCATTTTCTTGATTGATTCAACTTCCGCTATTCTATTTGCATTGGGCATCCTTCCCCATTTTTCATGGTTTTCTAATGCGACCCTCATCGCTCTTAAAGAATTAGCAATAACAAAAGAAGTAAGGAATTCTTCGTCTTCTTTAAGCAGAATCATCAGCTTATCTATCTGATTAAGAGTCTTATCATCCGATTCAAATTCTGCAAGGCCTTCTAAATAATTTATTGCTTTCTTATAATCTTTAATATAGCATTCTATTCTTTTCTTGATATCTTCCACGTGTTTCTTAACCCATGGAAGCTGATTGATATCCTCATCGGTAAGTTCCTCAGGAAGTATCTCACACTCTTTAAGCCATTTGTCAGGATCTGCAAAGCCATCCGAAATAGAACTTATCTTAAGGATCACCTCCTTAAAATCACTGTCGTCTATCCCTCTTTTTAAAAATGCAGAAACAACTTTGCGTACTTCCTCATCCTCTGCATAAAGCTCATCCATAGTCTCATCTAAAATGTCACTGTTTAAAAGCTTTATCTCTCCCTGATCAAATGTAGCAAAAGACGGATCTATACCTATCTTATTAAAATTTTCTTTTACAACCCGGTTACAGAAACTGTCTATGGTTGAGATATCTGCATTAGAAGAAAGCCCCAGCTGCTTATAAAGATATTTGCTTAATTCTTCATCTTCACAACTTTCTGCTGCTTCTTCTAATTTTTTTACAATCTTTCCCTTCATCTGGGCTGCCGCAGCCCTTGTAAATGTTACAACCAGTATCTCGTCTATCCCGGCTTTTCTTTCCTTTACAGTATCGATTATTCTCTGTACCAATACTGCCGTCTTGCCTGATCCAGCAGCAGCTGAAACAAGTACATTTTTATCATTTTTAAGGCTGTCTAAGACAGCCTGCTGACCTTTATTCCAACCCATCTGCTTACTCCTCATCCTCTATATCAAGATCATTTTCTATATTATCGATAAATTTGGCTTCCTCTTCCTTACTTAAAAAAATAGGATTAGAAAGACTGCTGTTTATCTCTCTTCCCTTTTCGATGATCTTCTTCAATGAATCATCTTCTTTTGCGCGGACACGAGGATCTCCTGATCCATCCATGAAACGGCACACCTCTCTTGCTTTGCACCATTCGCAGGCCCATCCACTGCCTGTTTTTGAATCACAAAGAGGACTCTTATCTATATTTCCTGTAAGAACCTTAGCCGTAGTTTCTTCCATCTTTTGAAGGCTGAATTCTGTTACAGCCTTAAGATCTTCAGCAGATGCATATTTGCCGGTTATCTTATCCTCTTTTATCTTTATAGGAAGCACCATACCATCTGCAGATTTAGCATCAGCCATTCTTTCTTCCTGGATCATAAGAGAACGATATTTTTCATCCCCTTCTTTATCTGCATCGATGTTAGGAAGTCCACGAAGGGCCTGCTGTTTTAAAGCACTTTCTCTTGTCTTTTCGATAAACTCCTCAGCCTCAGGATCAATTCCCTTTAAATCCTTTGCATCAGCATTAAGATTTGATATGTGGTAATAATAAAAACCAGAAGGAATAACATTTTCTCCTGATTCTTCATACTTCTTTTTAATAAGTCGAAGAATGATACCCAGGTAAACCGAAAGCTGTATACTTTCACCACTTAAGATCTTCTTTAATTCCAGCTTCTTATTTCCCGTCTTATAATCTATTATTCTTACGTAGATATCATTATCTTTTGCGAAAATGTCACCTCTATCGATCTTTCCTTTTATCTCCACAGGCACCTTGGTTCCATCAGGATTTTTTGCAGTAAATTCTGCCTTGAAGCCGGTCTCTACAAACTGAGGCTTCATCTTCCCCTGCTTCATTTGAAATGAAAGAGTATCCATGGTGTCTCTTGCTATCTTCTTTATATTTTCAAGAACAAAGATATCTTTACCGGTTTTTTCATCTCCCCTTAGAAGTTCCTCTTTATTCTCGGTTACAGCTTCTATCACACTAAGGTCAGTTATCTCTTTTAATTGTTCCTCCGATACAAGATTAAAGTCCCCATTATACTCAGCATTTACTCTTTTAAAAGCCTTTTCCAAAACGCTATGTATTATATTACCAAGGTCTAACTGATCTGTATCATGGCCTCTTCTTTCCTTAAGTCCAAGAATATATGTAAGATAATAAAGATATGGACACTGAGCATATTTTTCAAGCTTGGATACAGAAATCTTTATATCTAAATCTTTTAATATATCCTGGGATATAGCATCAGGTCTGTTAAGGAAAAATGCTGCATCACCAATGTTACATCTTAATTCATCTTCTCCCAAAAGGTTCTTATAGATTCCCAGTTTTACAAGATTATTATTCTTATACTCATTATCTTTTTCCATTAACTTCTTTAATTTTGGAAGATCTAAATCTTTAAATTCCAGAGAAAGACTCTCCACAACCTCTCTATAGGTCTTAGTATAATCAAAGATATCTGTCTTTTTTGTTCCACAGAATTCTGTTCTTTTTCTCTTTACTTCCTTAACACTCGGAAGAAGTTTTTCAATTCTTCCAAGAATAAATGACTTTTCCTTATCAGAACCGCTCATATCACTTTCTGCATAAGAAAGCACCAGCTTATTTTTTGCCTTTTCAAATATAAGATAAAGAGTAAAGTATTCAATATAGGATTTTAATGTTTCACCCGGAGCCATTTTCTTCTTCATATTTGCTTTTGAAAATGCTTCATCTATCTTTACTCTGTCTCTATCAGTAATAAGTCCATCCGGCGCTGCTTTTGGTGGTACAACTCCATCTACCATATTGATAAAAAATACAGTATCCACATCTATAAGTCGTGTACGTTCCGGATCTCCAACGATGACTGCATCCTGCACCGGTGGAATAACACCTATGGCAAGATTATCGATACCTGTTCCAAGGATTTCCTCATATTCATGGATAGTCATTTCTTCATCTCCAAGAATATCCTCTAACTTAAGAAGGATCTCATCTATTACCCCCGGAATTGCATGATATGCCATCTCTTCTGCAGGTCTTTCCAACTCTCTTAAAGTCTCTTCTGCTTCTGTTACACAGCTTGAAAAATCAAGCATTTCAGGACCTATTACAAATCTAATGGCTTCTGTAAATTCTCTTACATTAACCTTCTTTTTCTTTTTTACAGCCTTATGAAGCGGCTCCATAACCTCTAAAAATGCCTGTCTTACTTTATCTTCTTCCTCTAACTGTTCTAAAACTTCAGTTGCAACTTCCCTCTTTCCAAGGAAAGCTGTCACTTTCTTTCCATATAATCTCTTTCCCCTTATCCCATGAGCTATAACTGTATTTTCATAACATTCTATCAGTTCAGGATCTAAGTTTTTCTTTTCTAAATATCTATCCATTACACCGGTTTTAAAGAAAGAAAAAACGCCGTCATAACTATAGTCTTTATCCAATATAAGTAGCAATTCCCTGATACTTTCAGTATATGGATTACTTGAAAACTTTCTCTTATAATCTGAGAAAAATGGAATATCATAATCTCTTAATACTTCCTCACAAATAGGGCTCAACTCTTCCAACTGTCCATTGATAATAGCAAAATCCCTGTAGCGCTTATTATTTTCTATTACTTCTTTTCTTATCATTTCTGCTGCCACACGAAGCTCCTCTAAAGGAGTGGAACATTTACTAATGAGAACTCTTCCATTTTCTTTTTCATATGGTTTAACAGGGAAACGAAAGATCTTATCTGCCATGGCACGTAACTCGTGATCTTCTTTTGTTTTATCCACGTCAAAAAATCTGATATCAGCCTCTCCCAGTCTGTCTATCAGAGTAAGATACATATCATAACTTTCATAATAAAGCTCATATTCTTTAACTGTCCTGTTATTACGGAGAATAGCTGCATCAATGGTAATGGCAAAAGTCATACTCTCAGCCCACTTTTTAACCGCCTGAAGCACATTCATCTGAACTGCAGTATATCCTGTAAAATGATCAAAATAAAATACTGCGTCTCTAATGATATTCTTTCTATCAAATATCTTCTCTTCATTCAGAATATCCGCAAATATAGAAAGAGTCTCTTCCGGTATTGAGTATCTGCTGTTTTTTTCAGCTGAAAGGAATTCTTTATATACAAGGATGATATCACTGAGTTTATTATAAATCGCATCTTCTTTATTCAGATCACTAAGGACCTTCTCTAAATCTTCTGGTGAAATGTCAAAAAGAAGCATTTCCGAAATAATGGATTTCATATTGTCTATAAAACCTCTTCTTTCAATGCTTCCCTTATAAACTTTTAATTCTTCCTTTAATTTGCCCAGAGCATAACGAACAAGCATACTTTTACCATATTCTTCCAATGGCATTTTTTCAGTATGCCCTGCCTCTTCAAATATAAGATGAGCCAGTCTGTTAAAACCTAAAATACTTATATTAAAAAAACCAGCGCTCCCATGTCTCTCTTTCATAAGAGCAATGAATTTTCTTTCCAGAATACTGGTAACCTGTTCCGGAACTATTAAATAATAATTCTTATCAGGATTTTCTATAGCTTTATCTATTATTTCATTATACATAGCTGTGGATTTTCCGGTTCTTCCACCACCTGCATATACTTTTATCTTTCCCTGCATATAACCCTCGTCTCTTATTATTTTATGCTAATAAAATTTCACTAATAATTATTATAGTATGTTTTTATGAATTTACCAAACATAAACCATTCCACCTT
>DFFQ01000108.1 GCA_002371025.1 Lachnospiraceae bacterium UBA3772 | reverse complement strand
GCTCTCTTTTTCTGAAAAAGATACCTTTTTCAAAGCATCATCTAAGTATTCTTGAAAGCCAGACATATAATCACCACCTTGATGAGAATATTATATAATATTATGTATAATTAGTCAACTTTATATACATATTTATATATGTATCCATAATATATATATTATTATATAAAAATATTGAGCATAATAAACCTCATTGTCGGAAATTATAGGTTAATCTTTGCAGTAAGCCTATAATTACTCAAATTATCTTTTGGCACTCAAACTTCGCTCAAAACTACGCTCATTTTTTTGAGCGAAGTTTATTCAGCTGTTGATTCGGAAATCAGCACATCAGAAAAAGCGTTGCGATGCATCGCTCATTCGGTCTCGCATTGCTCGCCAACCGAGCAGAGCCATAAATGTTTTCTCCAGTCAGGAATCGTTCACAGTTCTGCTCGGTTGTATGTTGTCGCCAAATACTCCACTGTTACCGTTCTTTTCCCCTAAAAATCAAAAGACCCAACATGGTCCGCATCGTTGAGAGGCGTGTTGGGTTCTGTTACAAATATTATATGTCATCATTTCAAAAAGGCAATAATTAGCCAATTCATTTTTCACGCAGCGATTAGTTTTGAATATGCTTTCAAACGTTTATTTAAATCCTTAGTATTTTTAATTTTATCAAATTCAACATTAACCTGAACAGAATTGTTACTATCAGCGCCCATAAATACGATATACTCCCTAATATCAGTTTTGTTTATATTTAAGCACTCCGAAGTCAGTCCTTTCAGAATAAAATCGGTTGACACCCCAAACAACTCGCTCAGATCGCACAAATGCTGGAGGTCAGGCAGTGTCTTTCCTGTCATCCACTTATTTACTGCCTGAGGAGAAACCATAAGCCTACCAGCTATTTCAGCTTCATTGAGATTAGAAGAATCCCGCAAACAACGCAAACGCTCTGCAAGCTGTTTATAATCAATTGTTTTAAAAAAACTCATCCGTACGCCCTCCTCTTCATTCATGATTAAAAGAAATAAACATATTGAATGATTTGTTATTCTTCGTTCTTTAATAGATAATTGTTATTGACAACCTTCATGGATAAATCTGTGCTTATTCTATCACAAAATACCGGCTCAGTCGGACGAATGACAATCCCTTCCTTCTTTCCTCCTCCGGGGTATTCACCATCTGCCCTCTTTAGAAGATCATCAACTGTAGGATATTTTGATGGTAGATCTGTGCCAACTTCTTCAACAGGTACCATCCGTAATCCAAATATATCACATATTTCCTGCATTCTTTTGAGTCCGACTCTTTTTCCTTCTATTCGGACATTAAAAACATACCACTCCGGACGAGTCAGTTTTAACCTGTTTTTCTGTATCCCCGGCGCACATAATTCCCCTTGAATAGTCAAAATCCTGATATCATTCTTTGCGCAATATTTCCGAACCTTATTTTCAATATCTTCTCTCTTTACCAGGTCATAAAAAGCACTCTTTCCATCATCCTTATATTCATAATTATGTCCGGTTACATGAAAGCCATCTTCGTCCAAGGAAACAGAATGGGAAGACCCGTCCATCTTGGTACTAATATAATACTCAAGTCCCGCAAAATCATTGATCAGTTCCGGTTCGGCTTGAACTCTTGTTTCATCGGTATGAGGGACATCCAAAGGAAGAGTTCCGATTACAGTTCCCCCTGTAGTTATCTTCTCCTCAATCTCCCATTTTCTGACTCCTATTATATCAGAAACATCCTTTCCAATTTCGTCAATATCGGTTAATTCTGGAAATTGGTCTATTGGTAACAATAGCCCTTGAGAAAGTTTTTCGCGAAATCTCATAGTACGCAATCTGAATCCTTCACCCAAAACATCCGACTTGCGGTAGCTGGATGCTCGAAGAAATTCAAACTCCTTACGAATTGGCAAAAAGCTATCAATTTCAAAATATACCGCAAGATCGTTTGGTTGAAACTTATCCTTATTTACAACACACTGCCAGCCAAGAACGTAAGCTAATTCTATTCTATCTGCCCCTTCAATCGGCTCAATCTTCCATATTCTCTGTATACTTGCTAATTTCCTCATAAAATCCCATCTCCTATGATTCGTCTATTATGAGTAATATTTTAGCATCTCAAATGCTGAATAATCAAACAACCTGTGGTTTAGTTTGCACCTATTATCTATTTAATGCACCTGCACTATCTGCTCAAACAGACAAATTTCCTCTGCTGTTATCTGTTTATCCATATGGTGATGACCAAAAAACCACTTTTTATATGTCAGTTTCTCCTTTATTTCCTGAAGGTAATGTGTCAGAATATCCTGACTATAATAACTGTCTCCAATGAGTGCTGTTGTACTAGCAGATGTACAGTGAGTCAGCACATAATCAACCTTCCAGTTTACTTTCTCAAGGTTCTGCCGGCCTTCTTCCATTTCAGACACTGATGGAAGTTCTCTGTCCCACCAGCTTTTCTTATTAATGCGGAATAACTTGGTATAATCCCTATTCCATCTTTTTATCTTTGGATCACCCGGTTCAAGGATTCCATCCTTTATATCATGGGAGCTTGCTCCACCAAATGTAAATACCTTCAAACCCTCTATGTCATAGACCTGACCTCTCATCAGATGAATAACCGTCGGACGTACCTTATGTACCATACCTCCATGCCATTCTTCCACCTTCATGGCATCCAACCTGTCGTGATTTTCGTGATTACCATCTATAAACAAGGTTGTAAATGATTTGCTCTCCAGCCAGTCAAGCCAGTTTTTCTCATACCTTGACTCACCCTTATAATCCCAGACCAAACCAAAATCCCCGAGGATTATCGCATAATCATCCTTAGTCATTTCTCTCTGTTCATAAAACGCATCCTTACTGAATCTTCTTAAATCGCCGTGTGTATCACCCGTTATAAAAATCATAATATGTCTTTTGTTTCTCCCTATCTTTTTTCTATATCTCTGTCCATCGTTTCTCTATGAATACTTTACCTCATGTTCCGCTCAATATTCTTTACACAGCATCCTTAATTATGTTATATATTGCTCTACCTTCATCGCGTCCGAAGCTATGCATGGCACCTGTATAAACCTTTCTTTTGCCCCTCTCTTTTATGTTAATAACAAAATCACAGATATCGCTTGTTTTATCTCGATATGGCGTGTCTATCAGTGCATTTCCGATGCTTTTCCGTATAAGTTCTCTTTCCCTATATTGTGCAGAAATCTTATCAAGGCTCACCTGTTTGCTTCTTTCTGAGATAATCGAACGCCTTTTGTGATCTTCAAGTCCACTAAAGCTCACCAATGCTTTTTCTATATTTTCGGCTTTTATAACTTTAAAATCATCGACACCTATTGCCTTAAAATAATCAATAACCGCCCGAAAGCCTTTATCCTTGCTTATTATTGCGACCTCTTTCTCTCCGCTTTTATATATTTCCCCCACAGCAACTGCAATGTACTTATCAAGAAAATCCCGACCGCTATTCAGCAGTTTAATTGCTTTGAACTGACATCCTGACATTTCGATATCATCAATATATTCTTTTCGAATCTGCTCACAAGACCGTGAGTAAAATATTTCCAATATATCTGTGGGCTTTAGCATATCAACACCAAGAAGCCCATAACTAAACACGTTTTCGAAATCAACAAGAATAACTGCCACTTATCATCACCCTTTTCAAGTAAAAATAGCGTCTCTTAACATATTACATCCAATAAGATCTCTGACGCAATCAACTTATAGTTTAAGATTATAATTAAATCCTTTTTGTTCATAATAAATGTATGCTGATTAGTAGATATATTATACAAAAACTTTCATTTTGAGATGCCAAATTGGCATAACAAACCAGTCTCCATTACGTGCTGATTTAACACAAAATAGAATGTTTTAAAGAAACATTGTTTAGCTTTACGTTCGTCAAGTATATGCCCGTTGATTTACTATTGACGCAAACAGTAAAGGACAGTAAAAAACAGTTAATAACAGTAAAAGACAGTAAAACATACACTTAAACAGTAAAAAGCAGTAAACTAATCTC
>DFFQ01000079.1 GCA_002371025.1 Lachnospiraceae bacterium UBA3772 | reverse complement strand
GTTTAACATTCTGATGAGAACTCCCAAGAATATCTGAAAGCTCCTTTAATGTAGGCGGTTCTTTACACATATTAATGCATATAATAGCAAAAAACTGTTTCCAGCTTATTACCTTCATGGCACTGTCGGCCATAGCCTGGAATCGATTTTCAAACGCACTAATAAGCCCAAGCAGATAATAACTGGATGGTATTCCGGTAAAATCTATATTTTCATTTTTACAAACGTCTTCAATAGTCATCTTTATCTCCCCAATTGATTCTTCTTTGTATCCGCGATTCTTTTCATGGTCAGGAAAAAATAAAAATATGATGCAATACATATTGGCCCAAATATAAGAAATGACGCCATCTCTACTTCCACACCTGATAGTTTCATACATATAGCCATTGCCATAACTGCTGTCACCAGTGTCACAGCCTTAACAATTATCACCGGTCCTAGAACATATCCCAGCTTATGTTTTATCCTCAGAAGATATGCTGTCACAAAACACGCCGGTACTATTATTCCTATATCCATAGCCTGTATAACCAGCGTTGTACAGTTATCCAGACCCACCGGAGCTGTGTCATTTCCTATAGTCGGAACAATCCGGCCAATCCACATCAAGAATATCATAACACCGGAAATAATAAGAAATATCCTCAGTCCTTTTGTTGGCATATTCGATTTTAAGCATTCAACTCTTGCATCCTCAAGAAGCATCATAACACAAAACACAAAACCATAAAATGATAGAGTCATATTTGCAACATATAATAAAAACAGATCATTATAGAACATCAGAAATGCATAACTCATATATGTATATAACATATAACCAAATAACCCTGTTAAAAGGAAATTTCCTATCACTTTCTCTTTCCTGATCAGAATCAGTGCCACTATCATTCCAGGCACGATCAGAAAGAGAGTCACCATATCCTGCGCTATTGCCTGTACCGCACTTGAAACTGAGTTTCTTGCATACAGCCCCTTCCCATAAAGAGTTACCGTTTCACCGAAGGTTGAAATCACTGTTTTTTCTGCCAATTCGCCACTTGTTATAAGCGGTAATACAGAACATATTAAAGAAAACACGATAACAATAACAGATAAAATCACAACTATTTTTTTCCTACTCATTATCCATTTCCTCTTATATAATCCATAACCGGTTCTATAAACTTTCTATCCGAAATATCATACGATTTTGAAATCATTTCTCCCTTTTCCTTATCTTTTTCAGAAGAATTTTTATTATTCCTCAAAGCATTGGCAAACATTTTCATTAATGTTCTTGAAAAAAAAATTCATCCTGTCATAATTGATACCGCCCTGGCAGTAAAATACCTTCATTATCTTACATTGTTCTTCTGTCATAACATTATCTAAAAACTCGTCAACTTCAGGGTTATCATTCGGGCTTGCGCCAACTGCAACTATAGCCAGTCTTTTTCCTTTCCAGCAAACCGCCTTATCCATAAACCAGTTTACTTTAACGACCTTTCCTGCCATACACCATCCTGCGTATACGATTGCTTCATACGGTTCAAAAAAGCTATCTGCTTTCTTCTTTGCATCGTTAAGATCATATAAATCCGCATTTAGTTCTTCAGATATCCATCCGGCATACCTCTTTGTAAATCCTGTTTGAGATGTATAAATCACCAATGTTTTCATATCTCACCATCAATCCTTTCTAACCAAGCAAAAGGTAATATATTACTTATTTCCAAAAAGGTAACATATTATCTTTTGTGTGTCAAGCTTTTTTAATACTATTGAAAAAGCTGCCAACCAAGGCAGCTTTACTAGTCTAGGGTATTCTATTATATTGCGATTATTCCTATATTCCGTTCACTGTTAATATTTTTTTCTATAAGATCATATACGTGACACTTACCATGTAAGGTAATATGCCCTAAGGGGGCCATCTGCCCAAAAAAGAAGAACGATAGGGGCCATCTGCCCAAAAAAGGAAAGGTACGAGCGCACTAAACATGTGCTTTCGTGCCTTTCCTTTTTTGATGTTATGGCCATGAAACAGTACTTTTACCTTTCAATCTACTGATTTACCGCTCATGTCAAATTCATCATATTTATACTATATTTATTTTATATATATAAGATAAATAGCTGTTGCAAATAAAGAGCCAAGAACTAAGAATATTATTGGTACTATTATTTTGCAATCCTCAACCACTAGAACTGTATTTTTTTATCTATATTATTGGGATTAACAATAACAGTAACCTCATCATCTTGTCTGTGATCCTTAAGGAATGTATTTACATACCTATCATATGTTTTACCGAAATAATCCAAAACACATTTATACTCCTTTGCCCATCCATATAAAATTGAGAGGACTCAGACACAATATTTATTAATCATCTTCCAAAACCAAACTTTCTTAAATATTTTCTATATTGCTGTTCATATTTATTAGAATTTTCCTTCGCAAGTTTCATCATAACAATAGCGTCTTCTCTTTTCTTCATATGCATCAATAATTCTGCATTTAAAATACAAGCAATACATCTATTTTTATCATCTAAACTATATTCAATAAGTTTACCAGTACATACTTCAGCCTTTTTAATATCATCCCGGAGCATATAATAATGGTAATAACAAACATTCTTCCAAAAACATATATTTTTATCACTCAGATTACTCTCGCCCCAATACTTTTCCGCTTCCTCAATAATATTTTCCGCCTCCGCCTTATCTTCTAAACCTCTTACAGCCTCCATTTTCACAGCCCAATATTTATATACCGTATACTTTATTTCATAGAAATGATTCATATTTTCTATTAAGCACTGCTCCGTAATATTGTTCAGATAATCATAAGCCTTATCATACTTTTCCTGTAAAATACAATACTCAGCCGGAAGCATTATATAATCAATATATTTAGAAATATCATCAATTTTATGAGTTTTATAATATTCAATAACTCCATCTGCAATTTCTAGAGTTCTATATGAAAGCCCCATAAATTCTGCATCTCTTACATATTTTCTATGAAATTCAGTGTCGGCCTTTTTTCTAACCACTCTATCAAATGGTTCATTTAACATATCTAACGGCATATAGTCGAATTTCCATTTATAATTCGACTTATACTTGAACAATTCCTTCCCATTAATGGTTTCAATTAGTAGTAGAAAAAACAATACATCGAATACTATACATAATCCAAGAACGATAATACACCCAACTCTTCCTTCATAATTAATAATAACGCAGGAATATCTAATCTTTGTATCTCCCGAAATAATCCCCTTATCAATAAGACCATTTACATAATCATCATATTTCTTTATCTTGGTCTGTTTAGTTTCAACATATAGTTTTCCATTATATACAAGAGTATCAGAATTTTCTGAAGACAACGTTTTTCTTGTCAACCTATCCAAGTATTCTTTTTCGCGCACCTCATCAATATCAAGAATCATAATAGAACCATCGTCTAATCCAATAGCATAAAGATAATGTGTCTTACGATGCTTTCCCCCACTGGTATAGGTATAAAATTGTCCATAACATCTATTTACATTAAGCGTAACTGTCACCCGTTCGGGAAGCTCATCATCATATTCAGAAAGATTCTGAACATATTCATTTAGATTAACTATTTTTCCATAAAGAATCAGATCAAAATTATCAACAATAATATAAACTGTAAAAAAAAATGTGAATATAAATAAAAATAATACTCCAAAAACTCCTTTTAAATAATGTCTTTCCATTAAAAATCCCTCTTGTATAATTCACGAAATTTTCACATATCATTATACAAAAGCCTCTTCGCGTGTCAATCAATTACTCTATATTCTTACTGATATAAATGGCAGTGTCAGGTGAACAAAGCTTTCTTTAGTTTTACCCTGACTCATATAATTGTGTAAACTTAAAAAATGCCAAGATGCATGTGACACCTTGGCATTTTTTAACGATTATTATTGAAATTTTTAAACTACAAATTCAGCTATTGTTAGCCGACAAATTTATCTCTTTTAAGACGACAACTCCGCGACATTCTCCATTCTATCTTTATTCTATGTAAATATTCCTATGCGTCGTATTTTACGACGCTCTTTTATATTGCATTCATCTTTAAAGTCTATTACTCTTATCTCTGCAACTATAAATAAAAGTAAGTGGTAAATAGCTCGTGGATGGTATTCGACCTCCAAATTTAGGATAATGTTGTGAAGTGTAATTTCACACTTTACAAACTTTTTACAGTTTTCACACTTTATCCGATTGGAGGTACAGCTTATGGCAACACGAACCGAAACTCGTCAAATTCGATTAGCACAGTGGCGTAAGATTTTTCAACAGAAGGCAGAATCTGGTCTTACTGTTAAAGATTTCTGCGCAATCAATAAC
>DFFQ01000227.1 GCA_002371025.1 Lachnospiraceae bacterium UBA3772 | reverse complement strand
TGCTGGATGCACAGCAGGCGCAGATGGGCAGAAGCCCTCCGCATAAGGGATGTGAAAGGTCTCAGTGAGAAGGAAATCGACGAACTGCCGGAAGCGAAGGCGCTGAGGCTGATTGTGGATATTTACCGTGAAGAGAATAAACTGAAGGGAATGGATGCGGCAGAACGCCTGCGGGGCCGGCAGACGGCAGTCAGGGAAAAGGTCGATGCATACTTTTCATTCCTGGAGTCCATCCAGCTCGATGACCCGTCCATATCGGAAAAGATGAAGGACGCTGTGAATTACTCTTTAAATCAGAGAAAATACCTTTGCCGCTTCCTTAAAAAAGGGGATGTCCCCATAGACAACGGCTATTGTGAGCGGCTTGCGAAAGCCTTCGCAATAGGGAGGGGCAACTGGATGTTCTGTACTTCACCAAAAGGAGCTGAGGCAGCCGCCATCATGTACACACTCGTGGAGACTGCAAAATCAAACGGTGCAGATGTATATTTCTATCTTAAGTACCTGTTGGAGAAAGCGCCATCCACACCGGAACTGAAAGTAGGTAGGAAATATCTGGATGAACTGATGCCGTGGTCGGAAGAATATAAGTCATTTGAGGTCCGGCAGAAAAAAGAACTGCTGGAAACGGCCCTGCCGCCCTCGGACGAGGAACCTACAGGCCGAAAGCTCATGAAGTATACGGCATGAATCCGATTAATAGATCCATGTCTAAAAAATCGAAAAAACCTGATGCGTGGGAGAGGTTTTGTGGAGTTTTTAGAGTTTATGTCGTAATCCTGACAAATATAGCCGGAGTTATCCACTATAGTGGAAAACCCCGACTGTTAGAAAAGGATTTTCTTATAAGCAAGACACTCTCTATTTGACGCTTACATCACTTCAGGTGGTGGGCTTCTTTTTTTATGATAAAATTAGAGCACGAACTGCTCGAGAAATACATAATAACATCTAAAACCGACTAACTGTTTTATGTCAACCGTAGTAAGACCACCCACTTTTTACTACGTTTTGACTACGTTTGGTTGCCGCAACTTGCCACATTTTGCTCCGTTTTGCCGTTTCACCCATTTTTCATGGCAGAATTTTGCCGTTCTGATCCGCAAGATTCCTGCGGCAAATCGAGGCAATTCGCGGCAAATCAGTTCCGTTAGAAAGTACTAACCTGATATGATTCGTGTACTTTTTATCTGCCACGGCAACATTAGGAGAATTTCGGAAAAATCCCTTATTTAAGCCATTTCTGAAGGGTTGAGATCTTATTTTAGACCAGGTTTAGACCAGTGTAAAAAACATTAAAATAAGTGATAAAAATCTGAGGGTCTGGTTCAAGATTTGCTTTTTAAAAAGGAAGAATTACATCAAACGGGAAGTACTAAAAATGTGTTCATCGGGCTTGGCAGGACATTAGGGTCATTCGCCAAGATCTCTCTGCATGGCTTTATCTATGGCCCTGTTAATGAAAGCGGTCGCGCTTTCTCCCATCTTTTCAGCGTGCTCCTTAATCAGGGACCGCTTCTCACGTGTGACACGGACTTTAATTTCAACAAAACGGGCATTATATTTTTTGTTCGCTCTTCTTCGGGCTTCTGTTAAGCCTTTGTAGCTGCTGCTTTTTTCACTGCTCATGATAATCCTCCGAATCTGCCATAGCTAAACGTCACAGGGTAAGTATACCACAGATAAAGGGCTATGGAAAATAAGGCATTAGAGCTAAAAAAAGAGCCAGATGATCATTTTGGGATAGAATTGAAATATCAACAACATCTTAAATATAGTATCCAAGGAAATAAGCTATCATGACAAGAAAATTTCAAACAGAAAACGGCAACAGGGTAGCAGGAGAAATCTGATGCGACATCCTGTGGTTTATGTAATGGAAACATGACTGCATCAAAAACAACTGTTTTTGATACAGCTGTCAATGACTCTGGAATAATATGTTTTTTATCATAAATAATGTATCAGAAAACATGTCAAAACATATCATGCTTAAGTGATTGTTTTGACATATTTTTGATGCTAATATGCATTTATTACAATTAGTAGTATCTGATAAGATATAATAGTAGAAAAAGCTTTCGTTCACCCTCAATATATTGTTGGAGAAGATGTAATATGTTGGTAGGATATATTCGTGTAAGCACTTGCAATCAGAATCTGGACAGACAAATAGATCAACTTGTTGACGCCGGTGTTGACATCAGAATGATATATCAGGAAAAAATAAGTGGAACCATAAGAAAAAGACCTGAGCTTGAAAAGATGCTTTCTGAATTGCATCCGAGTGATGTAGTAATTATTACTGATCTCACTAGGTTAAGTCGAAGTACGAAGGATTTGCTCGAAATTGTTGATGAGATTAAATCAAAGGGAGCAAATCTCAAGAGCTTGAAAGATAATTGGCTTGATACTACAGAAGCAAACCCATATAGCCAATTTCTCCTAACTGTCATGGTAGGACTTTCGCAATTGGAGCGAGATCTGACTAGCACCAGAGTAAGGGAAGGGCTGGAAGCGGCTTCAAAACGAGGAAGAAAAGGTGGACGTCCATCAAAACAAAATGAGAAAAGAGATATAGTTATTGCATTGGCAGATGCAGGTTTTAAAATAGCGGATATTGCTAAGCAAACAGGTATCAGCCGTAGTACGGTTAACAGAATACTTGGAAAACAGATGTAGACAGATAAAAATAGTAACATATAGTAGGATTACCCTAATTTAGTCATTCAATTTTGCGTAAGTTAACAGCGTATGGTGTAGAGGTTGGCATAATTGAAAAACATCGACATAAGGTTTTGAATCAGCTCCAATTAGTGATTTTTGAATAATGCTTCAGTGTATTTCCAATACTCATTTTTCTATATAGAATTAATGTTTTCGCTGATAACAGACAAGATTTTTGATAAAATAGTGATGGGTTTTGATATCTGGGGTTCAAAATATCTGCATCTAAAGGACTGCTTATGTATTATAAGACGGTCAAATAGATATTCCGGCATCTATGATTTCATCTTTCCCTTTGGCGAGCGCCTGAACGATGACAATCAATAAATAAAACTACCCACAATGATTAACGAGTAGTGCTTTAGAAATCTGAAGGTCGCTGAACCGGATGTGATTTTGTTGCAGTTTATTGAGTTAAGTATGATGTTGAACTGATAATAAAAATGCTTTTAGGAAGGTATTTATGGAGAAATTGTTTTTTGGTGGAGATGACTATTTAGGATTGGGAAAATATGGTCGAAGTATTCGACACATCATTGATAAATCAGATAGTATTGTAAGAAGTAATGATAATAATTCATTTGTTATTGGAATAAATGCACCTTGGGGGACCGGTAAAACTTATTTTTTAAAGATGCTTGAAAATGCATTAAATGATGAGTGGGTTAATCCTAAATTGCATGAAGAAGAGATAGAAATAGCTAAGGAGAGAACTGGATTAAAAGGTCAAATAGACCAAGGAAGCACATGCAGGGTTATTTATTATGATGCATGGAGCAATGATTTTTGGGACAATGCTTTCGAACCTTTTTTTGAGACTGTAACAGAAGGTATTGCCGGACAGAATGGAATTGGATCTGATGAGTTAAAAAAAGCATTTAAAAAAGTAGGAAAAATTATTAGTATAGGCTTTGATGCATACTTACGAAAAAAAGTTGGCGAACAATATGATGCATTAAAGGATATGGTTGAGGCAACTATAGTTGGGGGAGAGTCTCTGATTGACGGGGATTACTGCATATCCAGTGTATTTCCTGAATATGCATCTTTCAAAAAGGCAATAGTCAGTTTAAAAAAATTGTTACAAAGTGTGATAACAGAATATCAAGATATTCACGGAGAGAATTCAAAGATAGTTATTATTGTAGATGAATTAGATCGATGTAAGCCAGTGTTCTCAGTACAGACATTGGAGATTATTAAACATTTTTTTAATATTGAGGGTCTTGTCTTTGTCTTTGCACTTGATATTAATCAACTTCAACATTGCGTAAAAAATGTATATGGGAATCTATTTAATGCGGAAAGCTATTTAGAGAGATTCTTTAATTATTTGTCTAATTTACCACAAGGTAATTATCAGCCGGTCATCGAACACTTTAATGAGGAAGCAAAAAGAAAAGATAGTACATGGAAAGCATTATCTGATCGAATTATAAATGTGTTTTGTGAAATAGCAAAGATGCATCATATGTCTTTGCGTGATGTTAGAATTGTATTGGCAAGTTTACAGGTACTTGAGCAAACAGTATTAAAAAATCACGTTGAATATCCAGATGCCCGTATTTTATATTTTTATTTCTTGTCTCTTAAATATATGAAATCTGATATATATTTTAAGGCTCTTCAACAAGGACATCCTAAAAGCTTTGAGTTTTTAATTGAGAATCTCGGCATTCCATACCAAAAGTATGAAGTAGGGATGCCGGAGGCGGATGCTATTAATCTTGCCAAGAAGAAGAATGATGCTTTGTTTAAAGTTTTAGTATCGGAGCAGAAGATAAAGAAGACACAAATGGATTTTTATAGAACGGACGATCCTGAAAGCATTTGGGTATCTGATTGGTTTAACGAAACTAATGGCAATACTATTTCAGGCGATAAACAAAAGGATTATATTTTTGAAAAGAATTTGACACTGAATTATCTACTATTTAAGCCGGATATAATCACTGATTTTGCAATAAAGGGTGATTTGTTCGAACTCACACCGTCACAATATTTAAATAAGCAAATAGAGATGATAAATTTTGTGTTCAACGGTTAAATAAATTGCATTTTAGATATTGATTAATACAGTCTTATATCAAAGGAATCTATAATTAGATCCATTTGTGTAAAAAGCCGTCATCGATAAAACAATAGGAGACAGACTTAAAAGTTTTATGAAAATATGAAAGAGAAAGTATTCCTCAAAATAGTAAGCTTATTTCAATTAGGTAGAGAGAGTCAAAGCAAGAACTCAGAAGAAGAAAAATATCGTGAATCGATAATGAAGGTCTTGGAACCATTATCGAAAAATGATGTAGAATGCATTTTTCGATTATTTCGTGAACCACAGTATAGGGATTATATCAGAAGCATGCTTTCATGTATTAGTTTAGTGATAAACAGTGATTTTTATATTTCCAATAAAAATGAAGTTGAAGGCGTTTTTTTGAATTGATTTATTGCAAATTTACAGAGGCTCTTATTCAAGATTTCGTAAATGATGGGGGTACAAGAATTGGTGACGTAAGAGCTGTATCTTATTGCCTTAATGAAATATTTCATAGCATTTTGCGTTATGATAATAGGCTGTTTTCTGAGGAAAATAATTACAGAGAGTCTTATATACAATATAAATTGATAGATTATTATAAAACTATAACTAATAAAGACAATTATATAATTAATACAGATGATCAAAAATTTAATATAGATGATTATAAAATTAATATAGATGATTATATTAATTATTTAAAATCATTATATTTTAAGGATGGCTATGTGCCTTATTCCAATGATTTCAACAATAAAAAAACTGAATACGAACTGTTATTGAAAGAAGATAACAAAAAAGCACATGTATACTTATTGGGAGAGCTTAATATTGATAAATTCTATATACGGCCAAAGTTGAATATTGATTCTTTGTCGTATTCATGTCATAGAACAATGATAAATGAGAGACATTTATTCGAATCAATTAAAAATGTTATTGGTAGAAAAACAATGACTACTGATGGTTCTTTTAGTCAAATCTATGATGTAAGTTTTAAGACGTTTTTAAGTATCAACCTTACAAAGGATTGTCGTTGGAATGAAATCTTTAAAGACAATAATGTTATTTATTTGATAGGTGGACCAGGATATGGAAAAACTCTGTTCTTGAAGAATCTGGTTAGCCATTTTGATGAGTTGAAGATTTTTGATTCGAAAGAATATTTAGTGATTTATGCGGATTGCAAAGACTATGAATATGTACTAAATGGACAAAATTGTTCCTTTGTTGAAATTCTATGTCATATAGTACGCTGGTATCATCCAATTGAATTTGATAGTATTAAAGGAATGCTGAATTATTATATCGCACGGGGAAGATGTATGATTCTCTTTGATGCATTAGATGAGGTGAATTCTGACCGAAGAGACAATGTTCATAAGAGTATTCTTAATGCAGTACGGCACATAAACCCAAGCAATTTAGTTTGTATAGTATCAAGGGAGAGGGGGTTTGTTTCTGAAAAAAGCAAAACAATTTACCAAATTCCACCATTGAAGAAAAAAGATATCACTCTATACATTGAAAGAATGGTGGCGTTAAAAAAATTCAAAAAAGGGGAAGTTGAAAATTTTTTGACGCAAGCAAGACCACTGATGGAACAAGGTTTATTAAACAGTTTTTTGATTTTATCTCTGCTCGTTAATATATATAATGGTGAAAATAGCCTTCCGGAAACCAAACTTGAATTATATCAAAAATGCTATGACTATATATTTATAAAGAGAGAAGATAAAATATTCAAATCAAAAGATTATCAAGAAAAAGGGCTACTTGAAGAAAAAAGAAAAACTCTAAAATCCATAATGAGACCAAACACTTTTTATGAATTAGCACGAATGTGCACACCAAGTAACAATGATATATCAAGAGATAAAATTGAGGCAGAATTAGTTCCCATTTATTCCAATACTTACGGAAATGCAAATGAAGCATTATATGCAGTTGAATTGTTTTTAAAGTTTTGTTCCGAGAGGACGGAACTCTTTGTTTTATCGGGAACATATTCAAATGATGAAATGGTCTCGGATCAATATCGCTTTTTCCATAGAGCTTTCTGCGAATACTTTTATTCCCAATATATTTATACACGAGAAAATTTACCACATAAGATTTATCATCAACTTGCGTTATTATCTGAGGATTCAGAAGTATATGAATTGCTATTAAACACATTAAAGAATCAGAAACAAGATATATACGAAGGATTATTGCTTCTTATTCTTGAAAAAATAGAGAGCGGATCAACTGTAGAAAGAAAAAAGGCAGTTACTATTTTTTCGATTTGCTTTACTTCAATAACTGAAGAAAACTTCAGGAATAGATTTATCTGTTTTTTAAGAAACAATGCAGAGTGGGTAGCTAAAAATATCACTTGTATTATATATCAAGAAGAGATTGCAGCATATATATGTTCTGCCCGAGAATATGAAGGACGGGGATGGAATAAAAAAGAAATATCGTCTGCATACAAGGTGTTTCATCAAATAAATATATTAACAGTGTTTATTAAACAATACCCGCAGGCAATAGAATTGATTCATGGTAATCTAGAATTAGAGAAATATGAAAAGAAAATAATAGAAGCTGGAAGAACTCGATTTTTGAAGTACTTTTATGATATTGTTTGTGATGAACAAGGGGGAATAAAATCATATTTAAAAGAACTAAATATATATAACGTTAATTCATTGTTGAAATATTCGAGAATAGATAATGAATCCACTGCAAAGAATACAAAATATGCTACTATGTTAGGATTAAAAAGATCAGACATAGAAAAACTAAAGAAGGACTATAAATACTTTTTTGAACACACTAATACTGGTGATAGAGAGGCACTTGCTGGTTTGTATGATAGCGTGTAATCTTTAATTAATTGTATAGATGTGGGTCAAAAGTGGGTCAAAACACTTGTTTTTAGCATAAATAAGCCAAAAACAGGTACAGTCCCTTTTCCTGCAATGAATTCTTTTGGAGTGCCATCGGATGACATATTATGTTAATCCGATGGTATTTTTGCTTGTATTTAAGGGAAATACTAACTGTTATTTATGTTAACCGGTGTTGGCTATACTGAATGAAAAGTGCAACCTTTTCGGTGTTTTGTAGTAAACGGTATAACGTAAGCGGTCTACGTTACACCTGATTTTTTTAGACAATAACCCCAAAGCTTATTGAGAATTTTTCAAATAACTGTGATGAATATACCGGGTCGAAATACACCCTGAATCCGGTGCAACAGAAACCGTGAATTCGGCACTGTGGAAACCACAGTGCCGGCCTTAGCGAACTATTATTTCGGTCGTTTGGAACCGAACTTCTATAATGAGTTTATGCACAGAAATGTGTAAATCCATTATAGAAAGAGATTACCAGATGACTAAATATAGTGAGATACTGCGGCTTCTCAGCAATGAGCTGGAGACGTACAAGGTCGTTGATGCCTGCCGTGTATCCAAGAAAAATGTCATTAAGATCAAGAAACGCGCAGCAGAGCAGGGGAGCAGCTGGCCGCTCAGTGACGATATGACAGATGAAAAGCTGAAAACGATTCTGTTTCCAAAAGCATCGAAGCCAATTAGTAACAAATGCAAGTCTGATTTCGATTACATCCGGAAAGAACTCTCCGCAACGGCGTGAATAAGAAGCTTCTTTGGACGGTGTATCTGGAGCAGTGCCGCTTTGAAGGCGCTGATGCCCTTATGTATTCACAATTCTGCTATTATATCCAACAGGATGAACAGAAACGATGTGCCACGATGCATATCCCCAGAAAACCCGGTCAGCAGTCTGAAGTTGACTGGGCCGGTGATAAAGCCCGGTCATCGATCATGATACCGGAGAAATCATCAAAGCATATGTGTTTGTTGCGGCAATGAGTTACAGTATGTATGCATATGCCGAAGCTTTCCCGATTATGAAACAGGCCAGCTGGATTAAGGCAAATGTCCATATGTTGGAGTCCATCGGCGGTGTACCGAAGATAATCATCTCTGATAACACTTCAACTGCAGTGAACCATAACGGTATCCGGCAGGAACGAGAGATAAACTAATACACTCCATTGATTTACATTCGATCAGCCTTTTCTGCAAAGTGTATCAATACCGTGGTTAATGTTCCATTATAGTTTTTATGTCGTGTTAGCACCACTATGATGCGATTATTACTCTCCGCCCATATTTTTCTGTTCTTCAGCCAATGATTTTATCTCTTCTAAGCGTTCAGTGAATTCTTTTACAGAAGCTGATGTCTCCTCGTAACCATTCTCTAACAGGAGCCATATTATATGACCGTAAACAATTTCAGCTTGTATGAAATCATTTGATTCCACAAGAAGATTAGCAAGCGTGCAGTACGGACCCAGCAGTTTAAAAGCGTTCTCCGGAAGCATTCCTTCATAAATAGGGAAAGCATTATTGAGATAATCCATACATCTATCTAAATCTCCTGATCTGAGGCTTGCATCCGCCAGATCGTTATATGTCTGAGCAAGATCCAGATTCATTCTATCAGGGTAAGCATTTTCATATATTTGCAAAGCCCGCATATGTTCTTTTATTGCTTTTTCTGGATTTCCGCTTTCAGAGTATACTGCTCCGATATTATTGTAGATATAAGCACTATCAACGCTGTCGCTGCCATTTACTGCGTTTGATATGCTGAGTGCAATCTTATAGTTTTTAACGGCTTCATCCGGTTGGTCTAAATAATAATGACATAATCCGATATTGTTGTAGATAGTTCCTACATTAGGTGCTTTTTCCCCATAAACATCTATGTATAGTCCTAATAAGTATTCTAAATCTTTAAGAACTGATTCATAGTCATCATTAATCTGTAATCGTAATGTACAGATTGAATTCATGACATCTAATGTGTCCGGATGTGTAGGGGATAATTGGTTCCAGAAAATGTCTTTAGCATCTGATAAATATGGCATGGCCTTATCCGGTGCATGATCACAATAGAATGCCCCCAG
>DFFQ01000002.1 GCA_002371025.1 Lachnospiraceae bacterium UBA3772 | reverse complement strand
ATGGCTAATAATCTGATGTTTGGATATTTGCAAGGATATCGTCAGAGAGATTTTTATAAGAAGCATCCTAGGATATGTTTTACTAAGTGTGGAAGTATAAGGGAAGAGTACGAAGTAGTATCAGTTCTTGTAACAGATATTCATTCGTATATGTACACATTTACAGACATTTATACGGATGTGATATATAAGGAAGATATAGAGAAGTTCCTGCGTGATAGCATTTTTGAAACTGAAGCTGGCATAGAGCTTAAAAAAGAAATCGATGCTAGTAGCGCAGAGGAACTTTTCCATAAAGAAAAATTTATCACATTATCAACCTGCAGAACTGGTGAAGGAAGAGATGCAAGACTTTTGGTGATTGCAAGAAAGATTAAGGATTGAAGTTTACCAGAGGACAGGAAAGAAGGAGGAAACAAATAATGAAGATTAAGAACTTGAGAAACAGATTTTCAAAGATTAAAAGAAGGATTTTGGTATTAAATGCATCCTTGTATGGATTAGTATTTGCTAGACCTATGGTTGCGTACGCAGCCAAAAAGAATGAGACGGATATATCAGAAGTTACAGATGGTATAGATGTCCTTAAGGATATTGTGCTTGCATGTGTAGGTGGTGTTGGAGTTATATTCCTTGCTTGGGGACTTCTTGATTTTGGTACAGCTTATTCTGCACACGATACCACGCAGCAAAGTTCAGCTATTAAGAAAGTTGTAGGTGGACTTATTATGATTGCTGTTCCATCTATCTTAAAACTTCTTGGAGCAACTTAAAAAACAATATTTCATGAAAAGAGGTGAGAAATTTGGGATTGTGGGATTCGGTCACTGGGTTCTTTGAAGACTTAGGTGACTTTTTTAGTGGTAAATCATTTTTTGAGATGAGTGGGTATGTTTGGAATGACCTGATGGATCTTGGAAGCAAGGTTCTAGTCAAGAATCCAACAAGAGGTGTATACAAAGAAACGTGGACACAGGTTTCAGATATTTACACGACGCTAAATACAGTAGCAGTTACACTTATGGTTTTATTCTTTGTTTATTCATTTTGTAGAGAATCAGTAGATCTTCATACAGATATGACAATGGATAGGACCATAAAATTATTTATCAGGCTTATTATTGTAACAAATGTTATGAGCCTCGCCTTGACATGGATGCCTAAGTTTATGAAGTGGGCTAGGGTGCTTACAAAAGCCATACTAGGTGAGGCTAAGTTTGGATTTTACTTTGACGGTGCTGAGATATATGATGCTGTGACAGAGGCATCAGGATGGGGAGCGTTAGTTGCATTTCTAACGTCTTTTTTATTCTTCTTGTTTACTTGTGTATGTGGATTTATGGTGGTATTTACCATATTAAACCGAATTATCAAGATATATATGATAGCACCATTTGCTGGAGTTGCACTTTCAACACTTGCTGCAGGAGGACAGACAGCTCAGGTGGGTTATTCCTACATAAAAACATTTTTCGGCTATGTACTGTCGGCTTTGCTTATAGCAGTGGTGATAGTGATAAGTACGACATTTATTGATACCATAAGCCTTGATTCAGAGTCGGCGATTATAACTCTTTTAGGGTATTGTATCAAGATGGGTGCGATATCTTCAGCGGTTAAATCAAGCGATGCAGTAATGCAGAAGGCATTTGGATTATAAGGGGGTGATATTATCACAAAACAAATTAATCAGGATGTGGCAGGCTTTAAGGATGATTTTTACAAAGGTTTGTCGCTTAGAGAGTGTGCATACGGAAGTGTGGCACTTATTGTAGGAGTTGGTTCAATGCTAACTCTTATTTTTGTATACAAAGTAAATATCAATGTGGCGATTATGCTATGCATGCCATTTATAGCGGTTATTGGCTTATGTGGATTCTATGAGAGGAATGGAATGACACTTGTGCAAATAGTAAAGGCCCGACTTAGGATAATGCTACAGAAACCATTAGTTTATCGAACGATAGAAAGAGAGGAAGAATATGACAGAGAAAATAATAATTGAAGAAATTGAATTTACGGACTTACAAAGCAAGACGGATATGAAGAAGAGATACAACTCTAGCATAAGGAGGCTTACAAATCTTGCTAAACGAAGTTCAAGAGTAACTGAGAACAAAGCAGAAACTAATAAAAATAACTAAATTAGAAAAGGAGAATTTAAATTATGATGAATTATGAAGATTTTAAGAATTATGTAAAAGAACATATTTTAGGAGAATTACCGGATACATATTCGGAATTTGAAGTTAGCATTAATAAGACATTTAAAAACAATGGTCTTGAGTTAGATGGCTTATGCATACGCGGACATGATAGTATCGCGCCAGTTATCTATTTAAATGGATATTATGAACAGTACAATGAAGGAACTTCTTTAGAGAGTGTTATGAGTGACATTTCTGAGCAGTATAAGGAGCATGTTGAACACAGAGGGATTTCTTCTGACATTGTAAAGGAGATAAGTAATATTGAAACTGCGAGGGATAAGATATTTGCAAAAATTGTAAATACCAAAAACAATGAGCATTTGTTAGAAAACCGCCCTCATACTGAGTTTGAAGATTTATCCATAACATATCACATTATGGTGTCTAGGGATGCTTCAGGCATTGCATCAGCACCGATAACTGATGTTATAGCAAAGGGACTTGGAGTAACTACAGAGGAACTTGATGTCATTGCTAGGGAAAACATGGCGAAGAATAATCCTATGTATTTTGTTGATATGCAGGATATGATGCTTGACTTGTTTTTATCAGATATTGTAGATCAGGGGATGAGTAAAGAAGAAGCAAGGGAAATGTTTGCTGAAATGTTTCCTGATTCGGAAGCTCGCATGTATGTCCTTTCAAATGCTACAAAGGTAAATGGTGCGATATGGATGACAGACCCAGATGCACTTGAAATGATATCTGAAAAAGTTGGAGGAAATTTCTTTATTCTCCCAAGTTCTGTACATGAAGTAATCATCGTTCCTAATCAAGGTTACAGTGAACTAGAACTTCAGGACATGGTTATGAGTGTAAATCAGGGTGAAGTAAGACCAGAGGATAGACTTTCTGATAATGTATATGCCTATGATTCTAAAGAGCATAAGTTAAGTCTTGCTACTCACGATAGAAGCTTAGAAAAGAGCAAATCACAGGAACTGAAAATGACCGTTGATGAGAAGAAGGCTGCAATTAGTGGTAAGCTTCACTAATAACGCATATTCGGAAACGCATACTGCTGGTCTTACAAGTAAAATATGTAAGACAATTATTTAAATCCTAAGGCCACTTGAAGAGTGAATCTGAGAGTGGTCTTGGGGATTAAAGAAAGGAGTTTTTAGATGTTTAAGTTACATGACGGCTACAAGCGCCAAACAGAAAAGATTATTAAGGTACCATATTGCGTTCAAGATACGATACCGATTTATCGAATCTCAAAGGAAGGAATATTTGAACTTGAAAATAAGAAAGGGATACATCTTTTTGATAAGGTATACCTTTTTGAAGATATAAATTTCTCAACTCAGGATGAAACTGAAAAGGAGCAGACCATCAATAAGTTTAGGATGCTTCTAAATTCCATGAATGTCTCTTATAAGATTATTATTAGTAATCATTATGCAGATAATAAACGCCTTAGAAAGACTCTTCTACATAAAGCAGTTGATAAGAGCTTAGAACCACTTGCAGAGGAATATCATAATCTTATAGAGAAGAGACTAAGTGAAGGAAGAGAAGGTCTTATGCAGTCTAGGTATTTTGTGGTAACTTGTCAAAAGATAGATTTTGAAAGTGCAAGGACATACTTTAATACCATAGAGTTTTCCATGCAGCAACTTTTTCATAGACTGGGAAGCACGTTAGTTCCATTAGATGCTACAGATAGACTTAGAGCACTTCATAGTTTTTATCGTATGGGAAAGGAAGAAACATTCCACTTCAACTGGGATGAATATCTGAAACTTAAAAGAGATTGGAGAAATGATATTATCAATACTTCTCTTCGTGAACACAAAGAATACTTGGAGATGGAGGAAGGAAAGGTTGCCTGCACACTTTTTGTGAGACAATTTGCTAGTGGTCTTTCCGATGTATTCTTAAATGAATTAGCAAATGTTCCGTTCCCAGTGATAATCACTATGGATTGCGAACCTATGGATAATCACTATGCATATAATCTTGTGATGAAAAAGTATATGGGAAATGAGCGAAGCATCAATAAGGAACAGGAAAAAAAGAATGAAAATGGGGATTATTCAAGTAATATTTCTTATGAGAAAAGGATGCAGCAACAGGAGTCAGAGGAGATGCTTGATAGTCTTCGCTCCTTCGATGAAAGACTATTTTACGTAGGAATAACGATACTTATTAGAGCTGATTCTATGGAAGAGTTAGAAGAGCGAAAAGAGAAAATTATGATTATTGGAAGCGGGTGCAACATGGAAATAGTACCACATTCATATAATCAGCTAGCAGGTATGAATACAACTCTTCCAACAGGAGCAAGGTTTCTTGAGACCATGAGGTCGCTAACAACAGAATCGCTTTCTGTATTTACTCCATTTAATGTTCAGGAGATTGATCATGAGTATGGATATTGCTATGGCTTTAATAAGGTTTCAAAGAATCTTATACTTGGAAACAGGAAGAAACTTAAGAATGGAAATGGTATGGTATTTGGTGTACCGGGTTCTGGTAAGTCTTTTCAGGAGAAAA
>DFFQ01000025.1 GCA_002371025.1 Lachnospiraceae bacterium UBA3772 | reverse complement strand
GTATTGCTTCCTCTATAAAAAGAATCGAAAATGTTACTGATATCATTTTCCTCTAAACTGCAACCTGTATTTGACACAGTGATCAGCTTACAATCCTCTTCGTCCGAAAATGAAATGCATATTTCTTTACCATCGCCGTACTTAATGGCATTTTCCATAAGATTCTGCAGGGCTTCCTCTAACCTGTCTTTATCTGCCGAAAGAAGGCAGTCATCATATTCAGAAATCTTAAAATCCGTATGCAGCACAGAAAGTTTATCGCTGTAATAAGCTCTGACCTTATCAAGAACCTGGGACAGATAAACTTCTCCCACATTAACACTAAGTTCCATAAAATCTTCTCTGGATAGTTTATAAATCTCATCACAATAAGTCTTTATCTGCTTTGTATTGTTGAGTATCCCGGCATAGGCTTCCTGCTTTTTTTCTTCCGTATCATAGAGTCCCTCTGACATGGCTTTAGTATAAAGCTGAATTGCAGAAAGCGGTGTCTTAATATCATGGGAAAGTGAAAGCAGCATAGTCTTTTTTTCTTTCTGATATTCCAGCTCCTTAGCTTTGCTGTCTTCTAAGTTTTCCCTCAACATATCCATTCCCCAAAGGAACTTGCCAAAGAATCTGCTTTTTTCTTCCTTTATAGGAGCCAAAAGATTTCCTTTAGCTAATTCCACTGTCATATCTGACATTTTTGTAAATGGCGCTACTACCTTTATCCTTATATAATTAAGCAATATAACTGTAGCTAAAAACATTACTACAAGCCCGATATTCATTGGAAGGAGGCCTGTTTTTTTATCCACTTCCTTATATTCAAATCTAAGGAGCGTGCCATTTACTTCTTCAACCATATATTCATTATTGCAGATTTCATCGGGATTAAATAGAGTGATCCTTATCACAGTTTCATACTGACTTAAATCAATCTTTTTAATATTATCAATTAGATTGGAATTACTCTGGGATTCTGGATTATTCTTTTGCACTGAATCGACTTCTGTCTTAGGATCATTATAGCTTGCTGGTTCATTTTCCAGAAGATATATTATCCTTTCCACGTCCACTTTATGATAGCCCTTTTCATTAGACCTATTTATTATGTAAAAGATATTTAAGCCCGCTATTAGGATCAATTCTAATACAATGATCATCCATGAAGCTTTTTTAAACTTACTCAAATTTGTATCCCCCATTTTAAGTTAACATAAAAATGAGCCACTGCCCCCGGGACCATGGTCCATAATTATGTCAACTAAGACTATTCAAAACGGTATCCAACTCCCCAAACGGTTATTATATGTTCAGGTTTCTTTGGATCTTCTTCAATTTTCTCACGGAGCCATTTTATATGTACAGTAAGAGTCTGTAATTCCGACTCGCTATCGCTGCCCCAGATGGTATTAAAGATATAATCTTTCTTTAAAGTAACATTTTTATTTTCAATGAGAAGTTTCAGCAGTTCGAATTCTTTAACAGTTACTTCCACATTTTTTCCAGCTACAGTAAGGCTTTGAGTGACTGTATTAAGTTTAAGATTCCCCTCCACTATCTCTTCTCTGGCGTACTTTCTCTTAAATATGCCATTGATCTTTGCAATCAGAATATCTATATCATAAGGCTTTTCAATATAGTCATCTGCTCCAAGATTAAGACCTTTTAGTTTATCATCTTTCTCAGTTTTTGCGCTGGCTATAAGGATATGGGCATTGGAATCTTCCCTTATCTTTGAGCAGACAGAAAAGCCGTCCATACCAGGCAGCATAAGATCCAGGATTACAAGTTTTGCCCCATATCTATCAAATATTTCCAAGGCTTTTTCTCCGCTTTCAGCAATGCTGACCACGTAGTTTTCCTTCCGAAGGAAGTTCTGCAATAACTGCCCTATTTCCTTATTATCTTCTACGATCAAAATGTCTAACATAATTTCCCCCGTCAAATTATTAATTAACTTTTATTTCTATATTTTTCGTCGATTGATTTTCCTGTTGATCCATAAAACATTATAACAAAAAATATGGCAGCAAAGAATATACTCTTTGCTGCCATATTTAATGGACCATAGTCCCGGAGGCATAGGTCCACTTTTATGTTAACTAAGTTAGTAGATTTTATTCTTCAACTTTGATATGTGCTTCATCATAGAAGACATAATAATTGTTTCCAGAATGCCATAATACACCCTTTATAGTTACAGTGCTGTCTGTAGCTGGCTTTTCGAAATTCCCAACTCTCCAGATAGGGAAAGTAAAATTATGCTCTCCATCTTCAGATGGTACATTTACTGATGAGCCCTTAAATTTACCTTTAATCTCAAATACATATCCGTCGTATTTTCCATCGCGAAGATCTCTGCTTATTTCATCTCTCTTTGCCCAGTCAACAGCTGTAAATACATAGTCTGGATCCTGTTCCATATTTACACCATCAAAGTTGATATCCATGATATTTTCAACTTCTGGAACTGGATAAGGGCTTCCGCCTGACTTTGACTTTTCTGCCTTTTCTTTCTTTTCCTTTTCAATTGCTTCTAAGTTTTCCTTTGTTGTAAGCTCGAATGCAGAATCATATCCCTTAAGATTCATGTCATCATCATATGTAGGGAAAAGTCCAAATTCAGTTACCTTTCCGTCTGCAGAAATATTGAATTCCTGTTGCCAGTTAGCTGAATAGGTAGTTTCTTTCGCAGACTCTCCACCGTCTTCTAAAAGTCCGCCACCATCGATTGACTGGATACCATCCTCTGCATTATCATAGATCAGCATCAACACATTTGATGCCTGAACTTCCCAACGCCCTGTCATGTCGTCCATATCTGTAACTGATTCTACAAATGTGTGATCTTCATTCATTACGATCTGCTGATACTTTCCTGATGAAAGATCACGATATGCTACAAGGCCTGAAAACGCATCGTCGTACCATTTCTGATCCTTGCATCCATAATCAGGATGACATCTCTTCCATACAGTATTTGTCTTAAAATCATAGCATGTAAAATTATCCTGGAAAGTAAGATCAAATTCAAATTTCTGAGTCTTATCAGCCATAAAAGTAAATTCCGGTGTAATGGCATGTCCATTTCCACCGTCACGAAGAACCACATCACACATATCACCCAGCTCACCAGACTCAATTACTTTATAAAGACATAACGAAAGCCCAACGCTATCATCACGATTTGAAGTCTGTGTTAATGTAAAGCATTTATCTGCTGATGTGTCGCCATTAGGATACCAACGCTCACTTGTATCCTCATCGGAATTAAGAGAACCTGGATGGATATTTTCAGGCATTATCGTGGCAGGATACATTTCTTCTGGGGAAAGCGCCTTAGTTGTTGCTTCCTGAGTGGTATTATCAGTTTTTGGTGCATCCTTACCGCATCCTATCATCGCTGCTGCAATTACAAGAGACAGGGTGCCTATAAGTATTCGTTTTTTCATGATTAATCTCCTCCTCACATATCATAATCGCCTTGATTTTAACATGTAAGGCCCTATAGTGCTTCACCCAAACGGGTGATTTCTTCAAAAACGTGACATGTAGTTAACATAAAAATGGACCATAGTCCCGGGGGCATAGGTCCATTTTTATGTTAACTAATTTAATGATTCCATTTGTAGAGTCCGGCGTAGACTCCGTCCTTTGCCATTAACTCATCATGAGTTCCTGACTCTTCGATTCCTTTTTCTGTAAGTACTAAAATATTCTCAGCATTTTTTATTGTTGTAAGTCTGTGGGCAATAACAAAAGTAGTTCTATTCTTTGCTAACTTTTCCAAAGACTCTTTAACAATATTTTCGCTCTCATTATCTAAGGCGCTGGTTGCCTCATCAAAAATAAGTATCGGTGGATTTTTAAGGAAAACTCTGGCAATGGAAAGCCTCTGCTTCTGCCCGCCTGAAAGTTTTATACCTCTCTGCCCAATATCTGTTTCATAGCCCTTAGGAAGTCCCATAATAAAATCGTGGGCGTTTGCGCGCTTCGCCGCCTCAATTATCTCATCCTTAGTTGCGTCCGGCCTTCCGTACTTAATATTGTCATATACTGTTCCCGCAAAAAGATAAACATCCTGCTGAACAATACCGATATTTTCTCTAAGACTCTTTAAAGTTACATCTCTTACATCCATTCCATCGATGGTGATGCTTCCCTTTGTAACTTCATAGAATCTTGGAATCAGACTGCAGAGAGTAGTCTTTCCACCGCCGGATGAGCCAACAAGAGCCACATATTCTCCGGCCGAAACCTTAAGATCTATATGCTTTAAAACCCTATGAGCAGTATCATTATACTTAAATGATACGTCCTTAAATTCTATGTCTCCCTTAACCTGAGTTAACTCTACCGCACCCTCTTTATCCTTTATATCCGGCTCGATAGCAAGTATTTCCGTGAATCTCTCGAAACCGGAATAACCCCTCTGGAAAGACTCAGTAAAATCGATAAGTGTTCTTACCGGATCCGTAAATACATTTATATAAAGTAAAAATGTAACAAAGTCCGGAATTTTCACCAGATCTTTTGTTATAAGAATCCCGCCTAACATAATGACACATACATTTATAAGTAAAGTAAAAGCCGTCATACCTGCCTGAAAGAAGCCCATATAGATATAACTTTCTTTCTTGGCACGAAGGAAGCCGTCATTTCCTGTCTTAAACTTCTCTCTCTCAAGGTCCTCATTTGCAAATGACTTTACCACCCTTATACCTGACAGATTATCCTCGATCCTTGCATTGATTTCCGCTATCTGCACACGGTTTTCCCTAAAAGCTCTTCTCATTCTCTTATTGATAAAATAAGCATAAAGAAACATCAGAGGAAGCAGGATAAAAGCCGCAAGAGTAAGATATCCGCTAATATTAATAAGTATTATAAATGCACCTATGATCTTTATAAATGAAATCGCCAGATTTTCAGGTCCATGATGAAGAAGCTCTGAAATATCAAAAAGGTCTGATGTTATACGGCTCATTAACTGTCCAACTTTTTGCTCATCATAAAAAGAAAAAGATAATTTCTGATAATGAGAAAAGATTTCCTGTCTCATATCATATTCAATCTTTGCTCCCATGATATGTCCAACAGTTCCTACATAGTAATTCGAACCAAACTGCAGGATAACCAATACTATAAGTCCGCAGCCTATCCATATCACCCTGTGAAATGCTGCATCTTTATCCAGGCTTCCTATACTACCTGTGATATATCTTACTGCTAATGGGATTACCAGACTGATGACTGATAAAAGAAAAGCAAAAAACATATCCAAAAAGAATACCTTTTTATATGGCCTGTAATAACTGATCATTTTACTGATATTATCTTTCATTTTTTCCCTCCTGTCACATTTTTATAAGTTATTTTTAATTATCAGTATTATAGATGCTAGAAACCTCCTTATGGTTTCCTCCAATAAATATAAATGCCATAATAAGTGCTAAAGCACTTATCCCTAAATGAGCAAGTCTCGCATCCATTATCTCACCTAAAGCTCCAGACGTTATCTGACCTATCAAAGATCCTACAGTTGTAAGAAGGATAAATATTCCATTGAATCTTCCTTTCTTTTCATCAGGAACATAATTCTGGGTTGAAGAAATTCTTATGGTATAGCTTGTTACTCCGCACATACCGTTTATAAAGCATACCATCATAGCAAGCTTAATAGGTAAAAACATAAATATACCATCGACGATATTTACGATCATATAAATAATCATTGCCATTCTATATTTATATTTAGCCGGGATCTTAGTCTTATAATGAATCCCTCCACCAACAACTCTTCCGAATAACATCATTCCGGTAACTATTATAAAAATATACTCACCATTTTTAAAATGATTCTTATAGTATGGAAGAGCTATAACATTTTCCGAGCCTGAAACCATCATACTAAAGAAGAAATAACAGGTAATGGCAAGAAGTCCTTTCTCACTCTTAAGGAACTTTAACCCTTCCTTAATATCAGACAAGGTTCTTTTAACAGAACTTTTCTTTTTATCACTCTCTGATTCTTCAAGATTCTTTGCCTGAGTTTCAATATATTCCTCTTTTTGTCTTATCTGAGTCTCAAATATAGCCGCAGCTAAAAATGTAACCGCATTTAATATCATAAGTGGCGCTATACCTATCATATTGTAGATAACTGTAGCCGCTGGTACCATTACAGCAGTCATAGTTTCCAGCATACCTGAAATAGAATATGCCTTCTGATAAAAGCCCTTTGGAATAAGTAATGGATAAAAGCTGTCATAAGCCACCATATATGTGCTGTTGATCGCTCCTAGAACAAAACATATAACAGCAAATAATATAAAGTTAAACCATCCTCTCCATAAAAGAACTGCCATAGTAATATAAATCCCTGCACTGATAAAGTCCAGTGTATAGATCATCTTTTTTCTGGAAAACCTATCAAGGATTGCCCCTGAAACTATCGGAGTAACCAGCTGCGGAAATGTAAATGTCACTATGTAAATAGCATATAACATTGATGAGCTGGTATAATCCAGTACCATAAGACTCATGGCAAAACCCACCAATGAATTACCCAGCATGGATATTACACTGCCTATAGTTATAATTGTAAAATCCCTGGTCCATAAAGTTTCTTTCTTTTTGTTTTGTTGTTTAGTTTCTGAAATAGTACATTCAGTCATAATGTCCTCCTATGCAAGTCAAACCCACCCGCTTCTCTTTGTGCCATTCTTTCCAAAATCTATTCTCAACCAAAAGGCCTAAATACTAATGGAAATAAAAAAACTGCACCATAAGGGCACAGTTTTAAATAAAACAAAAACCCTTGAAGTAAACATTTACTTCAAGGGTTAGATATCCGATATCCGGTGCTTTTATCTACACAAAGAGAGCGCACCAAGTCTTAAAGTAAAAATTCCATATGAAATAGTTTCTTTTAAATATTTTCTATATTTAACCATTTTGATGCGTCCTCCTTTCTTAATATTTTTAAATTGATTTCAACAATGTTTATACTAACACATCAATTTTCTCTACGTCAACTGAATTTTGTTTTTAATCACCTTATAAAATATAACAATTAATTTTCTCCCCAATACATATATACCCCACAGGACTTAAAAGTCCTGTGGGGCTTATCTTTAATATTTACTTCTGATCAAATAAGTGACATACACAATAATGACCCTTTTCAACCTCAACCTGCTTAGGTGCTTCAACCTTACAACGCTCTGTTGCATAAGGACAACGTGTATGGAATTTACAACCCTTTGGTGGGTTTGCAGGTGATGGAATACTTCCCTCTAATACAATACGGTTCATCTTTGCCTTTGGATCCGGAATAGGAATGGCAGAGAAAAGAGCCTTTGTATAAGGATGTAATGGATTCTTGAAAATATCCTTCTTATCACCATACTCAACCAGGTTACCTAAGTACATAACACCTACAGTATCTGAGATATGCTCAACAACTGATAAGTCATGAGAGATAAAGAGGTATGTTAACTTACGTTCTTCCTGAAGTCTATTTAAAAGGTTGATGATCTGTGCCTGAATTGAAACGTCAAGAGCTGAAACCGGCTCATCACATACAACAAATTCAGGATTAAGCGCAAGAGCTCTTGCGATACAGATACGCTGACGCTGTCCACCTGAGAATTCATGAGGATAACGTGCCTTATGGAATGACTGAAGTCCGCATTCATCCATAACCTTATCGATATAATCTTCATATTCATTCTTAGGTACAATTCCATGTTCCTTTACTGCTTCACCAATGATCTCTCCTACTGGAAGTCTTGGTGAAAGTGATGAAAATGGATCCTGGAAGATGATCTGCATCTTTGTACGAAGTTCACGCATCTCTTTCTTAGACATATCATAAACTTCTTTACCATTGAAAAGTACCTGTCCGCCTGTCTTTTCTCCTGATAAACGAAGAATTACACGGCCTGTTGTTGTCTTACCACATCCTGACTCACCAACAAGTCCCATTGTAGTACCACGTTTTAAATTAAATGTAACACCATCGACAGCCTTAACTGCACCAGTCTCGCCGCCCAGCATACCTCCCTTTATAGGGAAATATTTCTTTAACTGATTTACCATCAGTATGTACTCTGGATCATATGTAACTGGAGTAAAATCATCAGGTGTGACAATTTTAGACTTTTTTGCCATCTTATTTGTCCTCCTTATGATCATAGTAGCGATAGCAGCTTACTTTATGTGTCTCTGATAATGAGATCTCACATGGATATTCACCGTTACATGCTTCGACACATTTGTCACATCTATCTTTAAAATAACAATAGTTTGGCATATTAATAGGGTTTGGAACCTTACCAGGAATTGAATAAAGTTCTTCAACCTGCTTACCAACTACTGGCTTTGAAGCCATAAGACCGATGGTGTAAGGATGAGAAGGGTGCTCGAAGATATCTTCTGCTGTACCTTTTTCAACTACACGACCAGCATACATAACAACTACATAATCTGCCATCTCTGCAATAACACCCAGGTCATGAGTGATAAGCATGATAGAAGAATTGATCTTATCTTTTAAGTTACGGAGAAGATCAAGGATCTGTGCCTGAATTGTAACGTCCAAGGCTGTTGTAGGCTCATCCGCAATGATAACCTTTGGGTTACATGCAAGTGCCATAGCGATAACGATACGCTGACGCATACCACCTGATAATTCGTGAGGGAACATATTATATACACCCTCGCTGTTGGCGATACCAACCTGCTCTAATAATTCAATAGTACGAGCTTTAACCTGTTCCTTAGTCTTTCCTTCACCATCATGAAGCTCTATAACTTCATTTATCTGCTCACCGATACGGAAAACAGGATTTAAAGAAGTCATTGGCTCCTGGAATATCATAGATACCTGATTACCACGTATCCTCTGCATTGCTTCCTGTGGAGTCTTAGAAATATCATAAACCTTGCCTTCGCCTAAGTTTAAGCGAATAGCACCAGATACGATCTGTCCGTGTGGACGCTGTAATAACTGCATAAGTGAAAGTGATGTTACAGACTTACCACAGCCTGATTCTCCTACTACACCAACAGTTTTACCAATTGGTACTTCAAATGATACACCATCAACAGATTTTACTGTTCCAGCATCTGTAAAGAAGTATGTATGAAGATCATCAAATTCAACTGCATTATTTGAATCCTTCATCTCAGTTAAATACTCAGATTCAGGAACATTTTTGCGTTTTCTTTTCTTTTCTAATTCTTTTGTTATCTTACGATTTGCCTTAGAGATCTTTCTAGCTTCTTTGGCTGTAAGATAACCTTCTTGTTTCTTAGCCATAATTACCACCTTATCTCTTCATACGTGGGTCGAAGGCATCACGAAGGCCATCACCTACGAAGTTAAATCCTAAAACTGCAATTAATAAACAAATTCCGGCTGGAATCCATACGAACCAATAATGTGTCATAACGAATGCATTATTTACATCATTTATGATATTTCCCCATGAAGCAAATGGGAACTTAACACCAAGTCCAAGGAAAGATAAGGTTGCTTCTGTAATGATTGTTGAACCAAGGCTCATAGTACAGATTACGATAAGCTGTGGAATAACATTTGGAATAAGATGCTTAAAGATACGCTTACTTGTACGTATACCGCAAGCTTCTGTAGCTGTCATAAATTCCTGCTCACGGAGTGAAAGGATCTGTCCACGTACCATACGTGCAATACCAGGCCATCCAAGGAAACCAAGGATAAGCATAAGATAAAGCATACGAACCTGAGGATCAAGTTTCATAGCATCCATAGCTGCACCTAAAATGATGATAAGTGGAAGTGATGGGATACAGTAGAAGATATCTACAATTCTCATGATAAGGTTATCAACCCATCCTCCAAAGTAACCACTTATACCACCAAGGATGATTCCAAGGAAAGCTTCTATAAATACAACGATAAAACCAATGATAAGAGATACACGTCCACCATACATTAAACGAGTTAACATATCCATACCATTTGTATCTGTACCTAACCAATGAGCACGGCTTGGCTTTGCATAGCTGTCATATACATAAGTCTCTTTAAACTGTGTAATTGACCAAACCTTAGATGTTGCATCATAACTGATCTGATACTGACTTTCTTCACCAGACTCATCTGTGAACTTAAAGTCTTTCTCATTTGCGGCAATAGCAGCAGCTGCAGTCTCACCAAATTCTCTTGAGATAACAACGTCTCCCTTTGCTGAAGAAACAATGAAACGTGAGATATAACCTACTGTCTCATTTCCTTTTAAGATATTTCCATCTTTATCTAAAGAATAATCAGCGCCAGAAACATTAAATTTATCTTTCTTATTTGTATAAGCAACAAGAGAAGCATGAATCTCATCAAAGCTCATATCTCCTGTCTTATTTACTACATCTTTAAATGCTATAGCTACAACAGTTCCATTTGAAGTGATCTGGTATAAATCTGTACCTTCTTCAACAAGCTGATACTCAGTATCTTTTGCTTCAAATGAATCTTTACCTGTTGTCTGAGCCAGTAAGAATTTAGCCTGTGCCATAGAATCAAACTTCTGTCCATCTGCACTGAGATAACGGAAGTCATCATTCTGAGTAACACCCGCATATTCTTTCTTTAAACTTGTATATGTATAAAACTGCTGATCCTGACGATAAGGGCTTATAAGACCTCCAATGAATGAAAATGCAAACATGAATATAAGCATCGCCATACCAACAACTGCAAGTTTGTTACGGAAGAAGCGCTGTGCAACAAGTGCTCCTGGAGATAATGTCTTTACACGACGATCATCATTCAGAGACAGCTCTTCTTTATCTATTTTTTCAGTATTCTGTAAATCGCTCACGACTGTCTCCTTTCTACTCAATACGTACGCGAGGATCTACTACTGCGTACAAGATATCTGAAATTAAGTTACCAGCTAATGTTAAGATAGCCATGAATGTAAGGTAGAACATAGAGAATGGAATATCTCCTGATACCATGGCTGTATATGATGTATAACCGATACCTGGAATCATAAATAAAGTCTCGGTAATTAACGCACCTGCGAAGAGTCCCGGAAGTGAACCACCAACGATAGTTACTAATGGGATAAGAGTATTACGGAACGCATGATGGAATATTACCTTACGTTCTGAAAGTCCCTTAGCTCTTGCTGTACGGATATAATCTGAATTAAGTACCTCTAACATATTAGTACGGGTATAACGCATCAGTGAACCTATTGAAACAATTACAAGTGTAAGAATTGGAAGGACTAAATGATTAGCCTTATCCCAGAATTGTCCCATAGCATCCAGTTTTGCATAATTTCGCCCAACCAGACCATAGAGGTCAAACCATCCCAGTTTAACTGAGAATAACAATTTTAATAATGTAGCGAAAAAGAATGTTGGTAATGAAATACCTACTAAAGCACCAGCTGTAATAGCATAGTCTGCTCTAGAATACTGCTTTGTAGCTGCAATAACACCAAGAGGGATTGCAATTAAAAGCTCGATAATAAAGGCTATTAATCCCATGAAGAAAGATACCCAGATAACTTCTCCAAACTTCTGTGTAACTGGAACTGTATATTTCCAGCTATCGCCAAAGTTGAAGCGTACTGCGTCCTTAAGCCATACGAAATAACCTGCGACAACACCTTTATCCATACCATACTGCTTATTAAGCTGAGCAATCCACTCACTATATGGCTTAGAACCCGGTGCCTGTGACAACTGCATTGCCATAGTCTCCACATAAGAGGCCGGCAAGCTACGCATCAATGCGTAAATGATGAAAGTAACACATGCCAGAATCAGAACTGATAATCCGATTCTCTTCAATAAAAATTTCCGCATCTTTTCATGCTCCCGTAAATATTAAAAAAGTAGAGCTGTCCCATTTTAATTATAAAACAGCTCTACCATTGTACATCATTTGATCAAAAATTGATAGTAAATTATTATGTATTTTTTACTCATTTTCAATCATTTTTCACATTTATGAGTCTTGACTCTTTTCTAAAATTACTTTAACTCAAGTTTCTCAAGTTCTGCAGACCATGTCCAATATGGAGTCATATCCTTAGGAAGAGTATCGATGTTAACTCTTTCTGAAGAAACGATGATAGCTTCAGATCTCTGATATACTGGGAGCTCAACACCCCAATCCATAATAACTTCCATCGCAGCCTTGTATAAGCCCTTACGATAAGTCTGATTTGTTGACTGACGAGCTAACATAATTGTTTCATCTAAGTCCTTATCAGCAATCTTATAGTAGTTTGTTGATCCCTGGCTGTGGTAAAGCTGATACATATCAGGATCTCCACCTGCCTGCCAAGCTGCACACCACATCTCTGCAACACCTGACTGGTAGCTTGCATAGAGGTCTGATGCCTGAGCTAAATCGTTAACAGTTAATGTAAATCCGATTGACTTGAAAGCGTCTGCTGCATTCTTAAGGATTAAGAATGTAGGATGATCACCAGCACCACCGGCACCGATATTTACTGTATACTCAAGTTTAGCACCTTCTGGAGCTGCTGTTAACTTACCATCTGTTACTGTATAACCAGCTGCCTGGAAATACTCTAAAGCTGCTGCAAGAGCTGCTTTGTACTTTTCATCTGCTGACATTGATGATGTGTAGATATCTGAACCATCAAGTTTCTTTGAATAAGCGATCTGGTAACCATCATCTGTTACCTGTGGAGCTGCCCAAGATGTATTAGAAATTGGGTAGTTGATTACTGTTGCTGTAGCGCCATAGTAAGAATCGATACCCTCATCTCTATATGCAGCAAGTACTGTGCAGATAGCCTTACGAAGGTTCTTTGACTGCTCTGAAGCAGGATCACTTCCTACCTTAACATTGTCAGCACTAAGACCAACATAACCATAACCACGGAAATCAATTAATTCTGTATCGATAACTTTTCCTCTTAACTCATCTGATCCATTGATCTCAGCGATCTGCTTTGCAACTTCGCTTGAGTATGAAGGATTTGCAACGTCGAGTGTACCTGTCTGAACACCAGTTAACTTATCTGCTTCCTGTGTCTCCTTAACATTAAGGTGAGCAATCTTTGGAGCACCAAGGTAGTAATCTGGGTTAGCATCCATGTAAACTGTACCATCTGCATAGTTCTTGAAAATGAAAGCACCAGCTCCAAGTGGCTTTGTTGTCTTTGAACGAACGATTGAGAGATCACCCTTATCAAAACCGAACTGGTTATTATCATAATCATACTTGCTCTTATCACCATAGTAATGAAGTGGAGCGATTGGCATTGCTAACTGATAGATGAATGTAGCATCAAGCTTAGATGTTGTGATCTTTAAGCTGTAATCACCAGTCTTAACGATACCAGAGATATTCTTTGCTGATTCACCAGTTGAAACACCAACTGTAGGATAGTTGTAAACTTCTTCAGGAATTAATGTTGAAAGAGCTGTTCCTGCTGTTTCCTTTTCCATAGCTGAGAAGTTCCAGCCATAAGCTTCTGCGATTGCAAGGAAGAAATCCTTTGTTGTTGCTCCATCCTTAAGATCAAAGCCCCAACCTGCAGCTGCTGCCTTTACATCACCTTCAGGTGAACCCTGGTCAGATACCATATAATCAACGATTGTCTGCGCATACTTAACACCACCATCGTTTACTGCATCCCAGAACTTCTTCTGCTGATCTTCTGTCCAGAATTTATAATCTGTATTATCTTCACCAGCTGCACCAATTAAAGCAGAAAGTGTTGACATACCATTTCTATATTCATCCATACCAGCGATTGGCTGTGAGTAGATTGTTGTTGATCCATCATATGTTGGATCTGAATATACATATAATGAGAAGATAACATCGTCTGCTGTAAGTGGCTCACCATCTGTAAACTTGATATCTTCTCTTAACTTAATATCATAATCAACTGTTCCATTTGAGTTTTCTGTAATAGTAACATCAGATGCACCATAGTATGTGTACTCTGTACCATTGTACTCACGAGTCTCACCTTCAATACCCTGAAGTACTGGATTACCAACACGGTCAAGGCCTAAAATCTGAACCTGTGTATAATCAGCACCGATATGAACGTCATCAACGTTCTGTGCAAAGAATGGAGAGAACTTTGATTCAAATCCACCTGCATCTACAACTAAAGTATCAGATGATGACTTTGGTGTAGCATTAGCATCGCTAGCAGTACTCTTGTTATTGTTACCATTGTTGCCGTTGTTGTTGTCTCCGTTATTAGCCTTAGTTCCACAAGCTGTAAAGCTGAGTGTTGTTGTTGCGGCTAAAAGAAGAGCGATCAACTGCTTTCTTTTTTTCATATAAATTACCTCCTTTTGGCTTTTCCCAAGTGCAACATTCTAGGAAATCACCAACTTTTACTTGCAACTAATTAAATATTTTTTTGTCACAAGTTTAATTATTCAAACCCTTCCCGCAATGGATCTTAATAGAAGGTCAAACAATTTTATTTTCATATTTTAGTTAATTTGAACTTTAACGTCAATTATTTTCTTCGCTTTTTTCAAAAATTTTTTTCCAAACAATCTTCTTTGCCATAATTTTTGCACCGACGCCTGCAAGAAATGCCAATACTTGACAGACAAGAAATAACCAACTTACTTTGCCTATGATAAGTGAAGCTATAACACATATCGCACCATTTAATCCCACTAGGAATGATGATGCAGGCAACCAGTTCTCGATTTTTTTCTTTATGAAGGCTTTAGCCCCTTTCTTTTTTACAAAGAAAAGGCTTCCCACCCTCCAAACTAAAATAACTGACATGATCATGGCTATGATAAAGGGTATCATGATCCATGGTTGTCCATCTGCTCCTGAATCAGGAATACATCCAGCTATTACTTCCGCTATAAAGCAAACAGCAGAAGCAGCGCATAATATACTGATATCTTTTGGAGTGCTCTCCCATATAAAGACATCTCCCATATATTCATATTTATTCTCAGAATTGAGACGAATATCTTTTAAATGTTCCTTATTCATTACTCTATTCCTGTAAGATCAAAATTATCCAGCCATTCCTTAGCTCTCTCACAAACACCCTTAAGGCATTCCTCATTAAAAG
>DFFQ01000003.1 GCA_002371025.1 Lachnospiraceae bacterium UBA3772 | reverse complement strand
ATTAAATATTTCGGCAAAAACGACAATGAGATGTTGAAATTGCCGCAAGATAGGCAGACACCCCTCATTTTTATATAAGTGGATAGATTTTTACATTGACATCTACGAATAATATGCTAAAATTATTTTTAATAAAACGTATTTTAATAAAAGTAATTTTAGTGAAGGAAAATATTAGTGGGAGAAATAAGTATGTTTATAGGAAGAGAACATGAAATGAGTGTGCTGGAGGAAACATATAATCAGCCAGGTTTCCAAATGACTGTTATTTATGGTCGCAGACGTATAGGTAAATCTACCCTTATCACAGAATTTATTAAGGATAAGAGAGCGTCATATTATATAGCAGCAAAATCTAGCTTAGAAGATAATGTCAAAAAGTGGAGTGCACAATTCATTTCTGATATCGTACCAGAGATGGAAGGTGTGGAGTTTTCGGATTTGGAAGGCTTCTTTAAGTTTGTAGGTAATAGTTGTAAGGATGAAAAAACTGTAATCGCTTTGGATGAAATACCATATATTGCCGAAGTGGACGAGTCTTTTCTATCAAGATTTCAAGGTGCGATTGATTCAATTCTTAGTAAGAAAAATATATATCTTATTATTAGTGGCTCTGCAATTAGTTTTATGGAAAAAAAGATCTTGAGTGAAAAGAGCCCACTGTTTGGCAGACGTGATAATCAAATTTTTTTAAAACCATTTGATTATCTAGATTCTGCTAAATTCGTGCCTAACTACAATAATGAGGAAAAGGCTGTTGTATTTGGTGTAACTGGAGGAGTCGCAAAATACTTAACACTTTTTGATGACTCTGTTTCGTTAGATGATAATCTAATTAATAATTTTTTTAAACCATCCGGTTACCTCTATGAAGAACCATACAATTTGCTTATGCAAGAGTTTCGAACGGTTAACACATACAATACAGTGATTGAGGCGTGCTCAGGTGGAGCAAATAAAGTAAATGAAATTGCTGACAAAGTACATGAGTCGACCGCTGCGGTTTCATATACTATAAAGAATCTTACTACAGTTGGAGTTTTGGCAAAAGTTTCCGCCATAACAGATGAAAAGAACAAAAAGAAGGTTAACTATGAAATCGTTGATGGCATGTATCGGTTTTGGTATAAATTCATACCTAAGGGGCGTGCGGCCATCGAGATGAACCGCGGAGAAGTTTACTATAATACGTACGTGAAGAACAATTTGCATGATTTCATGGGTGAGATTTTTGAAGATATGTGTAGATATTACGTTCTTTCACACGGGCTAGATGGAAAGCTGAAATGCATGACTACAAATGTAGGAAAATGGTGGGGGATGGGACATGATCGTATTCCAACGGATATTGATGTTGTTGGAATTGATGAAATTGGAAAGAAGGCAATTCTTGGAGAGTGCAAGTTCAAAAATGAACAGATAGATAAGCCAGTTTATGAAGACCTGATGAACAGAAAGGGGCTCATTGATAGAAAATACGAGGAAGTTCAGTATATGTATTTTTCTTTGTCAGGCTTTTCTAAGTGGGTTGTTGAGAACGCTGATGCTGAGAAGGTATCATTGCTAACATTAGATGATTTGTATAGCTGAATGCGAAAAATCTACTTACAAAATTGAAATGACATATCAATTATATTGGAGAAATACTTATGTTTATTCTTTTCGAGTTATTTATCACCTTTGCTAAGATAGGAATGTTCACCTTTGGCGGAGGATATGCAATGATTTCTCTTATCGAGAATACATGCGTAGAGAATAAAAAATGGATTACTCACGATGAAATGATGACAATTACAGTTATAGCTGAGTCTACGCCGGGACCAATTGCAATCAATTGTGCAACATATGTTGGGTATAAGAAAGGAAAACTTTCGGGAGCAATTGCTGCAACAATTGGAATGGTGGTTCCTTCATTTTTTATAATCTTTTTTATATCAAGGATTTTTGATCATTTTCTTGAAAACATCTATGTTGTGAATGCATTAAAGGGAATTAAGATTGCTGTGGGAATCCTCATTGTAGATGCTGCAATCAAAATGATTCAGAAAATGAAAAAGACAGCATTGCAGATTGGCATGGTTTCTCTTGCGGTTATTTCTATGATTCTAATCAAATATTTTGCATTTAATATTTCATCTATGGTATTATTGATGGCGTTTGCAATCATTGGATTATTGGTCTTTGCAATCGAAAATAGAATTTATGGAGAGGATACAAAAGAATGATTTATTTGAATCTCTTTATAGGTTTTATGGAAGTGGGTTTATTGTCATTTGGAGGAGCATATGCTGCCATTCCCTTGATTAAGGAAGTGGTCATGGCCTATGGTTGGATGGATGATGAAATGTTAGCCTACATGATTGCAATCAGCGAAAGCACACCCGGACCAATTATGGTAAATATGGCCACCTATGTTGGAAGCGAAAAAGCAGGGATGTTAGGGGCTCTTATCGCCACTGCTGCAGTAGTGTTACCGGCTTTTATAATTATCTTGTTAATCATGGTAGTCTTGAACAAGTTTATACAAAATCGATTCGTCAAAGCAGCACTAGGTGGATTAATGGCCTGTATCATTGGAATTATTCTTGTGACTGGTTTGTCTATGATTATTAAAAACTGCGGACTGGTATTTGGTGATAGACCGGATATTACTTCATTGGGACTGACATGTGTTTTTTCACTTGTTTATTTCGGCTCTCGAATCATCGTGAAAAAAGGAATGCATCCAATTTTGCTGATTTGTCTATCCGCTTTTGCAGGAATTGTCGTTTATAGCTTATAGATTTCGGCAAATTCAAATTTGTTGAGTGCTTAATTGAATAACGAACCGATTATCCTTACATAGGACAGTTATTTCGAAAGAGATAGCTGT
>DFFQ01000073.1 GCA_002371025.1 Lachnospiraceae bacterium UBA3772 | reverse complement strand
CATCTTTTGTTGGATAGTACTTAATTTTCGAAAAACACTTCTCATAATAAGTAATATCCATCTGTATGTATTTAACCCTCTTAACTTGACTCCTCATCTTAAATTATGATTTTCTTACCTATTAACAATAAAACCCTCCACACATGTAAAAGCCACCTATACCCGCGAACAAGTCTATGAATGTATATTTTTTCTTAGACATTTGTTATTTGTATCCTTTTATATAAGTTTCTCATATTATTCCCTCTCACACTACAACATAATCCAAAAGTGGTAAATAGTTATGTCTTTCATTTTTTGTCTGCTTTTATAATCATAACGTATATGAGATGACTGAAAACGGTTAGGTTTTTTAGCTATTCTTATAAGTCTTTCATCTGCATTGCAAGGTACTATTGAAGAATAAAATTGTAGCCATTGATTAATCTTTTCTTCCCAGTATTCAAACGTATTAGACTGAATATAACCAAACATTATAGCGACAGGAAGACCCTCACCATGTTTGTTTAATTTAAAACGCTCTATACCACCATTTCCTGTGATTTGCTTTTGCGAATGGTCAACAAAAACATATTCACGTTTATCGCGATTAGTGTTATTTGGAGTTGGCAGGCGTTTTGCTTCTATCCAACAGAATCTTCTAACATTAGAAGAAATATAACGTCTTCCCATATAAACACCTATATCAGCCCGCTTTGCTTGATTGATAAATTTAAAAGGACTTGCAGATTGTTCACTTTTATCATCCAGATAATATGACATTGCCAATGTTATATCGTCTTCAGAACAATTCAATCCATTAGCTACTGGATTATAGATAAAACCGTCAATTACAGAATCAATAAAGTGACACAGTAATTGGTATAAGTCATTGGGCTCTTGAGGACGACCCACTGTTAGTCCGTGTTCTTTATTCATTATACCAAGTATTGAGTATATCGTTAAAGGTATCTTCAGCATCTATTAATGCTATAGACTTCATCCAGAAACGGATCTGTTTCGGCTTTATCATAATTATACGGTCTTCTTCGTAAATACGTACTGTTCTTTTTACCACATAGCTTTCTGCATTAAAGTGTAAAAGTGCATCTAAATTATCTTTGTTAACAATCCGACGAAAAACGGGAGTTTTGTTAGTGTAATCCAGTACATAGATAAAAAAGTTCTCTCCTTCATAATAAAATGCTGGAATATATTTTTTACCTCCTTTTTCATAGACAAAATTCAAGTGTTCGCAATAAAGCGTACCAAATTCATGTAAGAGATTAAATTCCGCAGAATTATCTGAAACTGGTGATTGTGTACTATCAAAATAGGGTAAAATATACTTTGTAAAATCTGATACTATAATCTTTTCGTTGTTTGTAAGACTCATGTTTGGTTCGTAAGGCAAACTCCAAAAATCCTCTGAATAATGTGTATGAACAGACTTTGTTCCACCAGCTCTACTACTACATGCCACAATCATTAATCGCAGTAAATCATTGTTTTTTATAATATAATCTTGTATATTACAAAGATCTTGTATTGAATCTTTTGGACAATGAATACCAACTATACCTTCCCTAAAAGTTATATAATCATGACTTAACTTCATCGGAAAACGATTTTTTCCAATGGAGCGTTTAATAAGAAGATGAGGAGGGTCATATAATTCTTTGTCTCTTGGACCTTCAAAGAATTCACTATCTTCTATTTTTGTTTTCCACTCCCCATCATCTTTAAAACTTCTATCTACAATATACTTATGCCCTGTGATATAGTCAGCTTTGCGACTTTTGTTTCCTTTGATATAGCCCTCACCATAAAACCAACCCAAAGATTTCTTTTGATCCAGATAATTCCTAAAGGTTTGATTCATGCTATACTTATTTACCATATCGTAAACCATCGCCCCTCCCATCAGATTACATTTCCACACACGTTTGTCTGATTGTGCAAGTTGTTTGGGCACATCAAAAAAGTCATAACTGTCAAACTCGAAAAAAGAGCCTTCCTTGCTAGCTCCAGTTCTCTTCGCTACGATATGAATAATATCTTTATCATCGGGTTCTTTGTTGTCTGCAAACAACGCAACAGTGGCGATGTTTGCTCCTTTGAACAACAATGTCTTTAAGAAGGTAAAATCTATTAATTGTGTTACATTATAACGTTTGAAGAAATATTTACGATATCTGTCTTGCTGACTACTATGAAGGAATGGTCCCGTTGGTAGAATAAGACATAACTTTCCGTCTTTTTCGAGTAAAGACATTGCCCTGTCAAGAAACATTAATGACGACTGATAACGAGCAATATCACTTCCGAATTTCTGATAGTTTGTTTTGAGCAAGTTAACAATATTGTTATACTCACTTTTGGTATATTCTTTGAACGGTGGATTTCCTATTACCAAATCATATTTTTCATCTGAATTTATAATGTATTCAAAAAAATCATTTGTTTGAATATTCTTTTTACTAAGATTTTCAAATTTCAATCGTGTCCATATCTGCTGTGGGGAAAGCATAGAACAGAGTGCTAGATTTAGGCTAAAAATGGTCAATTCCACAGCTGTGGGATTAATATCCACTCCGAAAATATAATCGCGAAGCAATTGTTGTAGTTCTTGTTCGTCAACATTTGCCAATTTTCCATCAACCCTATGTAGATAACGCCACATCTGCGCCAATCGCCTAAATGCAGTTACTAAGAATATTCCTGATCCACAACTAATATCAATAATTCTTTTATAACCACCACTCATTGGAAGACTCTCATTCACTAATAGTTTAACAAGATAGTTTGGCGTATATATAGCACTCGTGTCTATCTTTTTCTTCGTTTTCTCATCTATTGGCAAAAACTCTTCATAAAAATTGCTAATCAATTCAATAGGAATATATTTGAATGAGTATTCTTCCCATATTAATTGTTGTTTACCATCCAATGTTCCCAACAAGAAGTTTTCCAATAAACGGAGATCTGTCTTATGAATGGCACTTTTCTCGTCGTCGGTAATTTTAAATACGCCACCATTAAAATGGATTGCTAAAGCATCCAATAATTCTGTAAACTTACCATTATGGATTGCTTCTACAAGACTATCAGCTTGGACTGACTTATGAAAGAATTCTTGAGCCAGATTATTGCCATCACCGTCAACGCCATTTTCTTCCAAATATTTAATCAGTATACAGATTACAAGGATTCGGTCAACAAGAACTGTATTGAGGTTCAAATTATTTTTCAAACATACTCTAACTTCTTTTAATGATGACAACAACTTTTCATCTACCGAACTGGTGGCAAGAAAATTATTGGTAGCCTCTTCTCCTTCCCAAAAGAGACCTGAAGTGAATTGCTCTGCTTGATAAAGTCGTATAGCTTCATCCACCTCTGTTATTTTTATATGTCGAACTGGAGATACACTCAAATTCCCATTTATGCCAATTTCAACAGGTTTTCTTCCATCAAAAACCCTTATCTGATGTCTGTCTAAAACAAAATACAGAGGAATCTCTGAGGCACTCCAGATATTACGATGTATTCTTGCGTAGTCAGAATCATCGCGAGGATTAGTTATATTATCGTATATGTAAATCTGTGGCATTGGAGGCTGCCCATTATTTAAAAATCTAAAATAAACAGCATCTGCCTCAAATTTTCGAGCTTCTTCCAGTTCGATTATAACATAGGGAGAATAGTTGTTGCTAACTACATAATCCGACAACTTGGAAACAAAATAGACAGATGATTTTTTGCTTTCTTCATACTCAAAGTCGAGAACACTCAACACATCTGACATTTGAAATAATAACTGATCCATTATGTTGTTTTTGATTTATTTTTTGTAAAACATACAATTTGACGCAAACCACATTTTATCATAGTATTTATGACACCAGTCCTCTAAGTTCAACATCATTTTCGC
>DFFQ01000211.1 GCA_002371025.1 Lachnospiraceae bacterium UBA3772 | reverse complement strand
GTCGGTGCCTTATCTGTACGGATATAATTGTAATATCCTCTGATCTGAGGATGCTCCTTTACAAAATTTTCGTTTCTCTGAACGTTTGCATTCGTATATTCAGTTAATCCAGTCATTGTTTCCCTCCATATGTTTTAATATAATGCACGCAGGCTAATTGTGTCTTTATAGGTGATATGATGCTCAAATAATAACTTTGATTAATAGTTTTGACGCTATAATCACTATAGATATCATAATATTGAGATACTTCAGGCGGTATCAATACTCCGCTTTTTTTATCTACGTTACAAAGATAATGCTCTTCAAATTTTTTCCCTTCGTAAGTATCTGTATATTTTCCTACTCCTACTTGGTCATTATGAAAATAATACTTATACCATCCTGCTTTAGGACCATGTTTAATTTCATAAAAAGTAACAGGCTTATTCGTTTCATTCTCAATCCCTATCCAAATATTACCACACATCATTGGATCAAATGGAAGTCGCTCCTCTGAACTATATGTAGAGTAATATACTAATCCATATCTTATTTTCATCCCCTTTGCCATCAATTCTTTATTGCGCTTTATTAATTCTTCTTCATTAAAATCTTTAATTACCTTCTTGCTATCCCATTCATAAACAAACCTGCATCCATTAAATCTATTAAATATAACTTTCTTATGATTAGCGGTACTTCTTAAAGTACCTTTACCGTCACAATAAAACACATCGCCATTTTCTTTTGCCTTATCTCTACCATAATAAGTTAACCCTTTATCATAACCACTTTGTCCAGCGACAATACAAAATATAATGATCATTATAAAGAATCCTAGAATTCCCATTCATCTCTCCTCCCACACATCAGCCAGTGTACACACATTCTCCCAGCTTCTCACTTCCTTAAACCCATGGACAACGCCGCACCTCGGACACCACAGATCTTTGATATGGCCCGCTTCCCTTTGTCTGTTCATCCTGGGTAACGGTATAATTATACCACAATCTCCCACAAACCGCGACTGTTTGTAGGGTGCTACTTTACGTTTTACATAACGGTGACTCATTTTATTCTCCTTTCTTATTCATTTGCCAATACTGCGTCTACTTTACACTTCTTACACATAAAGAATACTTCTTTCGTTGCTCTGAAGCTATCACCACAAGATGGGCAGATGTATTTACGAGTGCTTGTTGGTTTCTTTGCTACTATTCTTTTACATTCATCGTATATCACCTTTTCTGTTTTTATATAAACATTCATCTTTTTAAAATCATACTTTTTACCAATGGCTAATAGTTTGTCATCAATCCCTCTTGGTTCATAACCATATTTGGTTCTTTCTGTAATTACACCAACTTTATCTGCTACTTTTTTAAATTCTTTATTCTTATATACTCCTCGATTACAAGTTATTTTAATTCCATTATGAATACCATACGCAAGAATCATTTGGGTTACTACATCCAAAATCATGTCTTGCAATTGCACATATAACTCAGGTTCATTTATTTCTATTCTGTAATACATTTTATCATCAAAATTAATAATCTCTTGGGATAGAGTAATGTGTCGTATAATGTTTCTCCTTAGAAGTACTTTGAATGATAAACTCTCGTCAAAGTACTTTCTGTTGATTTCCTTAATGAACTCCTCACATTCTCGTATATTCCAAGAAGTATAATTTGTTTTATCTTCCCTTTGCTTGTTCATAACACCCACCCTCTTTCTGTCACCCGAGTCCTTCTTCCACCATATTCAAAACCCGCATTACACTTTCAAACACGTAATAATTATATCCCCACGTAGTTGTTATCTTTGTACTAAACGTCCTATCTGGCCCTGTCTCTTCCGTTACACAAGCCACGCTTTCTGGCCTGATATATAATATTTTAAAATCCTTTCTTCCATCTTTTATTTTGTCAAATACCTGAAGTGCAATAAAACTTTCTTTCTTATTCGTCATATCAGCTGTCCTCCTTCTTTATAAGCTGCAACTGTACTCCATCTATCTTTCCTTAATTGATAAAGCAGCATTTCATTTACTGCAATCAAATACCGCCCAGTTTTCTTCATTACATAATACGTACACTTGAATCGATCTTTCTTGCTATCTTCCATTGCTCTGTTGCAAGCTTCTTCTTCAGACCCAAACATATTACCCATGATTATTTCCTCTCTTTTTTTATCTCTTTTTTATTTCTTTTCTTTTATGTTAGGGATCCCTGACGGGGGAGGCAGAGATCCCCGTTAATATTATTTGTTAGTTGCCTTTAACTTATCCGATCACCCAAAAACTCCAGAATTCGAAGTCGTTGGCTGTATTCTCTTCCAGATGCTTTTTCTTTGACATCTCCCAAAACTCTTCACGGACCTGATTAATAGCAGCATTTGCAGTAGTAGCAGCTACGGTATGATATGCGTTTGCCCCAGTCACAATATTGTAAGCCTTAATTACATAATCATTTAATCCGCTCATATTCTTCTCCCTTTTTACCAGTCTTCATAAGATTGCTTATATTAAGTAGCCTTATTCTGCAATCTGATTCAACA
>DFFQ01000134.1 GCA_002371025.1 Lachnospiraceae bacterium UBA3772 | reverse complement strand
AATGTATCAGCTAAGGATCTTGGTACAGGTCGTGAGCAGCACATCACAATCACATCTGGTACATCAATGTCAGATGAAGAAATCGAGAAGGCAGTTAAGGACGCTGCAGCTTATGAAGAGGCTGATAAGAAGCGTAAGGAGGGTGTTGAAGTTCGTAATGATGCTGACGCTATCGTATTCCAGACAGAGAAGGCATTAAACGAAGTTGGCGACAAGCTTCCTGAAGCAGATAAGAAGCAGGTTGAGGATGATCTGAAGGCACTTAAGGACATCATCGCTGATACAGATATTGATAATCTTTCGGATTATGATGTTGAAAAGCTTAAGGCTGGCCGTGAGACACTTATGAAGTCAGCACAGAACCTCTTTGCTAAGCTTTATGAGCAGAATGGTCCTGGAGCAAACGCTGGAACAGGTACAGGTACACCTGATTTCGGAAATGATGACGATAATGTTGTTGACGGAGATTTCAAGGAAGTTTAATCTTCACGAGGTAATGAAAGATGGCAGATGAAAAGAGAGATTGTTATGAAGTCCTTGGCGTTGCAAGAAACGCTACGGACAATGATCTGAAAAAAGCATACAGAGTTCTCGCTAAGAAGTACCATCCTGATGCAAACCCTGGAGATACAGTAGCAGAAGAAAAGTTTAAGGAAGCTACAGAAGCTTATACAATTCTTTCAGATAAAGAAAAGAGAGCAAAATATGATCAGTTCGGCTGGGCAGCATTTGATCCTGCTGCCGGCGGAGGCGGATCAGGATTCGAAGGTGGATTCGATTTTGCTGATATGGGAGATATCTTTGGAGATATCTTCGGTGATATGTTTGGTGGCGGTTCTAGAGCACGTCAGTCAAATGGTCCTGTTAAGGGTGCGGACATCCGTACAACTGTAAGAGTTACATTTGAAGAGGCGGTCTTTGGAACTCAGACAGAGATTGAAATGCCACTTAAGGATGAATGTCCAATATGTAAGGGAACAGGCGCTCAGCCTGGTCACCCTGCTGAGACATGTCCAAAGTGTGCCGGTAAAGGACAGGTTGTATTTACACAGCAGTCACTTTTTGGTATGGCAAGAACAGTTCAGACTTGTCCTGATTGTCAGGGTTCAGGTAAGATCATCAGATATAAATGTTCTAACTGTGCAGGTTCTGGATATGTTAAGTCAAAGAAGAAGATTCAGATCAAGGTTCCAGCTGGTATCGATAATGGACAGAGTATCCGTCTTCGTGAGATGGGTGAGCCAGGTATCAACGGCGGTGAAAGAGGAGATCTTCTTGTTACTATCCTTGTGGATAAGCATCCAGTATTCCAGAGACAGGAATATGATATCTATACAACAGAGCCTGTAACATTTACACAGGCAGCTCTTGGAGGAAAGATCACAATCCAGACTATTGATGGTCCTATGCTTCAGGAAATTAAGCCTGGTACACAGACAAATACAAAGATCAAGCTTAAAGGTAAGGGTGTTCCAACACTTCGTAATAAGAATGTTCGTGGTGACCAGTATGTAACTCTTGTAGTTCAGGTTCCAGACAATCTTACTGATGAGCAGAAGTCAATCCTTAATCAGTATGAGGCAGCAAGCACTGTAAATACACGTGCTACAACAGACTCAGCTGGTGGATTCAGCTTCGGTGATCATAAGAAGAAAAAAGGTTTTAGAAGATAATTAATATAAGAATTTTCATGGCGTGTCGATAGACACGCCATTTCTTATGTGCTATATTATAAATGGGTTATTATGCGTAACTATTAACTATATTATTGGAGACTGGTTTTATGAAAAAGAGTTTTGTTAAGAAGGTTGAAAAAAAGGTGGGGTTGAATGCCTTAAAGACAAAGATTAAAACAATCAATCTTTTGTTTATTTTCCTTGTTCTTGCGGCAATACTGGCGGTTTATCTGAACCATACAGGATATATGCTTTCTTATGGTCTCGTAGTTGCTGCCGTTTCACTTCTTGTACTGGCTTTTTTCCTTTCATATAGGATAAAGCTTCAGGTTCAGCTTGCCGGAATACATCTTGATTATCGTGATCTTATTGTAAAACCTGTGGCTGAATATATGTTCAATGCTGGAACATTTTCAAAAAACGGAAGTGCAACCGAAAGAGAAATCCTTAATACAAAGCTTTTCTCAGATACTATTAATTTCAGATACAGCTCATTAAATGAAGTTAAGGGCGAATGCGACGGAGTTAAGTTCTTCTCAACTGATATTTATAAGCAGGATTATAAGGCACACCTTAATATGTACGGCAGACTGTTCCAGTTTGATATTCCAACAGATAATATTAATCCTGTGGTATTTACAACAAAGAACGCACCGCTTATTGAATATACAGATACACCGATGAAGAGAATGGATTCAGTGAGTCCTATCGTTAATTCTGTTTGTCAGATGTATACATTTGATGAAAATGAAGCAAGAGAGCTCGTCAATGACAAGCATATTTCTGATGCCATAAAGAAGCTTATGGATATGAGACCTGGAATGATCACGGCCTGTAGCTTCTATAATAAAAAGATAAATGTATTCTATTCAACTGAAGGATATACATTTGAAGAAGATCTTAATAAGAAACATGACGTACCAGCTGAGTTAAAGAAGAGCAAAGAATCATTTATGATGATAAGCAGACTGCTGGATATGTTCAAGAAATAATATATAAATAGTAAAATATAGGAAGTAAAATTAAGTGATTTGGAAGAAGATAACAATCGAAACAAGTACAGAGGCTGAAGACCTAATTTCTATGTTCCTTGATGAATGTGGAGTTGAAGGGGTAATGATAGAGGATAATGTGCCTCTTACAGATGAAGAATTAAAGGAAATGTTTGTGGACGTGCCACTTCAGAAAGAAGATGACGGAGTGGCTAAGATCAGCTGCTTTATCCCTCCGGATAGGGATGTGAATGAACTTATTAAATCCATTAAAGAAGAGCTTAACAGACTTGAAGAGTTTCTTCCTGTGGGAAGTAAGCTGGTAGGTATCAGTGACACATCAGACGATTCAGAGTGGCAGAACAACTGGAAACAGTACTATAAACCAATAAGACTTAACGATGATATTGTTATAGTTCCTGCCTGGGAAGATTATAAAGATGTAAGAGAAAATGATATCATAATAAAGATTGAGTCAGTTATGGCATTTGGAACAGGTTCTCATGAAACAACAAAGCTCTGTATTGACAGACTTAAAGCATATATGAAACCGGGTAGTTCTGTATTTGATGTAGGCTGCGGAAGTGGAATTCTTTCAATTGTTGCATCAAAGCTGGGAGCAGGATATGTTCATGGACTTGATATAGACCCACAGGCAATCATTTCCAGTGAAGAAAATGCAAAGGCAAATGACTTAGGAAAGGACGCTATCGAGTTTTCGTGTGGCAATCTTCTAGCAGGAAATGTCATTGGAGAAAATGCCATTAAGGCAGAGAAGGCCAGCCTTGGTTCTGGAATCGCTGCAAAATCACCTGCTGAAATGGTGGATATTGAGCTGGGTGAAAAAGATTCTGTACCTGCAAGAGAATATGATATTGTTGTTGCAAATATCTTAGCTGACGTTATCATTCCTATGTCTGGAGTTATAAAGCCATATTTAAAGGTTGATGGAATATTTATCACATCAGGAATCTCGGATACAAGAGAAGAAGATGTGGTTAATGCAATGATAGAAAATGACTTAGAGATAATGGATATCCTCAGAATGAATGAGTGGGTATCTATAGTGGCAAGGAAAAAGAAAAATGCATAGATTCTATGTGTCGGATGTAAGTGAAGCCGATAAATCTGTCCATATTTATGGAGAAGATGTAAATCATATAAAAAATGTCCTGAGACTTCGTGCTGGAGATGAGATAACAGTAGGAGACGGATCAGGCAGGGACTATATCTGTAATATCAGTGAGATAAAAGATGACGAAGTAGTGGCTGATATTTGTGATATCACAGATAATTGTGCTGAACTGCCTACAGATATCTATCTTTTCCAGGGCCTTCCTAAGGCGGATAAGATGGAATTTATTATTGAAAAGGCTGTAGAGTTAGGGGCGAAAGAGATAATTCCTGTCATGATGGAAAGAACTGTAGTAAAACTGGATGATAAGAAGAAACCTCGTAAATTAGAGAGATATAATCTTATCGCTGAGTCTGCTTCAAAACAGTCAAGACGCGGCATAATCCCGGAAGTAAAGAACTTCGTAAATATGAAGGAAGCTATAGAGATCGCTTCAAAACTTGATATGATAATAGTTCCTTATGAAAGTGCAAAGGGTATGGATTATTCCTTAGAGGTATTTAAAGAAGCTGCTGATAAGAAAAAATCAGTGGGAATCTTTATCGGGCCTGAAGGAGGATTTGCTGATAAAGAAATAGAAGCTTTAAAGGCTGCAGGGGCACGTATTGTGTCATTGGGTCATAGAATCCTTCGAACTGAGACTGCAGGACTTACAACACTTTCAATAATGTCATTTATGATAGAGACCGCAGAGACAGAATAAGGCAATGTCATTTACGTTAGAGACTGCGCAAAATCAGATTTTGACAGATTTAGAATGTAAGATACATTTTAAAGTTGATATTTTTATAAATAGATCAAATTAGAAGTAAGTGGAAAATAAAATGGAAAGTTATTTAGATAATTCAGCTACAACAAGAGTTTATCCTGAAGTAGCGGATGTAGTTGTTAAACTGATGACAGAGGATTATGGCAATCCTTCATCACTTCATAAAAAAGGCGTAGATGCTGAACATTATATTAAAAATGCCACAAAGATTATTGCTGATTCCATCAGATGTCAGATGGATGAGATAATATATACTTCTGGTGGAACAGAATCAAATAATATGGCTATAATCGGTACAGCTCTTGCTAAGAGACGTAAGGGTAAGCATATTGTTGTAAGTGCTATTGAACATGCATCAGTTCTTGAAGTTATGAAATTCCTTGAAAAAGAGGGCTTTGAAGTAACTTACATCGGAACTAATGAAAAGGGTGTAGTTGATCCTCAGGAATTTAAAGATGCTGTAAGACTGGATACAATTTTAGTGTCCTGCATGATGATAAATAATGAGATCGGTGCACTTCAGCCTGTGGCAGAAATTGCTAAATTATGTAAGAAGAAAAATCCGGATGTTATTATTCATTCTGACTGCATTCAGGCGTACGGAAAAGTAAGTATTAACCCTCAGAAAATGGGTATTGATCTTATGTCGGTCAGCGGTCATAAGCTGCATGGTCCTAAGGGTTCAGGATTCCTTTATGTTAAGAAAGGAACGCTTCTTCGTCCTATCATTTATGGTGGTGGACAGCAGAAGGGAATGCGTTCTGGAACCCAGAATGTACCTGCCATTGTTGGGCTTAGCAAAGCAGTGGAGATCACATTTACGGATTTTGATAAAAAGATTGAGTATATCAAGAGTCTTCGTGACAGACTTCGCAGTGAATTAACGAAGATCGAAGACGTGTATGATAATACTGGAGAGGCGCCACATATCGCATCCCTTAGTTTTAAAGGGGTCAGGGCGGAAGTTATGCTTCATACCCTTGAAGATAAGGGAGTATATGTATCATCTGGTTCAGCGTGCTCATCTAACAGTGCAAAGAAGCTTTCAGGAGTCCTTAATTCTATTGGACTTGATAAGGAGCTTACTGAGTCTACTCTTAGATTTAGTTTCAGTGATATGAATACAATTGAGGAAGTGGATTATGCAATAGATGTGGTTAAGGAAGTCCTTCCGCAGCTTCGCCACTATAAAAGAGGTTAAGGCTTCGCCATTATAAAAGAGGTTAAGGCTTCGCTATTATAAGAGAGTTTAGCGTTTCGCCACTACAAGAGAGGTTAATGATGTTTTACAAGAGTTTTTTGATAAAGTATGCAGAGATAGGTACAAAGGGAAAAAACAGATATGTATTTGAGGATACACTCTGCAAGAGAATCAGGATGAGACTTAAGCCTGAGGGAGATTTCAGTGTAAGAAGAGAATATGGAAGAATCTTCGTTGACGCTGATTCAGATTATGATTATGACAGAGTAATGGAAAAACTTACAAAGATCTTTGGTATCACAGGAGTTTGTCCTGTTGTTGTAACTGAAGTTTTTGAGTTTGATGCAATAGCTGACCTTCTTACAGAATATGTAAGAGAGGTTTACGAGGATGATATGAACTTCACTTTCAAGATGAAAGCCAGAAGAAATAATAAATCCTTCCCTATCCATACCATGGAAATGGATGCAAAACTCGGAGAAGTTCTTCTTAATAATTTTGAGAAGGACGGTCTTAAGGTTGATGTCCATAAACCGGATGTAATAATCAATGTTGAGATAAGAGATAAGGTTTATATTTATTCTCATATAATACCTGGTCCAGGAGGACTTCCTGTAGGTACAAATGGTACAGCTATTTCTCTTATTTCAGGTGGTATTGACAGCCCTGTTGCTACATGGATGATCGGTAAACGTGGAGTTGAGATGCAGGGAGTTTATTTTAATTCACCTCCTTATACATCAGAAAGAGCATTGGAAAAAGTTCAGGATCTGGCTACTATAGTTTCACAGTACTCAGGCCCATTTAAGCTTCATGTGATCAATTTTACAGAGATCCAGCTGGCTATATATGATAACTGCCCTCATGATCAGCTTACTATCATAATGAAGCGTTTTATGTTCAGAGTAGCTCAGGATATTGCCCGCATGGAAGACGCGCAGTGCCTTGTAACAGGCGAATCAATAGGACAGGTTTCAAGCCAGACTACATTTTCGCTGGGGGTAATCGATAATGCGGTAGAAATGCCGGTTTATCGTCCACTTATTGGTATGGATAAGCAGGAGATAATTGATATTTCCCAGAAGATCGGTACTTATGAAACATCAATCCAGCCTTATGAA
>DFFQ01000157.1 GCA_002371025.1 Lachnospiraceae bacterium UBA3772 | reverse complement strand
TTATACTCTGCATTTTTATATTCATCTGAACACGCTCCCTCCTCTCTCGGGAGATGTGAAAGCATCCTTATATAATCTCATTTTCGGATATTCTTATCCTAATATAAAGTGCAATGAAGTGAACGGCAGCATTTTCGAGGTAAACGGTATTAATCTCTTTGGAAATATCATCCTTGCAAGGATACCTTCATCATTTTTATAGTCTTTTTTTATTGTTTATAATATTTTTTATGATTCTAGATATCTCATCGATTGTTGAAAATTGCTTTGAGTTAATAATCTCTTCTGGAATCTTTATGCCATAGTTCTTCTGTATTTCGATAAACAAATACACCATATCTCTTGGTTTCAAATAATAGGGTTGCCCAAATAAATCACAATTTACATCTTCGATTTTTCTACCAGTAATTGCCAATATACTTGAACTCACCTCATGCTCTAATGCTTTTTTATCCTTCATTATGTGAATCACCTCATATTACCGATACATTCGCATACCCCTGTAGTGTGGATGCTATTTCATTTAAAGAATCATTCCTCATCCTGTTATCAAAAACATTAAACGCTCCTGTTCTTTTTATTTTCTCAATAACGCATTCAGTATTACAGGTAATATATGACAGTTCCTTATCTGATTTAGATACTGGGTAATTGAGTGCAAAATTGCTTACATATACCTGATCCACCTCATAATCATATTTGTTGTAAAGTTGATTTATAACGTCATTCAAATATCCCTGCATATTATCTACATAAAGTGAGTTAAATATGATGTAATCAGCCATAACCGCATGGGAAACATAATAGTTTAATATGCCAAATTCGTTATGGAAGAAATCATCATATGGAAAAGCTCCTCCTGGCACTCCAATAATTATCACATCAGGATTTTCTTCCTTGTACAGTTGCAAAATATATTTATTAAATCCAATAATCTTAGTTGATTCTGAATCTTCGCCGTAGCTAAACATAAAATCCGGAAATGCATGAAATCCATAAAACTCAGAATAATTTTTGCTGCCAATTTGAGTTATCTTATAATTTCTTTTATGTAATTCTCTCCTCAATTCCAATTGCACATCAAACTTACAGCATCTCTCTCCAGCTCCGATGACAAGTATTATAGGAGCAGGTACCTTTTCTATAGTTCTATCATTTATGTCAATATCATCATTTAACCGTATTTTATTTCCGTCATATAACTTCAAATTTGGGTTATTGTGTGTTTTTTCAAGCAACAGCTTTTGAACTGATAAGCTCAATTTTCGTAGCACAATAACTTCTATCCCTTTTAATAAGGCATCTTCTATTTTATGTATAATTTCTGTTTCCGATATCGGTAAAAATGATTCTGTTATTATTAAAATATCTGCATTTTTTATCAAGCGATTATAATCGGATTCGACACAAATCTTTGTAGCTATCCCTATCTTAGCTCCTGCATCTTCACCCTCATATCCCCATCCTCTCGGTGCGACACAAAATAATCTCAGGTCTTCTTTATTAAGATAAACCGTCATATCCATGTGCTGTAAAACATGAATATCCGTTACATCGTATGGATATAGGACAACTCTCTTCAAAAGATTTCCTCCTACGAACTCTACAGAAAATATATATTGTTATCTTCTGCTTCAACTTCTTTAATCAAACAATAATCCAGAAATAAATTTTCCGTCGCCGATTTAACCGCTTCACAATGTGATAGCCTAGCTTTTTCTGAAAGCCGATCTCCACATTCTGAAAAAAGTACACACTGATAACAAAATCGACTACACCAACAATTTTTACACTCATTCTGAGTGGTTTTACCTATATTCAAAATGTTATAAATCTTTTGATAATCAAAGCCATTTTCAATATTTCCAATAACTATTTCTGGTATATTTTCATTTAGTTTTTCACAAGGATAAAAATCTCCATTAACATTTACAAACAATTTGTGTATACCAGGAATACAAGGTCCACCTGGGTGACCTGAATCTTCGTAATTATAACCCTCGCTCCTGCCTTTAAGCCGCATTTTTATCACATCATAATACGACTTAACAATCGGAGATATCTCTTTTTCTGATATGAAACCACACTTACTTAATAGAAGCTTAAATACTTCATATTGATATGCTTTATCATATTCTTCATTGTAGCCAAGCATATCATCATCCTTAATTCCTTCAGCAGCAATGTCACTAAAGAAAGTATTAGATTCTTTGACGCTATCATAGTTTGTGAAGAATTCATTTAAGCATCCATAATCCCCCTGTCCATCAACAACACAGTTAAACATTATCTCCTTCATATAATCCGGATAATGCTTTTGTATAAGCTGAATGTTTTTCATTACCTTGTCAAAGCTTCCTTTACCACTCATTAGTTTTCTATTCTTATCATGTAATTCTCGTGGTCCATCTAAGCTTATCGTCATTTTAAAATGATGACTTGCAAGAAAAGATATTTTCTCTTGATCCAGTAATGTTGCATTTGTTGTTATATGATAATTGACTTTTTTACCTTCTCCTTTGACTTCTGTATATTCAACTATATTTTTTATAAGATCATATTGGATAATCGGTTCTCCACCATAAAACCCGATATTAATTTCTCGCTTGTCAAAAGAATGTTTTATATAAAAATCTATGGCCTTTTTTGCCACCTCAATAGTCATATTTTTATTGCTATGTATTCTGTTATAATAGCTTCCAGAATATGGACAATAATTACATCTTAGGTTGCATTGTTGAGTAATCTGCAATGTCAACATTTCAATTGAACCATTTAGGTTTTCCAACAGCATTTGTGAAGCTGGATGTTCTATAACCTTCCATTTTTCACTACTAAGCATTCCTGCCATTTCAAGCGTTTCTAATTCTCTCCTTATATTCCCATCATCACAATGCTTTTTCTTTCCTTCGGATAAATAATCATATAAATCCGATGACACCCTGACTATGGCATTTGTATTAACATCATAAAAATATTTTGCTTTTGGCGTTTCAAAACAATGTATGAATGGTTTATTCATATCCTGCCTCATAGCGAGACGGGCTGCTGTTTTATAACAACAGCCCTGTCCATGGAATTAGTCTCTCTGCAATTTCTGGTTAGTGTACTTGGATGATGTACTATTTACATGAACAGTACATCCACAATTTGTACACATGCAATACATGCGCATGTCCATGGAACTCGCTTTTCTTCTTACCTTTTTTCCAAGTTTCTGCATCAAATTTGTACCTCCTTCCGGTTCAACACATTCACAAATCTATGTATAATAGAACACATAGACCATTTACTTTTTAAAGAGAGTACGCTTATCCTCTCGCTCCCTTCCAAATATTGCCCTATTCCTTCGTATCAATCTTCCCA
>DFFQ01000218.1 GCA_002371025.1 Lachnospiraceae bacterium UBA3772 | reverse complement strand
ATAATATTCGTATCTTTGCAAAAAAATAGGAAATGGAGAAACGACATATCAATTACCGCTTTTTTTCTTTCACTGCACTCTCTGCATTTGTGTTTCTACTTGTATTATTTACATCAGAACCTATAAATAATTGGATATACAAAACATTTGGAAGAAAAACAGAACTTCTATATTCATATCTTAATGAAAATAACAATCTTAATACACTTCTTTCCATATCTGTTGTTATTTTGATGATTGTGTATAGTGTAAAATTCGCAACGGATTACTATAGGAAACGGAAGTCTTTATGTGTTATTGTAATAATTGATATTTTATTGGCCACATCTATGGGGCATTGGATTTGGGCGAATTCACTATTCGGCATTAATTGGGGATTGGTTCTAATATTTGCCTTGACTATTCCCTTTCTACTGTCCGCCATATTACCTAACAAATACAGAGACCAGGTTGTTGGGTATTTAGAAGACTCCAAGGAATTGATAGACAAAATATATGATAAATGTCTCAACAAATGCCTCAATGTAATAAAAAAGAAAAATACATCCAGCCAAATAATTATTAGTAATGAAACGCACGGATTTTGTGTAGATGATATTGACAAACCTACCAATGATGAACATTTACGCCAACCATATGCGGATCTTCTTGTCAAAAAGGCACTTTACACTGAGCGAAAAGAAGCGTTTGCCATCGGTATTTCTGGAGGTTGGGGATCTGGCAAAACCTTGTTTTTAAAGCGCATTGAAAATTCTATAACAAATGTTCAAAAAGAAAACGGGGACATCCTACTATATAAGTTTTGTCCCTGGGAAAGTAATGACAGTAAGCAAATAATCACAGATTTCTTCAATGGACTAAGAAGTATGCTTGAACCTCATTACTCCGCAATAAAGAAACCAATAATCAAGTATTCCGAGTTACTTACCGCTGTAAGTGCTCCCAATTGGTTAGTGTCAATGTCAAAACCGTTTGATAAAAAACAACAACCGACAATTAAACTACAAAAAAGCAAGATAACGGAATGTCTAGATAAACTGGGAAAGAAAATATTTATTTTGATAGATGACATTGACCGATTGGAGGCAGAGGAGATTTTTGAAACAATGAAACTCATTAGAAATACAGCCGACTTCTCACAAATGACCTATATTGTGGCATACGACAAACAGTATATCACAGAGCAACTATCACAAGCTGGAGTTGAATCGTCTTATTTATACATAGAAAAGATATTTCCTCTTGAAATCAAATTGCAGCGTCCCGAACCTCATTTTCAGGCCAGATGCTTGGGTGAAATAATACCAGAAATGACGAACAATTCCGATATAAAAAGAGCAATCACATATATTATAAATTCAAATGAAACCATCATCAACCAAGTACTAGTATCATATAGGCAAGTGAAACGTTTCGCAAGGCAATTTATTCTTGATTTTGAATCTGTTCAAAGTATTCTTCAAAATGACATCGACAATAAATCAACAGAAATCAATACAGAGGACTTTTTCTTGTTAGAGCTTTTGTATTACTATGATTCCGAATTATATAATATACTTAGGGATAACCCTACAAGTATCTTAAGGGCAGTTGTGGATGAGAAGTTACATATCAACAGATTCACTCTTCTCCCTGGGATAGATGGAGCTCGCAAAACAAGTATTGTTGATGAGGGTAACTATACAGGCAAACCGCTAAAGGCCGAAAGCCTCACTATACTCAGGAAATTGTTCAATCCTAAACGTAATTTCAAAAGCATAACGCAACTAGCATTTACAGAGTCCTACCATAAATATTTTTCCTTTGGTCTCAGTTTTGATCAATTGGCAATATCCGAAGTACATAGTCTAATCGCAGGACAAAATATTATTGACAGTCAGGTTGAGAAATGGTGTTCAGACAGAAAACATAATTCATTATTACGGATCGTGTTGTCATATTCACCAACTACAGATTCCTATAATTGCAAACGGTATATCTCAACGGTTTTGTCGATGGTCGCACACTTCCCAAGTATAGATTCTCAAATAATTGACAAATTGTTTCCCTGGACATTGCGTTCAAATCACTTTTCGGAAAAATTATTTGAAGAGCTACAATCATACACTATAGCTTTATTTCAAGAACATATACAATCTGCCAACCACGGACAGGAGTATGAACTTTTTGCAATGTCATTGGCAAGGCTATGTGAATTCGAAGCAAACTCATTTGAAAGAACAGGTGATGAAGGCCATACTTTAGTTGGAAGTTATAAAAATGCACAATCATTGCTGGTTGAAAATGTAAGCCGTTTTTTATCTACTAACAAATGCACCGCAGATAATCTATTTGATAGAAAAGACGTTCTTTGTAAGATTATTATTTCATCAGCATTAAATAGGGAAACTGGAGCTGGAAATATTTATCAGTCTGCAATGTTTAACTTCCTTTTAGAGTATTTTTCAAAACATAAGGGCCACAACAAGCATAGTGCAGAAATGTTCTTTGAAGCAGATATTTCTGGATCTCCATCAGAAGATGAGTTAAATGATAGACAAGCGGCCAAAGATAGAACTTTATATATGATGTTCACAAACCGTGATAATTACTTAAAATTTATCAACGAATGCTTTGAATAACAACGAAAAAAAAATTTACGATTTGCGATGATAACAATTCCTGAACTAAAAATGTTTAATGGCTCGTATTACGACGCCTACAAGGGCTTATATAGCTTAGCAGCACATGAGGTTACGCAACTCAGGTCGATGTTCCCTGAAGGGGCTGTTGATGATATTAATGGATATAAAGTTGGAATACTAACAAAAATAATGTTTGCATCGTGCTCATTTATGACTGTTATAGAAATAAATCATGATTACTCCACTGCAGCCACAATTCTACGTTCTATTGCAGACAATCTTGCCTCATATATTTTAATATATCGAAACCAAAATGCAGATGAAGTTTCACTAAGACATTATCTGTTCTTATATGATGGCTTAAACACAAGGCTGAAATCTATACAAGCAATCAAACCAACTGATGACAATGCTATTTCGGAATTAGAAAAGGAACAGACTCAACAGGGTGTAACTGCTGCGGTTGAAGATTCCCTAAATGGTATTGATTATTTTCTAAAAAAGATACGGAATAGTATCTTATACAAGGAATATAAGACAGAAATAGAGTATTTAATCGCTCTTAAACACGACAACTGGAGATTTAAATCATTAAAAAAATATAAGCAAAAATTATCCTGGCAGGAAATATACCCTTTAATCAATGGAAAAGAATCCAGCACTTACTTTCTATCTTACCTCTCTCAATATGTCCACGGACTGAGTTCAAGTAATCTGTCCATTGACAACACAAACCCTAAAACATTCTACCCGATGATACACATCGGCATAACCTTTTTGGGGAAAATTCACGAATTTGTTCAAAACGACTTCGGTATATCAAAAGAAATCTTACAAAAAGACTTCTTTACAACAGATTATGGCAAGGAACATCTATCTTATGTTAATCCATCGTATTTAAAAAAGATTTTAAAGAACATATACAATAAATAATATTCTCTTGTTAAAAATATTACACCATCAGATATCCTTCTGTTCTATTATATGGTATTTCAACACCCTCTGCTTTGGGATGAGTCTGTATCAGCTTTCTTAAAGTATAAAGAGCATTATGCACATCTTTTGATAACATATCTTGTTTAGTAAAGAATTCCAAACTATATTCATCCATATAGATTTCGTGAGCTTGTGGGTCTCTTATTTTTCGGAGCTGGTCTAAAGGAGTGTGGATGTCTTCAATTAAATCTTTGTTTACGATTAACAACCATTCTTTTAAACAATTCAGTGTCCCTTTAAATGTGCCGTTTTTGTTTTTTCGTTCTACTTTTACATAATCAAAAAATTTTACACTAATATTGTGTATCACTATTTTTTCCAGTAAAGAAACATATTCATAATAAACCTTCTTCGTAGGTAAATATAACAAATCAAATCCAATGGGTTTATCTTCAATATATTCTTTCCTATAAAATGAACACTCCCAAATCGAAGTCGTTAGTTTGTTGATGTTAGACAGCTCTTTTAATATGGATCGGAATATTGTATCTTTAAAATTCCAACAGCCATTAAGAACATCTTCATAATTGTTGAGAACGGAACAGTTTTCTTGTTCTGGTTCCAGCATGCTGTACCATTCAATTTGACACGCTGACGGCATATAAACCAGCTCAGATAAGGGAACAGCAACGACATGTTCTCCATTCTTATTTTTCCCAACACCAAAAGTCTTTATTGCAAATCGTCTTTCTTCATTTAATTTCTCTGACGAAAAGATATGACCTGTATAGTCAGAAAAATCAAAGTTATAGCGAGGATCAGAATAATATTTAAAAAGAACCCCCCATTCAAAATATAGAATTTTATTATGAGGGGTGCCTAATTTCAACATCTTATTAAAGGGAAGACGTGACACCGAATCAGACTCAACATAATGCTTTATAAGGTACGTTTTTGAAGGGTATATACAAAAATCGTCATTTATACCATTCTTTTTGACATATTCAATTTGCTGCTCTTTTGAAACAAATCCCACCCTGATTATACTTGGGTTTATGTCATGCTCCACCGCTATCAGACTAACTTTATCCTCCTCCAGTAATTCAATAATCAATTCTTGTAGGTCTTCATTAGGATAATTGCACCGAATGCTTTCTGAGTTAAGACCATTGCATCTGCTGGTTTTGCAGAAATTATCGAATGCCCACTGTAGTATGTCATTTTTTATTATCTCTCTATTTTTCATATTTTTTTAACGTATTTTCAGCATAATTATTGTTCAATTACAGCGATTTCTTCGGGGGTGAGGTTGTAGAGTTGGTAGACTAATTTGTCGATTTGATGTTCAAGGGACGTTGTGTCTGTATCTGGATTAATCCTTTTTTCTTGAAGTATCTTTTCTACAATATCAATTATTGGTTGTTGTTTTTCAAGTAAGGATAGTTTTGGAATCAATGATTTTCTGATTTGGGGAGCCTGTACTTGAATTGAACCCAACATAGAATTACCTCCAAACATTGTTTTATAAACATAATCAAAAAGCCTTGAATTAAAGTATCCAAGTAAAAACTTGTAATTGTATTGTTTGACATCATACACCATATTGGTGTTTGCCGAAGCGAATTCTCCTCTTTCATCCAAGAAAACCTGTGGACATCTGGCCAACTTTACAAATATCAATTTCTCTTTTTGAAACATGTTCTTTCTGCGGGAATTCAATGCCACAAAAGGAAGATATGGCTTCAGGATTTTTTTTGAGCGAATTTCTTTGTGCCCCCAATATTGTACATATCTATTTATGGTTCCATTGTTTATATACATAAAAGAGTCTGGATCGAACTCTGAAATCAAACTATTTTCATATTCTTCAGCTTCGGCAGCTGTTGAGCATGCATTCACTTCGGAGAACTCCTCCATCGTTACTGATTGAGAGTGTATTTTGAGAAATAAGTCAATGTGGTTACTTAATAAGGCTCCCCATAAATTGTTAGGGAGAAGACTTAATACAGATTTATTATATATGTGAAAAGACTCTATTTCTGTTGTTGTCTTGAAAGACTCAAAACGAACTGTGTTTCTCTGTTTACATTTTCTAAACGCAGAAATCATTGTAGATACCCCTGCATTTTCAAATACCCTAATACTTGAAAAATCAGAAATCTGCTCTACAGAATAATAATTAATAATAACTTCCCTTAATGTTTTTGCATATTCAGCAGACAAATATTTAGATGGAGTAATGTACGACAACATTCCATTGTTTCTCAATAATTTAAATCCTAATTCAATAAAAATAACATATATATCATATGTGCCAGAGGCCGTGATATATGTTTTCTTATATTGCTGACGAACAAAGTCATCAATAGTTTTTTTTGCTTCTATAGCACTTATATACGGCGGATTGGCAATAACAATATCAAACCCACCGTTGTCGAAGATGT
>DFFQ01000084.1 GCA_002371025.1 Lachnospiraceae bacterium UBA3772 | reverse complement strand
TAAACCATATTCGTCCAAAGGACAACCTTCGCTAACTTGTCTCTCAACACCCTCAAATCCGTGTTTTAAACAGAAATAGAACTGGTTGATTCCATCTGAAGTGTATGAATCAAACATATTTTCAAAATGTGTCACACACCAGTCAGTGTATTCTCCATATTCGCTTGCTTGCTCAAACGAGTCAATCCTTACGATTTCGTAGTCTGAAGGAGTGTCGAACATCATCTCACCAACCTCAGCTTTCTCAGACTCAAGGTTGTCGCTCATTGCCTTTGCAAACCTCTGTATCAAGTCTTGATACGACATGCCGTTAAGATTCCTGTCATACTCGTTTATGTGTGCATCAGATGCAACAAGCTTCAAAGTTGAGTTAAGACTTCCAATGTCGTTTGCTGTCCTTAGCTCACCGTCACAGAACATCCTTGCTGCGCCAAGTATGAACTTTCCACCTTGAGGCGTTCTTAATACAGGGATGTCATTTCTCAACTTGACCCTTATGAACTTGTCTGCCTCTTGCTCGTTGTAGTTAAGCTTTTGCATCACGAGCCTTTTTGCTTGTGATATTGACTTAGACTCTTGTGACTCAGTAATTATGGCACTTTGTTTTCTCATAATATTTGATTCTATTGTCGTATCTCCTAGTGGTTTAATACCTTCGTTGTAATAATTATATATGTCTGTAACAACTCTATTTGGCTTTGCGTTTCTGTATGATGCATAATGCTCATTGTCTCCAACTTTGTTAGTAAATTCAAGTTCGACATCACCAACTTTCCTTACAAACTCCCTTATTGTCCTGTATTGTTCTTTAGTTGGTTCACATGTCATGTCAATAACTCCGCTATTGGTAGAGCATCTAATAGCGCCACAATTCATGAAATCAACGACATAGTTATATTTATACTCTGTACTCCATATACTAATATTATTTTCTTTATATATTGTCTCAATATTTCTATGGTCAACATCTCTAGAATAGCCACTACTGAAGTTAAGTAATCTTCCGTCTGGTAATATAAATCCAGCTAATGAAAGGTAATATGTTATACCGTAATGTTCAATAGCAAGTTTAATTAATTTATCAGCTCTTTCTGCTTTTTCTATTTCTTCATTGTTTATCTTTGCTTCCTCTTTATCCTCTTCTGAACTCCAAAGTTTAGTTATGTCGTTACATTTTTTTGTTAAACTGTTTAGTTTATTAATATCATCTTCATCTATTGTTATTTCGGGATGTGTATATTTCATCCATGATATAGCATACCAGTTTTTTTCTCCGTATTTTTCAGCGCCATATTTTTTAAATACTTCAAGCTCATTTACTGCATTATTGAATGCATCGGAATATTTGTTTTCAGCAATTACAGCGCTATTAGTTTTACTCTCATAGCATACTCCTCCTTGTGGTTTAATACCTTCTCTGTAAAACCTGTCAATTTCTCCCATAACATATCTATAGTCTGGGTTCACATATGTTGCCCCTACACTGCCATTACCTTTTAGGACATCAAGGTACAATTCATCATCTGAGTATGATGCTATCACCTTTCTTAGTACTTTTCTTTGTTCATCTGTAGGTGGAGCGCCTATATCTATTGATTTAGGCAATATACGTATATTTCCCATTCGTACAAAGTCGAACTTGTTATCTATTCCAATTGGTTGTAGTATCTGGTTATGTTCTATATCAGTATAGACAACGACACCATTTGTCAGTATAAAACCCCTACAATCCTTATAATATTCACCATGCGTTAATAATTTCATTGCTCTGTCATTAACGGAATCGCAATCATTTAGGTCAATATCTTCATTTTGGAACAGTTCTATTGTTTCAAATGACCCGTGTCCATCATCTTTGCAATCTGCTAATATTTTATTTTGCATTTTAGCCCCGAACATATCCTCTAGAGTATCATAGTCAACATATTCGTATCCACACTCGTGAAATGTTATATTATCAAAATAAGTTAATTCGAACTCCACACAATCCCTTATGTATTCCATCAATGATTCTTCTGTATTCTCATTTTCGCTGTCTGACAGCCATTCTTCATATGAATCTTCGTCAAAGTCCCAAGTATATTCTACTTGACCGACTTCAGAGGAGTCAAATGAAGCATTTTCAGTGATATGATACATATTACCTCCTACTGGTGGATTATCACTTTCAGCCCCTATTTCGTATACATCATCTTCCACATCTTCTTTAAGTGCTTCTTCATTGGGGTTTGCGTAATATTTGCAGAATTCTTCGATTGTCATTTCCTTGCCTCCATTAAATATATCAAGAACTGTAATGCTAACTACTGCATTTGGCATTATAATTCCCCTATATCCTATTTTATTGAATTTTCTTGGGTCTGTTTCTTTTTTGATTACGTTTGTATGAACAAGATTAGAATAATCGATGCCAAGTTCCTTCATCCTGTCATTGTATAAACTATCATCTTGAGCTGAGGTATGCATATTATAAACGTCATAGTCTAGAACAAGCTTGTTAGTATCAATTTTATCTGTATTTATCTTTAGCACACACGGTTTTGATGCAGTACCACTATAATCATTATGTTTAGCCCATTGGTACTTGGCATATCCTTTTGCTTGTTCAAAACTACTAGTGAAGAATACTGTCTTATTATGTTTTATAACATAATGGCTTTTATCTGGCATTGCTCTTAATCCTTTTGCCAATATGCTGAGTGCAGAATCGACAGTAGTACCGTGATAGTAGAAATTAGGCAAAGACTGACCTTTATTTTTAAGCACCTCGTTTTTGTCAATTGGCTTATAATTTACATAAAAGTTACAGTTTGGAAGTTTTTTGACGAGTTGATATAACTCGTTAGAAATCAAGATATTATATGAATTGTTCCCACAAATCCAAACATCTTTGCCATTATTTATCCAGCCGCTTAAAAGATAAGGAACAGAACTCCCTAGCCATCCGACAAAATTGTCAAAGTCTCTATTTGAATAATACTTTTTTCTTTCATACTCTTGTGTGAAATCTGAAAGTTCGTTTTGGTGTCTATAAAAGAAATCATCTAATAATTGTTTGTTTTTCTCATCGAAAAACAATAAATCGCCTTTAAAAAGTATAAACCAGATTGAGTTGTGGTTGATAAAATTTGAATTTTTATCAACCACAAATTCGATTAATGGATTTTTTTTTGTTTTGGAATCTGTAACAATATTATTCATTTACTATTTTTAACTATTAACATCATAAGCCCAGTTGTATTTTGTCTCCCCTCCACATGCGCAAATCTGAGGTCTCAAGTCAGTGTAATTGGCTCCATTTTCGCCAACGAACTGTCCTATTTCCTTATATTTGTTAGCATTCTCGGTAGGAAGTGCTGTTTGATGTCCAGTTATTGACAAGTCGGTTGATGAAAATGTTTTCATTCCATTATCTGAATAACCATCCTTATCCAATGATTCATCATACTTCTCTACGTCTGTATATAAGAGCTGGTTGTCCATGTCATACCCATATCCCTCATACATGTAATCTAAAATGTTTGTTACCATAATCGTTAAATATTTTTTACTTATTTTTAATGAGTTTAATATTCCGTTAAAATGTATTTTTTTAGTAATATTTACAAACTCTTTTCTTTATAAATATTTAATGCAAGGAAAAAAATAAAGCTAGGTCTCTCTAACCTAGCTTCCCTTGTCTTTTACTTATAAAACTCTCAACTTCCTTTTCTGTGATTCTAGATGCAGCACTAAAGTCATATGTGTCTTTAGTTTCTCTTTTAGCATTTACTGTTTTATAACGAATGGCATTCCAGTAATCTAGTTCATCATATCTAATATCTATGTCCCAAGATTTCAAATAGTCTTCATCAAATCCTATTTTTTTCAAGGTTTCATATACATCTATAATAGACCCGTCTCTAAAAAGTTTGTATAAATATTGAAACATAGAGTTTCTGTTTTTGCTATTGTAGTTATATTTTTCATATCCATAATACATTATCTCGTCAGTCATGGCATCTGCATTGTACTTGCATGTGTCATTATCCCATCCCAATGCGTCACGAAACTTGTCTTTATAAGGATATAGTGATATTACGTTATCTCTTATAATCATGTATTTATACTTAATTGATGTATCAATTCTATCATATACATGCCCGTAATCATAGTATTGCCCCTCCATGTTTTTCTTTATCTTATATCCTTCCTTGAAACTATTAGCACCGATTGACTTCATGTAGTCAGTCAGCATCTTAACTATTTTATATGTGTATTCATTTGGTTCATCGCTCAAGTCCCTTCTTACTGCATTCAAGCTTTCCATGATACCGTTTAATCCCCATTTGCTTCTAAAGTCCTTCATTATCTGCCCTATGCCACCTTTAAATTCGCTAAGTTCATATTTTTTTAGATATTCCATAGTTTTTCTTGCGAAATTGTCTTTATCGAAGTCATGATTGGCATATGCTATGAAGCATATCACTGCTGACAGGCATGCTTTTGCCTTGTAGTAATACGAAATTCTAGAATCCGATACTAGTCCACTACCATATTCAACCTTATCATTTGAATCTTTTCCATTCGGGTTGTTGAATTCTTTTTCAGAACTGAAAATTCTCACATATTTATGTCCAAGTTGAGTCCTATATAGAAACGACTGGGCAAATGCCATTTTTTCCTTGTCATTTTCGAAATCTACAAGCAGCACATCCACCGACTTTATATATCTATGAGCATCAGCGATTATCGGTTCATACGAAAACAGTCTATCCTCTGATTCATTGTCAATATGGTGTTGTGCGTCATCATTAAAGTTATGTTCTATGAAATTCTGTATTTCTTCGTCAGATGCATTTGGATTTTTTTGCTTAAACCTTCTTAATGCATATTGATATACTCTATCCTCTGGAGATAGTTTACTATCTTTCTCTACATTTTGCATGTACTTATATTTGTCTGTAAAAACGCCTCCTCCCCAGTAATTTATTTGCTTTCCTTTGAAATTTGCAGCTAATGCATCGCCATCAAGTACAATTCTGACACCGCCATTACTAAACTTTTTTGAGTATCCGAACTGGCTATTTCTTATCCTTGTACAAGAAAGATAAAATTTTCTTTTTCTATCATAGTTATCTGAATCCTTTGCGTATGAACTCTGTAAATATATGCTGTCACTTTTGCAGATTCTATATCCATTCTCTATTGATGTAAAATGATATAGTATTTTGCTCAAGCCTTCTTTAATTAAGCCATATTGTTCCTCTAATATGTTTATTTTCTTCATACAAAATGTTTTATTATATAAATATATAATAATGAAAAAAGCAATAACATCGCAATTGGCACAAATATTTTTTATTTATGTTGATATTTATTATAAAAATGATGAATTTAATACGTATTATGATATGAAGCAAAGAATAAGATTAACAGAACAAGACCTTCATAGAATCGTGAA
>DFFQ01000065.1 GCA_002371025.1 Lachnospiraceae bacterium UBA3772 | reverse complement strand
AAGAAAGACGTTGAAGACTGGGCTAAAATGTTTGCCAGATGTTACGAAACAGCAGGTATCACAAATAAGGACAGAATCCATATCACACCTGGATACGGCCTTTGGACTGCAGGAATCGGCTTTCAGGCAGGTTGTGAATTACTTGGTGCTATGGCAATTCCTATGGGACCAGGAAATACAGAAAAGCAGCTTCAGATGATGATAGACCTTAAGTCTACAGTGCTTACAGCTACTTCATCTTATGCCCTTCTTCTTTCAGAGGAGATAAATAAAAGAGGAATAAGAGATCAGATTCATTTAAAGAAGGGTGTTATCGGTTCAGAAAGATGGAGCGATAAGATGAGACGCACCATTAAGGAAGGCCTTGGAATCGAGCTTTATGATATTTATGGACTTACAGAGATCTATGGTCCTGGAATTGGAATAAACTGTGATAAGAGCCATGGAATGCATTACTGGGATGATTATATCTATATTGAGATAATCGACCCTGTAACAGGCGAAACACTTCCTGACGGAGAGGAAGGAGAGATTGTCATCACAACTCTTGTTAAAGAAGGAGCGCCACTTCTTCGTTTCAGAACTCATGATATTTCACGTATCATGCCAGGTGAATGCGAATGTGGTTCTAAATATCCAAGGCTCGATACAATTCAGGGAAGATCTGATGATATGTTTAAGATCCATGGAGTTAATATGTTCCCTAACCAGGTTGAATGTGTTCTTGAAGAAATTGATGGTGCAACCAGCGAATATCGTGTAGACCTTGCCCATGAAGATGACATGAACCGTGACGTTATGCTCCTTACTGTAGAAGGTGAAGGAAGAAGACGTTTCACAGAAATGGCAGATGAGATAAGAGACAGATTTAAATCTCGCATCGGAGTTACACCAAGAGTAACAATAGTTCCTATTGGAACCCTTCCAAGAAGTGAGAAGAAGACAAAACGTGTAACTGACCATAGACAGTAAAAAACTGTATTATAGACAGGATGATAAATACCGCCACGTTCTCGCGGCTGATAAAACGAGAAAACAGTGGCGGTATTTTTGTTTTCTGCTATTATATTTATTGGTATTTAGAATGAATAAAATTAAAATAAAAGGTTAAGAAAAAAGCAGGGAAAAAATATGGGTGACACAGAATTATTAAGATATCTGCAGAAAAATGCGAGAACGAAGCTGGAAGTGGCATATAATTACTATGAACAGAAATATAAGGCAATGATTAATCATGAGGTGAATTTAAAAGAAAAGTCAAAAGCTATCGGGGTAGCTTTGGTTACGGTATCGGCTATTGTTTTTTCTATAAAATTTATAATTTTTATTATCAAGTCCTTCGTTATTAAATCAAAGATGATGGATCTGCCTATGAGAATCTTTAGAAATACGGAACTCCTGGGATTTACGGTGGGACTTCTTATGATACTTGGATTATTAATATATTTCGGTATTATTTTTGGGGATTACTGGTATAGCACTCATTATAATAAGGATTATATCAACGAAAAAAACAGATATATGGCAAAAGCGGGCAATATCAAAAGAATGCTTAATAATCTGGATGAATTAAATGAAGATGAGTTAAGTGATATCATCAGAAAAGATATAGAGGATTTTTGATTTAAAGTTATTATTGTTTTTGCTTAATTTTGTAATATAATCAATTATGTACTAAGGATTATAGCGGTTAGATTAAATAATCGGGGAAGAGACTATAATTTGAAGGAGCAAAAAACATGAAATATGATCTTCACTGTCATACAAAAGAGGGGTCGCCTGATGGCAGTATTAAGATTTTTGATTATGCCGCAAAGCTGAAGTCACTTGGATATGCGGGAATGCTGGTAACAGACCATGATACTTATGGTGGTTACAGAATGTGGACCAGACTTAAGGCACAGGGAAAGACAATCGATGACTTTTATGTTTTAAAAGGAATCGAGTATGATACCAGAGATGGCGGTCATGTAATCGTTGTCTTACCTGATGATGCCAAATGTCCATTGTTAGAAAGAAGAGGCTTAAAGTTAGAGCACTTAGCCAGATTGGTCCATATTTATGGCGGCATAATAGGAGCTGCCCATCCTTATGGAAATGGATATTTTGCCATTACCAATACGAATCTTTATAAAAGAAATAAAAATATAATCAAATTATTTGATTTTATAGAAGGCAATAATGCAGGTGTTACTGAGGAAGCTAACTGGAGAGCAAAACGACTGGCCAATAGATATAATAAGCCTACAACTTCCGGTTCTGATGCTCATAGGGCAAAACAGATAGGAACAGCTTATACTCAGTTTGACAATCTTATTACCTGTAATAATGATCTTATTAAAGCTATCAAAGGTCAGGGAGAGGCAAAGATAATCTCTCATTTTAGTACAGATAGGATTGTTTTTATGAATCCTATTATCATACAGTTAGGTATTATAGGTTATTGGATTTATAATAAGTATAAGGTTATGACAAATTCATTTGCCAGAAGAAGACTTATCAAAGATCTTAAAGAAAATAGCTTTACAAAAAAATAAAATAATGTTTTAATGAGGATGTAACTAAAAAGTTCTGTGTAACTGACGGATTAGTGGAGTTTACCACAGGGAGCACAGAATAGATGAATTCCTTGAAAATTCAAGCCGACCGTCTGGGTGCTATATATATGAGCGCTCATATGAGTCGGCTTTTTCTTATTTGCACGAAAGATAGGCATTCCATCAAAAGAGCAATTTATTGCGAGACTGGAAGACAATAAAAAGTGGACTGATTGGCGTTTTATTACATGTGTTAAAAGGAGGAAACAAATGGAAACAAAGGATCTTGCAAAAGAAATCGGAAGCACAACTTATCCTGGAAGAGGAATCGTAGTAGGTGTAACACCTGATAAGAAGAAAGCTGCAGCAGCTTATTTTATCATGGGACGTTCAGTTAACAGCCGTAACAGAGTATTCGTAGAAGAAGGAGAAGGCATCAGAACAGAGGCATTTGATCCATCATTACTTGAGGATCCAAGCCTTATTATCTATGCACCAGTTCGTGTACTTGGTAAGGACACTATCGTAACAAATGGTGATCAGACAGATACAATCTATGAGAGAATGAGTCAGGGGATGACATTTGAGCAGTCTCTTCGTGTAAGAGAGTTCGAGCCAGATGGTCCTAATTATACTCCTAGAATTTCAGCTATACTTCACACAGAAGGAAAATTCAACTTCGAAATGTCTATCTTAAAGTCAAATAATGGTGATCCTGACTGCTGCGTTAGAAATACATTCTCATATGACAATCCAAAGGCAGGAGAAGGAAGATTTATCCATACTTATATGCAGGATGGAAATCCACTTCCAACATTTGAAGGAGAACCAACTGTAGTTACAATCCCTACAAATGATCTTGATGAGTTTACAGATATCATTTGGAACAGCTTAAATGAAGATAATAAGATCTCACTTTTCACAAGATTTATCGATCTTGAGACAGGTGAAGTTGAGACAAAGATAATAAATAAGCATACAAAATAAAGAATATTAATAAGTTAGAAGAATCAATAAGCATAAAAGCAGAATTGATTTTAGCTGTAAATATAAAAAAGAATTCGATAAAGGAGAATACCATGAAGGAATTAGAATTAAAGTATGGCTGTAACCCAAATCAGAAGCCATCTAGAGTATTTATGAAAGATGGAGAGCTTCCTATAACAGTTGTAAACGGTAGACCAGGATATATCAATCTTCTTGATGCATTTAATGGTTGGCAGCTTGTTAAGGAATTAAAGAAAGCTACAGGACTTCCAGCAGCTACATCATTTAAGCATGTTTCACCAGCAGGTGCTGCTGTAGGACTTCCACTTAAGGATATTGAAAAGAAGATCTACTGGGTAGAGGATATGGGTGATCTTTCACCTATGGCATCAGCTTATGCAAGAGCAAGAGGCGCTGACCGTATGTCTTCATTCGGTGATTTTATTGCACTTTCAGACGAATGCGACGCTGATACAGCTCGTCTTATCAAGAGAGAAGTATCTGACGGTGTTATCGCTCCTTCATATTCAGAGGAAGCACTTAGCATCTTAAAAGCTAAGAAGAATGGTAATTACTGTGTTATCCAGATTGATCCGGATTATGTACCAGCTCCAATCGAGACAAAGGATGTATTCGGCGTAACATTTGAACAGGGCAGAAATGAACTCGTTATCGATGATGATTTCTTCAGCAATGTTGTTACAGCAAATAAGGAAATTCCTGAGGAAGCACGTATCGACCTTGCAATCTCAATGATCACACTTAAGTATACACAGTCTAACTCAGTTTGCTACGTTAAGGGCGGACAGGCAATCGGTATCGGTGCTGGTCAGCAGTCAAGAATCCACTGCACA
>DFFQ01000115.1 GCA_002371025.1 Lachnospiraceae bacterium UBA3772 | reverse complement strand
GAAAAAAGATGGCTTAGAGAGAAAGATACAGATGATGTAAAATTAATACAGGGAAGAGTCCTTACTATCGTAGTTATAGTAGTTACATTTGATCTAACTTTGGCATTAATTTTATTTTCCTATAAGTTACATGTAATAGTTGGTATCATCATTGAATCTATTCTGGGAGCTACCTGTCTTGCGGCAAAAGATCTTAAAAAAGAGAGTATGAAAGTATACTATTCTATTGATGATATAGATAAAGCAAGACACGCAGTATCCATGATAGTTGGAAGAGATACTGAAAGTCTTAGTAAGGAAGGCGTAATAAAGGCTGCTGTTGAGACAGTGGCTGAAAGCACATCTGATGGTGTGATAGCTCCTATGCTATATCTGGCTGTAGGTGGACCTGCACTTGCTTATTTATATAAGGCGGCCAATACCATGGATTCCATGATCGGTTATAAAAATGATAAATATCTTTATTTTGGAAGATGTGCAGCAAAATTAGATGATATTTTAAATTTCATCCCAGCAAGGATAAGCGGGATTTTAATGGTTGCGGCTACTATATTTGATAAGAAAAACTTTGATACAAAAAATGCATGGAAGGTTTTTAAGAGAGACAGACTAAAGCATAAGAGTCCAAATTCAGCTCACACAGAGGCAGCAGCAGCGGGAGCATTAAATATACAGCTGGCAGGCCCGGCAAGTTATTTTGGTAAAATAGTAGATAAGGATTATCTGGGGGATAAGAACAGAGAAGTAGTTGCAGATGATATTAAAAAGATGAATGAATTAATGTATCTTACCAGTATCAGTGCTTTTACTATATGTGTTTTAATTTTGGGACTTATTACGATTATTTTAAATTATTGCTAAAGAGGTAGAATAAAATGCATGGTGGAGATATATACAGGAATAAAGTTGATATGGATCTTTCAACCAATATAAATCCTTTAGGATGTCCTGAATATATAAAAGAGGCCATAAGGGATAGTATTGATGCTGTAGATAAATATCCAGACCATACATATTCATCTCTAAGAAATGAATTAAGAAATTATCTCGGACTTAAAGATAGCATAAATTTAGAAATCTTTAACGGTGCGTCAGAATTTATATCTTCATTTATAAGTTTTTTTAGACCTTCTAAAGCCCTTCTTTTAGCACCATCTTTTATTGGTTATAAAAGAGCCCTTGAAGCGGTGGGAACAGAAATAAAATGGTTTTATCTAAAAGAAGAAAATGAATTTAATGTTGATGATAAACTGATAAATGAGTTAAGAGATGAAAAATTTGATGTGATCTTTATTACAAATCCTAATAATCCTACAGGACGACTTATTAATAAAGAACTGCTGAAAAAAATTATTTTAGAAGCAAAAAATAATAATACTATAGTAATAGTAGATGAATGCTTTCTTAGAATGACTGGAAAATATGAGAACTTTACTATTATCAATGAGATAGAAAGATTTGATAATCTGATATGCCTTAATGCTTTTACAAAAACATTTGCGATCCCTGGTGTAAGACTCGGATGGGCTGCTTTTGGTAAGAGATTTAATGAATATATTAAATTTATTCCGGAATGGAACATTTCAACAATGGCAGATGCTGTTGGGCAAATGATACTCTCTAGTGATAAGACAAAAGAATATCTAAAGAGTACTTTGGATTATTTAGAAAAAGAAAAAAAGTTTTTTAGGGATAGATTAAAAGAATTTAAGAATATAAAATTCTATTCCTTTGATGCGGATTATGTGCTTATAAAAACAAGTATCGATCTTTATCAGGAATTACTTAATAGAAAGATCCTTATCAGAGACTGCTCTGATTATACTGGATTGGGCGGGGGATTTTACAGGATAGCTATAAAAAGTCATGAAGAAAGCATCAGATTATTTGATAATTTAAAGGAGATTTATGGAGAATTCATTTAAGTTTTTTCAGAATAAAGAATGTAAATATTTTCCATGTCATAAGGATATGGAGGAGTTAAACTGTCTTTTTTGTTATTGTCCTCTGTATCATATGGAAGAATGTCCTGGTAAATGGAAGATAGTGGAAAAAAATGGGCATAGATTTAAGTCCTGCATTGATTGTGACTTTCCTCATAGACCGGAGAACTATGCGGAGGTTATAAGATTACTTCATAATGAATTAAAGAATTAAGGTGTCAGACAGACACCTTTTCTATTTTGCTTAAAAAAGAACAATCCCGGAAACGTTATAGTATTGGAAATTAATTATAATATTAATTATAATGGGTTATGAGTGCTACACACATGATTTAGCTATAAGGAGGAAGGGATAGCTATGAGATTTAAGAAATTTGCTGCAGTTTTTCTTACTGCGGCTCTTACGCTTTCTTTGGGGGCATGTCAGGATAAGAAAAAAGAAGGCAATACCGAGACAAAAACAACCGAGACAGCGACAGATTCACAGATAGCGACAGAGGATGCAACTGAAAGTACAGAAGCTGAAGCGAAAAGTGATGTTGAGCAGCTTCACGATGGTGATGAAGTTGTAAATATCGACTTTGAAGATGGGGACGTGGATTCATTTTGCGAATATATGAATGGTGGTAAATTCAAATTAAGCAATGAAGAGAATCAGTTAGTAGCTTCCATCGAAAGTTGTGGCGG
>DFFQ01000086.1 GCA_002371025.1 Lachnospiraceae bacterium UBA3772 | reverse complement strand
GATATGTACGATAAAAGAGAACCATTAGAGTTGATAGAAGCGTCTTCAGAGAATAAAGAATGGGAAATAAGTGTAACTTATGATAAATCTATTTTTTCTAAAAAAGATAAAAATGTACATATAATTATTGAGGGAAAAGATAGAAGTTTTGGATTCGTTACAACTGTTAAAAGTAAAAAGAGAGAACTTACAAAAGAAAATTATCGTCTAGAGATAAATGATGAGTTTGTGCGGTTGGAATTGATTGATGAAGGAAAGCAAAGAGGTCAAGTTTATTCTTTTTATACTGAAGATTATAAAGATGATTTTGAAAAGGAGAAATAAAGATGCTTCCTATAAAATATTTCCATTATTTTGTTATTGTTATTTTGAGTTTGCCTTTACTAGGATTAATAATATTCTCCATTTTATATTTTTCTCCCGTTTCATATGATTCGTTGAATGTGTGGTTTAAGGAAAATATTGATTGTGATAAATATACATTGGAATGTAAAAAAGGCAACGGTGTCAACCCTGATGAATATTTAAGGATATATGATTCGGATGGGGAAGTTTTATATGAGATGTCATTTCATCTTAGAAGTAACTATCACCATGGTGTATATACTTATAAAGTAGAATATGAAGAGGGATATATAAAATTAGTATTTATAAATGAGAATAATGTTATATGTCAGGTATATCGTTTTTATTATGATGATTTAGATGAGTTGGCAAAGTTAAAAGATAATAATTACTAAAACAGTCAAAATATAATAAAAGACGCGAAAAGAATCGCTCCAAAGGGCATGTTTTAGCCCGCTGGAGCGATTGCTTTGAGCGTCTTATTATATTTTGGCGTCCGTTCGTCAATTACTTTGGCGTCAGTTCGCCAATCTTTTACCTCGAACACTTATAAAGCAGATCTTCCCATCTCTTATCTACCTCTGCCTGGAACTGTGCTATAAGCTCTTCATTTCCTGGCTTAAAGAGATGCTTGAATCTTCCCTGTTCTCTTAAGAAATCTTCAATAGGAAGCTTCTTCTTTGGCTCGTAATTTAAGATCCATTTTCCGTCTATAACTTCAAATAATGGCCAGTAGCAGGTATCAACAGCCAGCTGGCAGATTCTTAAGATGTCAGGAGTGTCATATCTCCATCCACGTGGGCATGGGCTCATGACATTAAGGAAAGCAGCTCCTGGTGTGTATATTGCTTTCTCTGACTTTTCATAGAGATCCTTCATTGCTGGTGTAAATGTTGACTGGGCAACATAAGGAATATTGTGGCTGGCGATGATAGATGCCAGATCTTTCCTTGGCTGAAGTTTACCATTTGAAACTTTTCCGGCTGGAGTTGTTGTTGTATCAGCAAATCTAGGTGTTGCTGATGAACGCTGAATACCTGTATTCATGTAAGCACCGTTGTCATAGCAGACATAAACCATGTCATGGCCACGTTCCATAGCACCTGAAAGTGACTGGATACCGATATCATAAGTTCCGCCGTCACCACCAAAGGTAATAAACTTATATGTTTCATCAATCTTGCCACGCTTCTTTAAAGCATTATAAGCTGTCTCAACACCGGCAAGAGTAGCACCTGCACAGGCAAATGCATTATGGATATAGCTGTCTTCGTATGCTGTATAAGGATACATGAAAGATGAAACTTCAAGACATCCGGTGGCATTTCCGATTACTGCATGATCTTCTTCTTTTAAGGCTCTGAGCACTGTTCTTACAGTGATTCCGGCACCACATCCGGCACAGAGACGATGACCTGGTGCAAAACGCTCAGGCTTATTCATTACTTCTTTAAAATTGTAAGCCATTTTAGTTATCCTCCCTGCTTCTAAGACCGATATATTTGAACTGTTCTACGTCTTTGGTTCCTGCGGTGTAATCCATAAGATCCTGATATACTTTTTCTGCATCTTCAGGTGTGTAATCACGACCTGCAAGACCATAGAAATAGTTAACTGTGACAGCTTTATTTCCAGCATCAAGAAGTGCTGCTTTAAGCTCTGAACCAAGAGGACCGCCCTGACCAGAGAAGCTTTCGCATCTGTCTAAGATAGCGATTGCTTTAACATTCTTTAAAGCTTCTGCCATTTCTTCGCCAGGGAATGGTCTGAAGACTCTTACCTTAAGAAGTCCGGCTTTGATTCCCTTTTCACGAAGCATATCTACGGCATCTTTTGTATCTCCGGCAGCTGAACCGATGATAACAATGGCATAATCTGCATCGTCTAATTTATATTCTTCAAAGAGGCCATATTTACGACCTGAGATTTTTTCATATTCAGCGCAGACATCAAGGATTACCTTCTTAGCTGCAATCATGGCATTACGCTGATTTTTCTTTGTTTCCATATAGAATGGAGAGTTGGCATATGGACCAACAGCCATTGGCATATCCTTGTTTAAAAGGAAGTTTTCTGGTTCGTAATCTCCAACGAAATTTCTGACTGTATCTGTATCAAGAGTTTCAATATTCATAACAGCGTGGCTGGTAATGAAACCGTCCTGACATACCATCATAGGAAGCATTACATCTTTATGCTCTGTTACACGGTAAGCCATAACGAAATTGTCATAAGCTTCCTGATTTGTTTCTGCATAGATCTGGAGCCAGCCTGAATCACGGGCGCCCATTGTATCTGAATGATCGCAGTTGATATTGATAGGGCCTGTAAGAGCACGGTTTACAGCACAGAGAACTACTGGAAGTCTGTCTGATGCGGCAATGTATAATTCTTCCCACATGAATGCAAGACCACAGGAAGAAGTTGCAGTAAGGGCTCTTGCACCGGCAGCAGACGCGCCGATGGTTGCAGACATTGAACTGTGTTCTGATTCAACAGGGATAAACTCTGTATCGATTTCTCCATTTGCTATAAAAGTTGAAACCATCTGAGGAATCTCTGTTGATGGTGTGATAGGGAAAGCTGGCATAACGTCTGGATTTACCTGCTTAATTGCAAGTGCCACAGCCTCATTGCCGGACATTCTGTCTTTTTGCTGAGCCATTTTTACAGTCCCTCCTTCATAGATATAGCCTTGAAACTGCAGACTTTAGAACAGATTCCACAGCCTTTGCAGTGATCATAATCGATTTCCTGTCTCTTTCCATCTTTTACAGCGATGCAGCTGTCTGGGCACATAGCAGCACAAAGAAGGCAGTTGACACATTTGTCCCAGTTTGTAACTGGAGTCTGGGTGCGCCATTCACCGGTCTTAAATTCCTTGGAACCGCCGCCGCCATATATCTGATTACCAAGAGTCATATCTTCATATGGCATCTTGTCATGTATCTTATTTAAATCTGTTGGTTTATTATTAGCCATTACTGTACCTCCGAAAATGCTCTTTCGAGAGCTTTCATATTACCTTCGATAACTTCAGGTTTCTTAGCAAATTTATGCTTATATGAAGCTTCCATCTGGCTAAGAAATGTATCTTTATCCATAATTCCTGCAACCTTTACAATGGCGGCAAGCATAGGTGAATTAGGGAAATATTTGCCGAGAGTCTCCATAGAAATGGCGCGGGCATCTATTGTATAAACTTTTCCTTCGTATCCTTTTAATAAGGAAATAATCTCTTCCTTTGGTCTTGAAGTATTGATAACTATTGCTCCATCCTTAGAAAGACCGCGGGTTACATCAACTGAATGAAGAAGTGTTTCGTCAACAACAACTACAAAGTCTGGATAATAAATATTTGAATGTGCACGAATCTCTGTATCTCCAAGACGGTTAAATGCTGTGATAGGAGCACCCATTCTTTCTGGGCCATACTCAGGGAAACCCTGAACGTACATTCCTGTATTAAATGCTACGTCGGCAAGGAGAAGTGATGCAGTTTTTGCACCCTGACCACCACGACCGTGCCATCTGATCTCGATATGTTTTCTCATAATCCTATTTCCTTAACTTTAAATTTCCAATCGAAAATGCTACCTGATAGTACAATTTACGTCGGATAATGCACAGTAAAACTTATTATAACACCCGAAAAACATTTGTAAACATATTTTTATGCATAAAAGTTGGATTTGGAAAAAATATTTCGGGTTAGAGACAGATATGATAAATATTTTACGATGTATAAGAATAATACATTATTGAATTAGAAAAGACAGTAGTATATACTTTAATTATGAAATTTAGAATATTTCAAATAGGGTTATATAATTTGGAGAATGTATATGGAGACAAATGAAAAGGGTGAAGTTTTTTCTGAGTCAGAATTAGATTCTAAAGATCTTTTAAATGATGGGATGGAAGAATCTGAAGAAAAAATCGAAGATAATTCTGAAGAAAATCTTGAAGAAAATTCCGAAGAAATAATTGAAGAAGAATATGATGAGGATGATGAGCAGACTACTATTCTTACAGCTGATAAGATGGGAGTGCCTCCTCAGTCAATGCCCAATTTAGGAATG
>DFFQ01000023.1 GCA_002371025.1 Lachnospiraceae bacterium UBA3772 | reverse complement strand
AAGTTACAAGGCTTAAGAAGAAGAGAGATGAAGTAATAAAGATATTGCTGCGTGACATATATGAAGGAACAAAGGCTGCCAAGGATTATATGGATAGTACTTCTCTTTGGTTTGAGGAGGAAAGAAAATCTTTTGCAAAAAATAAGGCCCTTGTGGATAAGGCGGTAGGAAGAATGGCGGCAGGTCATGATTCTAAAGGAATGAGGGATATCACCATTCTTGAAACAGAATTAAAGAAGACCATTGAAAGCCACAGCGAACTTATCGCAGCAACAGCAGATCTTTCAAGAATAACAGATGAGCTGGTTGAAAGATCCAAGTTAAAGCAGCTTAGAACAGTATTTGACTTTAATAATGCGCTTTCTGTAATGGAAAAAAATGACAGGCCTGAGGATATGACACATATATTTATGCCATTTCTTATGCCAAAGATTGAAAAGAGTTTTTCGGCATTTCTTGTAGATAATATCGTTACTTCGAAGAGTGATGATAACTTAAAGGGTGAAGTAAGAGAAAATGAACCGGTGGATTTTAATTTCGAATATGAGGATGAAAAGTTCTCTAAAGTTGTAGGAAAGAATCTCGGACTTCTTTTTAAGGAATTACTGGATCGCCTGCTTAGGTGGGAAAAGGTTACTCTTTCTGAACTTAATGCCATATTAGAGATCAAGTTTGGGAAAGAGATATATGAAAATAGAGATTATTATTCATTCCTGGTACATTTGGCAAAGAAAGATTCATACAGTATGAAGATAATGAAGGATGAAACTGAGACCTTCCTTGAGAAGATGGCCTGGGAGATGCTTTCAGATGCAGATAAGGAATTGTATAAGGATATAAGTTTTAATATTGAATATATGCCTGATGAGATAGTTATCGGGGATAAGACAAGTGAAGAAGAGGATGAGGCGTCTAAGGAAGAAAAGATGCTGATACGTAATATGGTCTTTCATAGATGTTAGAAAGAAAAGTTGATCATTCTATAGTGGATAGGGAAATAAGATGGAAGAAAAGAGTCTTGAGAAAGCATTAGCTATATATAGTGCTTTGATCACAGGAAAAAATGTATCAAAACAAAATAAAGAAACAAGAGAGCTTTATAATGATTTTTATTCTGATTCAGAGGTGTATGATATCACCGTAAAGCTGTTAAAAAGCCTTAATCTGAATCTTTATGAATATAATGATTCGATATTTATCTCAGCAGGAGACGGAAATAAAGTATTTGGATATACCAATGATGATCTTAAAAGGGCCATGGGCTTTAAGGTTAACAGAGAACTTTTTCTTTTTTATTTTATCGTATATCAGGCTTTACTTTATTTTTATACAGATTCAAGCACATATCAGATTAAAGAGTATATAAAACTTGATGAAATGATAGCTCTTGTTTCTGAAGCGGCGGATCGGATTGCAAATGAAGATGAGATCTTTGAAAAAGACCTGGAATCCTCTAAAGAAACCTTTAGAAATGTATGCCTTCTCTGGCATGAGCTTCCTACAGCCACAAGTGAAGATAAAGACAGAAATAAAGCTTCCCGTGGTTCAAAACTTGGATTTGTGAAGCTTTCATTTAACTTCCTTCAGGAACAAAAATTATTTAATAATGTTGAAGAGAGATTTTATCCTACAGACAGATTCAGGGCTATAGCTGAGAATTATTTTGAAGAATATAAGGGTAAGATATTTACCATTTTGGGAGGAACCGATAATGCCTAGTATTAACAGAATAAGAGTAAATAATGTTAAATACAACTTCGGCACGCAGATGTATGATGACTTTACCATGCGTCTTTATGGAAGGGATACTCTCTATGATCTGGCCAATGGTGGTGGTAAATCTGTACTCATGCTTCTTCTTATGCAGTGTGTGATCCCTAATTCCACACTGGATGAAAAGCAGCCTATAGAGAAGTTGTTTAGAGAAAATTGTGGTAATACAACTATCCATTCACTTATCGAATGGAAGGTGGATGAACCTGATATAGAAGATGGTTATAAATATATGACTACAGGTTTCTGTGCGAGAAAATCCAGAGATAGAGATGCAGAAGCTGAGAAGTCAGATGTGGCTTCAATTGATTATTTTAACTATTGTATTTTCTATAGAGAATATAACAGAAATGATATCGTGAATCTTCCGCTTATCAAGGATAAGGAAAGGATTTCTTATCAGGCTCTTAAAAATTATCTTCAGGATCTTTCGAGAAAAGATAATAATCTAAGGGTTTTTGTTTTTGACAGAAAAGGTGAATATCAGAGATTTATAAGTAATTACGGTCTTCATGAAAGTCAGTGGGAGATAATCCGAGGAATCAATAAGACTGAGGGGCACGTAAGAACATATTTTGAGAGTAATTATAAAACAACCCGAAAGGTGATAGAAGATCTTCTTATCGAAGAGATCATTGAGAAAGCTTACAGGGTAAAGACAAATAAGGATGAGGGAAGCCGTGACTCTGCGGCAGACCTTCTTATGTCTATTAAAGATCAGCTTAAGAATCTGGCTGAGAAGAAGAAAGATATTGCGGTTTTTGATCATGAGACTGAACTTATATCCCTTCTCTATGACAGGATCATTTCTTTTAATGATCTTTATAAGGAAGAAGAAGAGATATCCAAGAAGCTTGGAGATATCTATGTTACAGGAGAGGCGGAAAGAAAGAATTCCGAAGAATATCTTCTTTCATTAAAGAAGAATAAAGAAAATGCTCATGAATATCTTACAGAAAAGAGAGCTTCTTTAGAAAATTTAAGAACATCCAGAGATAAAAAGAAATATGAGACTATAGTAAAGGAACTGGATGAATTACAGTCTGAAGCGATAAGATTAAAAGATCTTATGGAAAAGAAGGATAGAAGTCTTAAAGAAAAGAAAGCTGCTATTTATTTCCTGGATCTTTTAAATGATAAAGCTAAGTATGAGAAGGTAGTGGCTTCTACAAAGGCTGAGCATATTGAAAATGAAGAGGAACTTCTTATAGTTGTTGGAGCTCTTTATAAGATATTTAAAAAAGAAGAAGAGGATCTGATAGATAAGATTAAGGTCCTTTCAGAAAATTATGATGAAATATGCAGCATTATAGAAAAAGACAGCAAGGTTCTTGAAGAGGCGAGAGTTGGTGCTGCAGTTGCAGATAGTAATATACTCTTCCTTAAAGAAGAGACAGAACGTATCAAGGAAGATATCAGATCATTAAGAGAAGGCATAAGTGAGGTGGCATTTGATAAAACAGAAAATATCATTGCGGCTAAAACTTTAAAAAAGGATAGTTTAACTTCTTCTGTTAATAATAAGGTGCTTTCATTAGAGCAGGTAAATAAAGAGATAGATCTTGCCAAGAAAAGCGTCGCAGCTGAAAATGATAAGTTATTTAATCTGCATCGTGAAGCGGATGTTTATAAAGAGCGTGACGAGATATATCGAAGTAATGAAGGTAAATTAAAGCAGATCAGAAATATCTATGCATCCCATGATCCGGAAGGAACGGATATGTACATTCTTTCAGATCTTATCAGAGAAAAGACAGAGAAAGATATAATCAGAATTGCAGAGATTGAAAGAGAATTAAGGAAGAATAAGAAGAGAGCGGAAGAGATAAAGCACGGCAGGATAATTAAGATGAGCTCTGATGTTGAGAAGGTGATAGATTATATCACTACAAGACATGGAAGTACTGCCATGTTTGGAGATGATTATCTTGCGGCATTAACTGTTGAAAGAAGACAGGAATTGCTTGAGGCTGATCCGGAACTTCCATATTCAGTTATTGCAGAAAATTTTGGAGAATTAGCAGAAGATCCGGGACTTATAGAGATGGCTTTAAATGAATGCCCAGTCATCATTTATGATAAGGAAAAACTTGGAAGTACTGCCATTAGTTTAAATGATGCAGCGCTGCTGGTAAAAACTCCAAAGAATCATTTTCTGGATGAAAAGGAGCAAGACAGATATTTTGAAAATGTAAATAATGAGATTGATAATCTTAAGAATGAAAGATTATTTCTTTCTGATGCTCTTAAAACTGAAAGAGAAGACCTTCTTTTTGTGCTTCGTACAGGATCTAAGGAAAATGTAAGTGCAGCGGATGATCTTAAGCGAGTTACAGCAGATATTGAGAAGATAGTATCCGGAATAGAAAAGATAGAAAGAAATATAGAGAATCTTAAGGTAAAGGGCACTGAAATAGAAGAAGCTATTTCAAAAGATGAGGAAAGAATTCATGTTCTTGCATCTGATATTGAGATATTGGAAAAGATTCTCGTGTTAGAAAATTCATTTGATGAGAAAACAAAAGCTTTAGATCAGGCTGAAGCAAGTAAGGTAAGATGTGTTAAAGAGAGTGCTTTAATACAGGACAGATTTGAGGATGAATTAAATAAAAAAGATGAACTTAATTCAGCTTTAAGAGAAAGAAAAGAGGAATTAAAGGCTAAAGAGGATGACTGGAATAGCCATTATCAGCCTTATTATCAGCAAAAGAATTATCCTGAGGATAATAGAGGAAAAGAAGAACTTATCTATATCTTTAAGAGTTATATAAATGATTCGGATCAGCAGGCCATGGATGAAGAGAAGAATGCCATGCTTTTAGATACTCTTGAAAGCAGTATAAGAAGACAGGAAACACGTATTAAAGAAACCGGCGTGGATCTTGCAAGCCTTATGGCTGAATATGAGGCGGGAACATTTGTAAAACCTGAAGAAGATGAATTAAATCATTTAAAACTAGAAATTGATAAGGCGAAAAAACAGAGCGATGAAGCTGTCGCAGATCTTTCAAAAAAGAAAGACGAAGCCATGAAACTCTCGGGTTCTATTGATTATGCTATTCAGAATATAAGTGCTGCTTATGGCGAATTTAATTTCATTGATCTTTCTTATGATGAATATGACATGGCTATAAGAAGTGAAGAAGAGGAATTAAAGAAAGCTAAGGCTATGTCTAAAGAGGCTGAGGAAAAGCTGGACAATTATAAGAAGCAGCAGGATGTCATGGCGGATCTTTATAGAGATGTAAAGAGGATTGTTGAGAGAAATAATATCGATACAAGCTATGCTGTGATAATCGAAGGCGATAGAGAAAGCCTGAGGGATCATTTTGAAGAATTGCTCCTTTCTTACGACAGGATAGAAAAAGCTATAGAAAGAGCTGGAAGCCAGATGCTTAAGACTAAGGGACAGGTTACTGAAAGTCTTAGTATGCTGGGAGCATTCCAGCTGGCTGCATCCATTAGAGATGATATTGAAACTCCAAAAACTTATGCTGAAGCAACAGTCCTTCTTAATAATCTTGATTCTATGAAGGATCTTATCAGACTTGAGAAGGAAAGAGTTGACAGCAGTCTTTCGGATATGGAGAGACTTAAAAATAATTTCGTTGATCAGTGTATTGAGAGATGTCTTGATGTAAAGACGGAATTAGATAAGCTGCCTAAGCTGTCTCAGATAGTCATCGGAAATGAATCTATTCAGATGATCAAGCTTTCTATTCCTTATATTAAGGATGAGTTTATTAGGGAGAGAATGGCAGATTATATCGATAAGATAGTAGAAACAGCTGATAAGAAGGAAAATGATGCAGAGCGTATTAAATTTCTTCAGTCAGAACTTGCCATTAAGAAGATGTTCTCTGTAATAGTAACTGATATGAACAAGATAAAGCTTCAGTTATATAAGAGAGAAAGAATCAAAGAACAGAGCCGTTATCTTAAATATGAAGAGGCGGTAGGTTCTACAGGACAGTCTCAGGGTATCTATATACAGTTCTTAGTTTCAGTCATAAATTACATTTCAGGTATGTATGCTATATCAGATCCTGAAAAGAGGACAAAGACTATATTTATAGACAATCCTTTCGGTGCCGCTAAGGATATTTATATCTGGGAGCCTATATTTGCACTTCTTAGAACAAACCATGTACAGCTTATTGTTCCTTCTCGTGGTGCGACACCTGAGATAACAGGAAAGTTTGATGTTAATTATGTTTTAGGACAGCAGATGGCATCAGGTAAACAGGTAACAGTTGTTGTCAGATATGACAGCCATACCAATGGCGAAGAACTTGAATATAACGAACTTGATTATGAACAGGCAACATTTGACTTTATTTAAAATGATAAGAGGTTAAAATGTATCAGATTTCTGCGAAATCAATTATTACCGCACAAAATGGTATTAATATATATAGGGGAGCCACGGATAGTTGTATTGTGTCAAGGGTTCGGGCCAAGGGAGCGCGGATTGAGAATCCGGATGAGATGGGTATAAAGATGGATGCGCCGCTTCTTATATCTCAGGAATTAAAGAAAAAACGCAGCAGAGGTATCATTTATACAGGACTTTCGGATCCTTATAATGCTCTTGAGGAAGAGTATTTGATCATGAGAAAATGCCTTATGGCAATAGCGAGGTTTGATTTTGGCATAGAGATTACCACAAGTAATCCCTTGATTTTAAGGGATAAAGATGTGCTTTTGGATATTGCAGGTCATACCAAGTGTGTGATAAGGGTGATGATTCCTACTCTTGATGAAAAAAAATATGCTCTGATAGAAGGAAAAGATAAGAAGCTGCAGGATGTCCTTAAGATACTGGAAGGTTTTAAGGAAACAGAAGCTGATATGATACTGGATGTTTTTCCTATGCTTCCACATATAAATGGAGATATCTCTTCTTTGGAAAATCTTCTTAAATTAGGGAAAGAATACGGTGTTAAAGCTATTGATACCCATGATTTTAAGACAGTACTTCAAAGCGGCATGAAGGAATATTTTTATCAGGAACTTGAAAAAAGAGATAAGGATATTTATGAAATCTATGTAAAAGAAGGACTTAAGGACAGCTTTGTACTTGATAAGAGTGGTGAAATGGGACATCTTTACATGGATTTTTGCAGAGAAAATGGCATTCTTTTTGGCAGTAAGGATATTCAGGCTTATGCAAGAAAGTATGAAAATCATACTGAAGGAGTTCAGCTTAGCCTTTTTGATTTGACATAGAACTATAAATGGTCTTATTATTGTTGAAAACACTTTGTCTCGATAAAGTGCCATAAGATTAAAGTAATATAATAAAATATAAATACTAACTAACATATGACATGGAGGAATTAAAGATGGATTTTAATGAAGCAAGTCTTAAGATGCATGAAGAAAATAAAGGAAAACTTGAAGTTAATTCAAAGGTGCGTATTGAGACAAGAGATGATCTTTCCACAGCTTATACACCGGGCGTAGCAGAACCTTGCAGAAAGATTGCTGCTGATCCATCTGATGTTTATAAATATACATGTAAGGCTAATACAGTTGCAGTTGTATCTGATGGAACAGCGGTACTGGGACTTGGAGATATTGGACCACTTGCAGCTATTCCGGTTATGGAAGGAAAGTCGGTTCTTTTTAAGAGATTTGCTGGAGTTGATGCATTTCCTATCTGCCTTGATACAAAGGATGTTGATGAGATAGTCGAGACAGTAAAGAGAATTGCACCATCTTTTGGTGGAATCAACCTTGAAGATATATCAGCGCCTAGATGTTTTGAGGTTGAGAGAAGACTTAAGGAAGAGCTTGATATTCCTGTATTCCATGATGATCAGCATGGCACAGCAATTGTTGTCTGTGCAGGCCTTATCAATGCACTTCGTCTTACTAACAGAACATTTGAGAATGCAACCGCAGTTATAAGTGGTGCTGGTTCTGCCGGTATCTCTATCTGCAAGCTCATGCTTAAATTTGGCATTGGAAATGTTGTGCTTGTTGATAAGAACGGAGCTCTCTGCCCAGGTGAAGAGTGGATGAATCCGGCTCAGAAGGAAATGGCAGAGATCACAAATAAGAATAAAGAAAGAGGAAATCTTGCTGAGATAATGAAAGGCAAGGATATCTTTGTTGGTGTTTCTGCACCTGGAATCGTAACAGCGGAAATGGTAAGCACAATGGCGCACGATGCCATCGTATTTTCTATGGCAAACCCTGTGCCTGAGATTATGCCAGAAGAATCTAAGAAGGGTGGAGCAAGAGTTATAGCATCAGGAAGATCTGATTATCCGAACCAGATCAATAACGTTCTTGTTTTCCCAGGAATATTCAGAGGTGCTCTTGATTCAAAGGCAAGACAGATAACAGAGCCTATGAAGGTGGCTGCAGCAAAAGCTATCGCTTCTATAGTAAAGGATGATGAATTAAGAGAAGATTATATTATTCCAGATGCATTTAACCCAGAAGTTGCAAAGGCCGTTGCAAAGGCTGTTGCAGATGAAGCTTATAACAGTGGCGTAGCAAAATAATTAATGGAGTGATATTTTAAATGGGATATTTAGAATATGAAAAAGCGAAGAAAATGGGTGACAAAGCCTTCAGACAGGCAGTTCAAAAAGGACGTAGCCCATATCTTCCGGTACTTGATGAGATACTCTCTCAGGTTGAAATAAGAGGCGAAGTAAATCTGGGCCTCGTTAATATTCCTCTTTCCCGTGTTGTTGGTACAAGTACACAGGGAAGAACAACGGCATTTGCTAATAACTTCATGCCAATACTTGGACTTAATACTGAATTTGGCGTTAAGTGGAATCTTCTTAGTGATGCACATATGGAGGAAGGTATTCATGATCCTATAAAGGTTTATGAATACATGAATTATTATTATGTAATAGAGGGAAATAAGCGCGTCAGCGTTCTTAAATTCTTTGATGCGGCTTCCGTCCCTGCTATAGTGATTCGTAAATTGCCTGCCAGAACTGATGACCTTGAAAACCGTATCTATTATGAATTTATGGATTTCAACAAGATTACAGGAATCAATATCATTTGGTTCTCTAAGGAAGGAAATTTTAAAAAGTTAGTTGCAGAAGCTGGTAAAGAATTTGATCCAGAAGGACCTAAGTGGGATGATGATTCAATTCTTAATCTCACATCAGCTTATTATAACTTCTCCAAAGCTTTTGAAGAAAAAGGCGGAAAAAAACTAGAGAATATTACTACCGGAGATGCTCTCCTTGCTTTTATTGAAGCTAAGGAATATGGAAATGTTATATCCATGACAAAAGATGAGATGAAGAGATACATCTCTGAAATGTGGGAAGAATTCGTTATGATGAATAAGAATTCTGAAGTTGAGGTTTCATTAGATCCTCCGGAAGAAAAGAAGGCTTCTCTCATTTCCAATATATTCTCAAGTCAGCCATCAGCGTCTAATCCGCTTAAGGTGGCATTTATCTATGACAGAGATCCGGCTACATCAGACTGGCTCTATGGACATGAATTGGGAAGAACTCATCTTAAAGAGACTTTTGGTGATAACATAAGCACTATAAAGATCACTACAGCTGATACTGAAGAAAATGCTATCCAGGCTATGGAAGATCTTATTAATAAAGAAAAGGTTGAGGTAATATTTGTTACTACCTCAAAACATGTAGAAGCCAGCTTTAAGATGGCTGTTAAGTATCCAAATGTTAAGATACTTAACTGTTCTCTTAATACATCTCATAGATATATCAGAACTTATTATGCCCGTCTTTATGAGACAAAGTTCCTTTCAGGAATTATTGCCGGGGCACTTACCACCACCGGAAAACTGGGATATATAGCAGATTATCCTATTTACGGTGTAACGGCCAATATCAATGCTTTCGCATTGGGCGCCAAGATGGTAAATCCTACACTCAGAGTTTATCTTAGATGGACCACTGAGAAGGGGGCCAGCAGAAATTCTATATATCATGACTTCTTTGAGCAGGGAATCGATTATGTATCGGATCAGGATATGATCACACCAAAGCATGCTTCAAGAAGATTTGGTATGTATAGGATAATGGAAGACGAACCTATTAATATTGCTATGCCGGTTATTAACTGGGGCGTGCTTTATGAGAAGATTGTAAAGCTAATAACCAGTGGCAGCTGGAATTCTTCAGGTGGTGGTGAAAGAGCCATCAATTACTGGTGGGGAATGTCAGCCGGTGTAACAGATATCATTATTTCAAATAAGGCACCACAGGAAACAGTGAGACTTGTGGAATTCCTTAAGAATATGATAATTAAGGGAGAATTCGCTCCATTTGAAGGCGAAATAAAGGATCAGAAGGGCAACGTAGTAAATCAGCCGCAACATCGTGTAGATATTGAAAATATCATAAAGATGGATTGGCTTGTGGATAATGTTGAGGGACAGATACCTGATATAGAAAATCTTGAGGAGAAAGCGCGCGACATAGTAGAACTAAAAGGCGTGCTTAATGATGACGATGAAGATATTAGCATTAGCTGATGTTGAGTCACGCTATTTGTGGGACTTTTTTGAAAAAAGTAAATTAGAGGGTATCGACCTTATAATCTCTGCAGGAGATCTGGCACCGCAATATTTGTCATTTCTTGCAACCTATGCCAAGTGTCCGGTGTTATATGTTCATGGTAATCATGATTCATGCTATGATCAGACTCCGCCGGAGGGCTGTGATTCATTAGAAGATACAGTTATCGTCTATAAGGGGCTCAGGATAGCCGGGCTTGGCGGAAGTATGCTATATAACTTTGGCGGATATCAGTATAGTGAGAAGGATATGCAAAAACGTGTTAAGAAGCTGAGAAAAAAGCTGAAAAAGACAGGCGGTTTTGATATACTTGTTGCTCACTCTCCAGCCAGAGGAATTAATGACTGCGAAGACAGACCTCATATGGGCTTTGAATGTTTCAGGGACCTTTTGGATGAGTATCAGCCAAAGGCGTTTATCCATGGGCATGTTCATAAGAATTATGGCAGAGATTTTAAAAGAGAAGACACTTATAAGAATACGACAGTATATAATGCTTATGAGCGTATGATTATTGAAATCTGAACTTATTGGGTTTTAAGGTTTTTATTTAATAGAAAGAATTTTTTGTTTACAGATATAATACAGGAGGAAAAGGGCATGTACAGCAGCTCGGAATTTAATGATCTCGTTGATAAATACGTTGAATTTTGTGCAGATTCAGGTCAGATCGATCAGAGACTTTATTCAAAGTTTGATGTAAAAAGAGGACTTCGTGAAGCCAATGGTAAAGGCGTACTTACTGGACTTACAGAAATCTCAGATGTTAATGGTTTTGAAACGAAGAGCGATGGAAGCCGTGTGCCTATTCCGGGACAATTATTCTTTCAGGGTTATAATGTTGAAGATCTGGTTAAGGGATTTCATGGAAGTAAGCATGGATTTGAAGAGACAGTATTCCTTCTTTTGTTTGGTGAACTTCCGACAAATGATGAATTAAATGAATTCATGAAGGTTATTGGTGACTTAAGAGCACTGCCGGATAATTTTAACCGAGACGTTATCATGAAAGCACCAAGTAAGAACATAATGAATGTTTTAGAGAGGTGCGTACTTACACTTTACTCTTATGATAATGACCCGGATGATATCAGCGTGAGACATGTTTTAAAACAGTCACTGTCTCTTATTGCAAGATTTCCGGTAATTGCAGCTTATGGTTATCAGTCTTATAGACACAGATTCCTTGATTCATCACTTATAGTGCATAGGCCAAAGGCAGAATTATCAACTGCAGAAAATATCCTTCGACTCCTTAGATCAGATGCAAAGTATACAGAGCTTGAAGCTCAGGTTCTTGATATCTGCCTTGTAATACATGCGGAGCATGGTGGTGGTAATAACTCAACCTTTACTACTCATGTTATCTCTTCAACAGGAACAGATACTTATTCAACAGTTGCGGCATCTCTTGGATCGCTTAAGGGGCCAAGACATGGTGGTGCAAATCTTAAAGTTCAGCAGATGTTTGCTGACTTAAAGAGTAACATTTCCGACTGGGAAAGTGATAAGCAGATAAGAAAATACCTTCAAGGTCTTCTTGATAGAAAAGGATTTGATCATTCGGGACTTATCTATGGTATGGGCCATGCGGTTTATTCTGTTTCCGATCCAAGAGCTATCATTTTAAAGGAATATGCAAGACGTCTTTCAATAGAAGAAGGATATGAAAAAGAATTTGCTCTTTATGAAAGAGTAGAAAATATAGCAAAGGAGCTTCTTTCAGCTGGAAGAGACTTGAAGAAGCCGGTGTGTGCAAATGTTGACTTTTATAGCGGATTCGTATATACAATGTTAAAGATCCCTATGGAATTATTTACTCCACTTTTTGCAATTTCACGTATTGCAGGCTGGAGTGCACATAGAATAGAAGAACTTGTAAATAATGGAAAGATTATTCGTCCTGCTTATAAATATGTAGGCAGTCATAAAGAATATCTTCCTATAGAAGAAAGAAACTGGTAGATTAATGTTTATAGCAAATAGATGGAAAGATTATGAAGTACTTGATACTTCACGTGGAGAAAAATTGGAAAGATGGGGGAAGTATATTTTGCTTCGTCCGGATCCGCAGGTAATATGGAGTACTGAAAGAAATAGAAAAGAGTGGAAAAAGCTGAATGGCCATTATCATAGAAGTGCTAAAGGAGGGGGTGAATGGGAATTCCATGACCTTCCAGAGGAATGGTCTATTAAGTATAAGCTGGTGGATGAAGGCGTTTCGGGTGACACTCTTACATTTAATTTAAAACCTTTCTCATTTAAACATACAGGACTTTTCCCTGAACAAGCAGCCAATTGGGACTGGTTCTTTCCTATTATAAAGAGAGCTGTTAATAAAGGAAGAGAGATAAAGGTCTTAAACCTTTTTGCCTATACAGGCGGAGCCACTGTTGCTGCAGCGGCAGCGGGAGCAAAGGTTACTCATGTGGATGCATCAAAAGGGATGGTGGCATGGGCTAAAGAAAATGCAGAAGCTTCGGGTCTTAAAGATGCTCCAATAAGATGGCTTGTTGATGACTGTATGAAATTTGTTGAAAGAGAGATAAGAAGGGGTAATCACTATGATGCCATAATAATGGATCCTCCTTCTTATGGCAGAGGACCTAAAGGAGAAATATGGAAGATAGAGGAAAGTGTTTATCCTCTTATTGGAAAAGCATCTATGCTTTTATCAGATGATCCGTTGTTCTTCCTTATTAATTCATATACAACCGGTCTTCAGC
>DFFQ01000007.1:37611-40170 GCA_002371025.1 Lachnospiraceae bacterium UBA3772 | reverse complement strand
GCTGCAAATGTTCCTCCTAACTGTTTCATGCCGAGACCGGGCGTTGGTTCAGCAGTTATAAGGCTGACAAGACATAAAGAGATGAAAGTCAAAGTATCTGATGAAAAGAAGATGTTTAAGATAATAAGAGCCAGCTTCGGAGAAAGAAGAAAGACTCTTGCAAATGGAATAAAGAATTCTCCTGAATTAAGTTATTCCAGAGAACAGGTTGAAAAAGCTCTTACAGATATGGGAATTGATACAAGAGTCAGAGGAGAAACCTTAAGCCTTTCTCAGTTTGCAGAATTGTCTGAAAGACTTGGATGATCAGGGTGATCAGGAGTTTGATATGACAAAGGACGAAAAATATATGAAACAGGCGCTTCTTCAGGCAAAGAAAGCATTTGAAGCAGGAGATGTGCCTATTGGATGTATTATAGTAAAAGATGATAAGGTGATAGCACGAGGTTATAATAAGAGAAATAAGAAAAATCTTGCTCTTGCTCATGCAGAGATATCTGCAATAAAAAAAGCATCCAAGGTGGTGGGAGACTGGAGGCTTGAAGACTGCACTCTCTATGTTACCCTTGAACCTTGTCAGATGTGTGCTGGAGCCATAGTTCAGGCAAGAATTCCGCGGGTGGTGATAGGAGCTATGAATCCTAAAGCAGGATGTGCAGGATCCATAATCAATCTTTTGGACATGCCTCAGTTTAACCATCAGGTTAAGGTGGAAAAAGGAATTCTTGAAGAGGAAGCTTCAAAAATGCTGAAGAATTTCTTCGCCAGCCTTAGGATAAAGAAGAATAAATCAGGAAATAAAACACTGCTTGACTAACATTTTAGACTCGGATATACTAGTAATACCGCACAGCCGGGGAGTTAGCGGTGCCCTGTACCTGCAATCCGCTATAGCAGGGGTGTTGGTCGGCCTAGGATCGTTTCTCGTAGGGCTGCCCTCGAAAAGTGATGTTGATATCTGGGTCTTGCGCGACAGGAATCTGTGAACCGTGTCAGGTTGGGAACAAAGCAGCACTAAGCAGAACCTCTCTGTGTGCCGTGAGGTAGCCTGGGTTGAGTTAACTATCTTGGTAACGCCTATCTGAACCCTACAAAGCTGACCGTGCGGTATAATTATGTATTTTTTTCTATATTGTTGAGTGTTCATGGTTGTTGTCTTTATTTGTTGTTTTTTGGCATAAATATTAGCCTTCTGCAAAGAAAATTTCCTGAAAAATCAAAATTACATATACATTATTAACAAATTTAAAAATGTTTATAGATATTTTTGTTGGAAAGTGATATCATACATTAGATAGAATGTTAGCACTAGATACAAAATTAGGATATGATATTTGTAGTTAGTGCTTAATTGTAGTTATGATGCTTAGGAGCCTTAGAAAAAATGAATTACTCAGATGTAATTGATTTCGTAAAAGAGAAGCTTGCGACAACATCAAGATCGGATAATTATCCTTTCCGCAATCGCTTCGAACATACAATGCGCGTCTATAGATGGGCTATAAGACTTCAGGCTAAACTTGGTGGGGATCTGGATGTTATTGTTCTTGCTGCATTATTGCATGATGTGGGTTGGGAAGACGGAAGACCACATGGAGAAGTTAGTGCTGAGATAGCTGTTGAATACCTGGATAGTATAGGTATTGATTCAGAGACTATCACTAAAGTCGGTGAGATCATTATGATCCATAGCGATAAAGATACTGAGAAGAATCTGTCGCTTGAATGCAGGATTGTAATGGATGCAGACCTTCTTGATGAAGTCGGTGCTGTAGGCATAATGTGGGATTGCATGGCAACAGCCATAGAGGACGATCCTAATTATAAGAAAGCCTATTACAGGATCAAAGAATACTATCGCCAGAATAAGCCTAAGATCAAGAGATGTAAGACTGATGCAGGTAGAACTGAATTCTCAAGACGTATGCAGACCATAGAGAATTATATATATCAGCTTGAGAGGGAACTCTTTTGATTAAAGGAGTTTTTGGCTCAGGCTATATGTGTTTATATAATTAATAATGAGAGGTAGAGAGAGCAAATGGTTAATAAAATTTTTAGAGTAATAATCGGTATTATAGTAATATGTGCTGTAGTCTTTGGTATATACATGATCCTTCCAGGACAGTATAAAGGTCCTCTTCGTCAGGTATTCCAGGAGGCAATTGATAAGGATGCAAAAACCATTGCAGATGAATACAGAAATGCACAGGTTCCAAAGCATAAAGGAGTTACATTTGAACAGATGATGGTTGCAGCAAGTGCAAATCCATCATGGTATGTAAAGACAATTTCTGAGGATGCTGATAAAGTTACAGGTGAATATGAAGTTCAGGTTGATGGATATAAGGTAACACTTGAGATGCCTCATGAAAATGGACAGTCAAATAGTGTTGTATATGTAAATTCACATGTAAGAATTATATTCCATGCATCAAGAGCAGCAGACGGAAAGTTTACAACATCATCATGGCAGGTATTTATTGATGATACAGAGCAGGATGATTTCTATAAGCAGGCAGTATGCGACGACATGTGCGATTCAATTAAATAAAAAAA
>DFFQ01000007.1:0-37507 GCA_002371025.1 Lachnospiraceae bacterium UBA3772 | reverse complement strand
TTGATACTTCACAGATGATATCGGTGATCATTGTTATGGCATCCTTAGAAAGATTCTTATTCATCGCATCAAGATACTTATCTTTATTTTCGATAACCTCATGAATTGCATTAAGGATTACTTCATTGGACATATCTTCGTCCTTTATTACTTTGCTGTATCCGCTCTTTTCAAAAGACTGGGCATTGAGTATCTGGTCGCCTCTGCTTTGGTTTAATGGAAGAGGCACTAATATATTAGGTTTCTTTAACATAAGAAGTTCGCATATAGCATTTGCTCCGGCACGGGAGATTACGATATCAGCTAAAGCAAACATATGTGGAAGTTCGTCTCCGATATACTCAAACTGAGCATATCCTGGAGTATTATTTACTTCTTCGTTGGTCTTTCCTTTTCCACAGATATGGATAACGTTATATGATTTTGTAAGTTCAGAAAGGCAGCCCCAGATTGCTTTATTTACACTAAGGGCACCTGTACTTCCTCCTACAATAAGGACTGTAGGACGGTGTTCTGTAAAGCGGCATATATTAAATGCTTTTTCCTTGTCACCAGAAAGAAGTTCGGCGCGGATTGGAGTTCCGGTTACTACGGCTTTTCCCTCTGGAAGATGATCTTTTGTTTCTGGAAAGTTGCAGCAGATCTTTGTGGCCTTTGGAAGGGCAATTTTGTTTGCAAGTCCTGGAGTCATATCTGATTCATGGCATACAACAGGTATATGGCAGTGGTTAGCAGCCAGAACTACTGGAACGCTGGCAAAGCCACCTTTAGAAAATACAACATTAGGTTTGATGGATTTCATTAAAGCTATAGCCTGTCTATATCCCTTATAAACTCTGAAAGGATCAGTGAAATTCTTTAAATCGAAATATCTTCTTAATTTACCTGATGCTATACCGTGGTATGGTATTCCAGTTTTTTCTATAAGATCTTTTTCGATTCCGTCATAAGTTCCTATATATTCTATTTCATACCCAAGTTCCCTAAGCTTAGGTATAAGTGCGATATTTGGGGTAACATGGCCGGCTGTACCGCCGCCAGTAAGAACAATTTTTTTCATATCATCCTCCGTTAAAATACTAAGGAAGAGTTTATCATAAAAAGTAAAAATGGAAAAGTGAAAAACATTGAAAGAAATGGCCTGTTTTGTTAAGATAAAAGGAAATTAGCAGTCAAGAGGTTTTTAATGTTAAAAGATGAGATTATCGAACTTATAGCTCCATGTCACTTCGGATTGGAGGCAGTTCTTAAGAAAGAAATATTAGATCTTGGATATGAAATAGTAGCCGTTGAAGATGGACGAGTTACATTTAAAGGGGATATAGGTGCTGTGGCAAGAGCCAATATATTCCTCAGAACTACAGAAAGAGTTCTTATTAAATGTGGCAGCTTTACGGCACATACATTTGATGATCTGTTTGAAGGGGTAAAGGCTATCCCGTGGGAGAAATATCTTCCTCGTGATGCAAAGTTCTGGGTAACAAAGGCCACTACCAACAAATCAGATCTTTTTAGTGCGTCTGCTATCCAGTCAATAGTTAAGAAGGCTATGGTGGATAGAATGAGCAGCACTTTCCATATCAGAACATTTGCAGAAGATGGTGATGAATATCCTGTTCGTATCTTTATTTTCAAAAATGAAGTTACAGTTGGACTTGATACTACAGGAGTTTCACTTCATAAGAGAGGATATAGAAAACTGGTTGGTAAAGCTCCTATTTCTGAAACCCTTGCAGCTGCACTTATCATGCTTACACCTTGGCATCACGACAGAATCTTAGTGGACCCATTCTGCGGATCTGGTACATTTCCGATTGAGGCAGCACTTATCGGGGCTAATATCGCTCCGGGGATGAATAGAGAATTTATATCAAATAATTGGGGAAAGATGATACCTAAACAGGTTTGGTATGAGGCTTATGACGAGGCAAGAAGTCTTGTTAAAACAGATGTGGACATGAATATCCAGGGATATGATCTGGATCCGGAGATAGTTAAATGTGCCATGCAGAATGCAAGAGATGCGGAAGTTGATAAGTATATCCATTTCCAGCAGAGAAATGTTAAGGACCTTCATAATCCACATCCATACGGATTTATCATCACTAATCCGCCTTATGGTGAAAGACTTGAAGATAAGAAGGACCTTCCGGCATTATATAGGACTATCGGGGAAAGCTATATGGGGCTTAAGGATTGGTCAATGTTTATAATCACTTCCTACGAAGAAGCGGAGAAATATATTGGAAGAAAGGCAGATAAGAACAGAAAGATATATAATGGTATGATCAAGTCTTACTTCTACCAGTTTATGGGAAAGAGGCCGCCGAAGAGGAATAAATAGAAATACTTTTGGGGAGAAGGATTTCTATGGGAGAACTAAGAGGGGATAGTTTTGAAAACAAAAATTATTATTCTTATTACTGTGTGTTTTGCGGCGGCTGCTTATATCACGTGGCCCAAAAGAACCGCAGGAAGTATAGAGAGAGCAGATAATTACGAAGCGGTGGTACAGGACTTTGATGAAATGTCCTATAAAAGAACGCTTAATGGTGCTGTTAGTGTAGTGTGTGATGGCATCAACATAACAAATTATAAGTATAATTTTAAGATGACTGAGAGGATGGAGATCCTTTTCCCAGATGATTTTATGGAAGACGTTATGGGATGCTCAGTCTTAAAATATGATGATGAGAATTATGTTGTACTTAGAAGAGATACACGTATTGAACTTAAGGTGGGTTCAGAGGTAATAAAGATAAATGGGATTGAGACAGATATTGAACCTGCTGTATCAGAGGATGAATCAGGACGTATTTATATTCCTATGGATGATCTCTCTAAGGTTTTGGGCTTTGATGTAAGCTACAATTATGAATTTAACTGTATAACAGTAGAAAATAAAGATGATAATAATTATCTGCCGGATAGATATGACATGAGAGAAGATAAGAGGGTAACACCTGTAAGAGATCAGGGGTTCTATGGGACCTGTTGGGCTTTTGCTTCTCTTGGCGCTTTGGAAACAAGTCTTATGCCATATGAAGAAGATATCTATTCTATAGATCATATGACTCATAATAATAGTTATAATCTGGATATTAATGCCGGAGGAGAGCATACCATGAGTATTGCCTACCTTGCGTCATGGCAGGGACCGGTATATGAAAAAGATGATGTCTATGGTGATGAAGAAACAGATGAAAATCTAAAGGCAGTAAAGCATTTGGAAGAAGCCATAATAATAAATGAAAGAGATGATAAGATCTTAAAAAGTGCCGTATTTAAATATGGTGGAATTGAAACATCACTTTATCTTGCTATGGATTATTATGGACATTACTCAAAGTATTTTGATGATGATCATCACTGCTATTATTATGACGGAAAAGAAGTTCCAAACCATGATGTGGTAATAGTCGGATGGGATGATAATTACCCAAAAGAAAACTTTACCATAACTCCTGAGCATGATGGTGCATTTATCTGCAAGAACAGCTGGGGAACAGGGTTTGGAGAAGATGGATATTTCTATGTATCCTATGACGATGTTAATATAGGAAATCAGGCAATAGTATATACTCGCCTTTCCGGTAGTGATAATTTTGACAATATCTATCAGTCCGATATGCTGGGCTGGGTAGGAAAGCTGGGATTTGGCGAGAGTTCTGCTTATTTTGCAAATTGCTATACAGCAGAGAAGGATGAAGAACTTGCAGCGGTTTCATTTTATGCTACTGGAAATGATGCGAAGTTTTCTGTTTACTATGTTACAGATTTTAAAGATGATCAGTCCTTTAGAAATAGAAAGTATGTTGTGTCTGGAGCATCTAAATATGCAGGTTATTACACAGTAAGATTTCCAGAGAAAATAAAACTTAAAAAGGGTGAAAAATATGCTGTATTAGTGTATATTAATACACCTGGAGATGATAAACCTATAGCTGTTGAATATAAAGCGGATGAAAAAACTGATAAGTTTGATATCTCTGACGGTGAAGGATATATCAGTCTTTCCGGAGATATATGGAAAAAGGCTGAAGATAATGGCTGTAATGTGTGCCTTAAGGCATTTACAGATGATATAAACAAAGAAGGAGAATAAGATGAAGAGACTTATTTTTGCAACTTCAAATGAAAACAAGATGAGAGAAATAAAGGCAATATTCGGCGGAATGGGATATGAGATAGTATCCATGAAGGAAGCTGGTATTGATTGTGACATAGAAGAAGATGGAGAAACATTTGAAGAGAATGCTCTTATCAAAGCAAGAGCAGTAAATAAGATCTGTCATGAATTAGTCCTTGCAGATGACTCGGGACTTGAGATCGATTACTTAAATAAAGAACCGGGAATTTATTCTGCAAGATATTTAGGACATGATACATCCTATGATCTTAAGAATAAAAATCTTATTGAGAGATTAGAAGGAGTTCCTGATGAAAAGAGAACTGCAAGATTCGTATGCGCTGTGGCAGCAGTTTTCCCAGACGGACATGAAGAAGTAAGACGTGAAACTATGGAAGGCCGTATAGGCTATGAAATTGCAGGAGAAAATGGATTTGGTTATGATCCAATCTTTTTCCTTCCTCAATACCAAAAGACATCGGCAGAAATCTCTCCGGAAGAAAAGAATGCTATAAGCCACAGAGGAAAAGCACTTCGAGCTATCAAGGAAGTGTTATAAGACCGGTTAAGGAAGACAAAAATGAAAGCTCGTAAGATAATGGTAGTGAGTGATTCTCACGGTAATACTGAAAATGTAATAAAGGCTATAGATTCTGAAAAAGATATAGATCTTTTTATTCATTTAGGAGATGTTATAAGAGATGTTCAGACTATAAAGAGTTATCTTAAATGTCCTTCTTATTTTGTAGCAGGAAATTGTGATTATGATCCTGAACTCCCAAAGGCATGTAAGGTTTTTATAGGAGAAAGGACTGCGTATCTTTCTCATGGCAACCGTTTTTTCGTGGGAGATGGCACAGAATTTTTAGAGTCAGTGGCAAGAGATAATGACTGTGATGTGGTAATGTATGGACATACACATATTCCGGATATAAGAGAAGAAGGAAGCTTTGGAGCAATAGTCATTAATCCTGGAAGCATTTCCCAGCCAAGAACTTCGGAAAGATTAAAAACCTATGTTATCATTAATGTTATGGATGACGGTGAGTGGGACATTCAGTTAAAGAAGTTAGCTGATTAGATCCGTAAGGATTTTAATAGATATAGAAAAAACAGAAATTGAGAGGTAGCATGAAAAAAGGCGATATTATTGAAGGCGTGATCACTGATTACAGCTTTCCCAACAGAGGCAGTTTTGCTGCGGAAGATAGAAAAGTGATCGTAAAAAATGCATTTCCCGGTCAAAAGGTAAGATGCAGGATCGTAAAGAAGAGATCAAGCCATTATGAAGCTGTTACAATGGATGTTTTAGAGGAGTCGCCGATGGAGACTGAAAAGCCCGTCTGCCATCATTTCTTTGAGTGCGGAGGATGCACTTATCAGACAATGAAATATGAGACTCAGTTAAAACTTAAGAGTGACATGATAGAGAAGCTGTTAAGAGAAGTTGTGACAGATCTTCCTTGGGAAGGGATAGTTGCTTCTCCTTCTCAATATGGATATAGAAACAAGATGGAATTTACCTTTGGAGATCAGGAAAAGGACGGGCCTATGACTCTGGGCCTTCACAGGATGAATTCAAATTATGATATCCTTCCGATAAATGGATGTGCTATAGTTAGAAAAGCCTGGAATGAGATCCTTTCCTATACTCAAAAGTTTTATCGAGAAAAGAAAGTCAGTTTTTATCATAAAATGAGTCATGAAGGAATATTAAGATTCTTAGTGGTAAGGCAGTCTTATCATGATGGTGGGATCCTGGTCAATCTGGTCACTACAACTAAAAGACAACTTCCGGATGGAAAGAATGGTGTAGTAATAGATCCAGAAAAAGAAGAATTTGAGAAGAATATGATCCTTCAGGAATTATGCCTGGATGAATATGTAGAAGGGCTTAAGAGGCTGGAAAAAGAAGGGAAATTTGACAGTCTGGACAGTCACAGTCATCTGGCGGGAGTTCTTCTTACAGAAAATAATTCACTTTCAGATGCGGTAAAATGTGACTCCATAAAAAAAATCTATGGAGATGATTTTCTTATAGAAGAAGTTTTAGGACTTAAGTTTAAAGTATCTCCATTTTCATTCTTCCAGACAAATACAAAGGGATGCGAAGTCCTTTACAGTAAGGCAAGAGAATATGTCCTTAGTGTATATGAAGATGATGAAGCGGCAGTTAAGGGAGAGACAAAAGATATAAAAGCCGGTGTCATCTATGATCTTTATAGTGGAACAGGAACCATAGCTCAGCTTATGGCACCTATTGCATCTAAGGTATATGGAATTGAGATTGTTGAAGAAGCGGTTGAAGCAGCAAGGGAAAATGCTAAACTGAATAAGTTAAAGAATTGCGAGTTTATTGCGGGAGATGTACTTGCAAAACTTGACGAGATAGAAGAGAAACCTGATTTTATAATCCTTGATCCACCAAGAGAGGGATGTACTCCTAAGGCTCTTGAAAAGATTATAGATTATGGTGTAAAGAATATGGTTTATATAAGTTGTAAACCAACATCCCTTCAGAGAGATCTTATTACATTACAGGAAAGCGGTTATAAGGTGGTAAGAGCCTGCTGTATAGATGAATTTCCAAATACACAGCATGTGGAGACAATAGTTTTACTCTCAAGGGTTGATCAATAAAAATATGTCATAGCATCTATGGCATAATAAAAAAATAAGCGGTGAAAAAAATGAAAAAAATAGTTAATAAGGAAGAGACTAATAAAGAAAAGGAGTTAGTCTCTTCAGAATCATGCGAAAATAAAAAAGGATCAAATAATAAACTGTGGTTTATAAATTGGTCCGTCTTTCTTGTAATAGGAGTTTTTCTATTCCTATTGGTCCAGAGAATTTTAATGCCAAGATGGAATTGGCCTCAGAATAAAGAAAACTTAACCTGGTCGATGGAAGAATTTAGAAATTTAGAAAAGAATTCAGTTGATGTAGTATTCTTAGGAGTAAGTCATATGCAGTATGCTATTTCTCCTATGGAAATTTATAAGGAATATGGGATTGTAAGCTATAACCTTAGTACTTCATCACAACCATTGGATATGTCTTATTACTTGCTGGAAGAAGCATTTAAGAGACAATCACCTTCTTACGTAGTGCTGGATACATCAAGTTTGTTTTTCTCAGACAATAGATATGGAGATAGCGCGATGCGCAAAGCTTTAGACCCTTATCCTTTGTCAAAGGAAAAAATAGATGCTGCTAAGGAATATAGTGTATTGACAAGTGATACCAGTACTAAGAATAAAATGGAAAGATTTAATTCTATAATATTCCCTATTATTTATTACCATTCAAACTGGAAAACACTAACTAAAGACAATTTTGTTTTGGGTCCTAATGCGGATTATTGCACTGCAGGATATGTTATTAGTCCAATTAAAGGAGAGGCAGTTACTGACAAAGCGGGAGTAGATGCCATGACAGATGAAATGCTTAAAGATGATCACCGTAGATTTGTAACAAAGATTTCATCTGGAGAGGTGAAAACCTGGGAAAAAGAAGAGGATTTATATAGCCCTGAAATCTATGAAAATCAGCGTGAATGGCTAAAAAAAATAAGTCAGTTATGTAAAGATAATAATGCAAAACTTATAATGATAAAACTTCCTGTTCTTGCTTATAATTATGATTATTTATCTTCATGGACAGAAGTTAAATATAATATCACTAAAGAATTTGCCGAAGAATTAGGCGTAGATTATTATGATTTCTTATATGAGTCAGATATTGATCTGGATTTAAAAAATGATTTCCTTGATTCTGGTTGGCATCTTAACTATTCAGGTGCAGTCAAAGCAAGTCACTATATGGGCGAATATTTAGTAAGCAATTATCATCTTGCCAAAAAATCAAGTGCCTATATGGATGGACATATGGAGAATTACGATAAATTGGCAAGAGTTGCAAATATTCAGCTGGAGGGGGATTTTCAAAAATATACCCAGCTTTTACAGGAGAATTCAGAGGATTATATAATATGTATTGCTTCAAGAGAATGCTGGAAGGATAATCTTTTGGAAAACGATGAAAAAGCATTGAATAATTTGGGATTATATAAGGAATTAAAAGAATATTCAGACACAGGTAATGCGTATGCGGTACTTATAGACGCAGGACATATTGAATATGAGCAGATTTCAAATCGACGAATCAATTATCAATATAAATTTGGGGGAAAAGTTGTAGATATAATTAGCGATGGTGTTTTAAGTGGTAATACTGCTGAAATATATATATATGATGATGGTGGTAGTAAGGGTAGTTCTATAACTATAAATAAAACTGGCCTTAATATCGTTGTAATTGATAAAGCTACAAAAAAAGTGGTTGATAGTTGTTATATTGATACAAATAGCGAAGATGAAGAAGAACATAGTCTTATACATAGTGATAATTCTAATAGCTATTTGTATGATATCGTTTATGGCGATAATTAATGGGAGATAGATGAACCAATGAATTTTATACAGTTACAGTTTTTTATATTTTTGATTGCTACCTGGATACTTTATTTTATCATGCCACAAAAGCTTAGATGGATAATACTTCTTATCTCAAGTGCATTTTTCTATTGCATGGCTGGCTGGCAGAAGATAATCTTTGCAGCGGCAACCTGCTTTATAGCTTATGTAACAAGTCTTTTAGTAGAGAGTGTTTATAAAAATCCAAAGTATAATGACCTGGATATGGCTAAAAAGAAGACTAAGGCTAAAAGATGGAACATACTTGGAATGGGTGTTATCATCTTATTACTGGTATATTCAAAGATTGGTCAGGAGCTGTTTGATGCATTTATAAATTATAACAGAGAAGAAGGGGACATAATTAAGATCATTGTTCCGCTGGGAATATCTTATTATACTTTCGGAATAATCGGTTATCTGGCAGATGTATACTGGCAGAAGGATAAAGCAGAAAAGAATCCTTTAAAGCTGCTTTTATATATGATCTATTTTCCTCAGATCTTACAGGGACCAATACCAAGACATAACAAGTTGGCTAAACAGTTAGCAGAGCCACAGAGATTTGATAATAGAAAGTTCTCCTTCGGTGTTCAGAGAATGCTTTGGGGTTACTTCAAAAAAATGGTTATAGCCGATAGATTCGGTATTATGGTAAAGACTGTTTATTCGAATTATCAGAGTTATGAAGGACAGATTTTCGTTGCTATAGTACTTTGCTCAGTTATTCAGTTATATTGTGATTTCTCAGGCTGCATGGATATTGCTATTGGTATTTCTGAAACTTTAGGAATTACTCTTGATGAGAACTTTAACAGACCATTCTTCTCAAAGACAGTAGCAGAATTCTGGAGGAGATGGCATATAACACTTGGAACATGGTTCAAGGATTATATCTATATGCCGATGGTTATCAGTCCTAAACTGATAGCTATAAGTAAAAAGATAAAAGATAAATTTGGAGTTAAGGCTGCCAAGAGATTTATGGCTATAGTTCCTCTTTCAGTTGTATGGATCCTCACCGGACTCTGGCATGGAACCGGTAAAGATTATATAATCTGGGGATGCTACTGGGGGCTTCTTATTATCTTATCAACAATCTTTGCTCAGGAATTAAAGAATATCAACAAGAAACTTGGAATAGATGCAAACTCTGTCGGATGGAAAAGATTTCAGATGGTCAGAACATTTGTATTCTTTAGTATTGCAAGAGTAGTAACTGGACCTGGAAAAGGGGCCGCAGTTAAGTATATAGTAAAAAGCATGCTGACTAAATTTAACATGCACATCTGGTTTGACAGAACATTATTTACCCTGGGAGTGGACAGACAGGATTTCTGGGTAGGCATCGCTGCAATTATGTTATTATGGTTTATAAGCTTAAAGCAGGAGAAGGGTGTAAAGATCAGAGAGAGCGTTGCATCATGTCCATTGCCAATAAGATGGCTCATTTACTACGGCGCTTTCTTTGCAGTGCTGGTATTTGGCATATATGGTCCGGGCTATAATGCTTCGGATTTTGTATATATGAAATTTTAAATAAGGGAGACAAATTTATGGAAGAAAGAATTTTAGAATTATTATCAGAGGAGTATCCAGAAATCGATTTTGAATCATCAGATGCATTAGTTGATGATGGCATTTTAGATTCATTAACAATTACAGGTATCATTGCAACACTTACTATGGAATTTGGAATCACAATTCCTTATGAAGAGATAATAGAGGAAAACTTTAACTCTATTCAGGGACTTGCCGCTATGGTGGAAAGGCTTCAGAAATGATAGATACACTGATTAGGAAGTTTTTTGAATTAGAAGAAAAACAACCTGAAAAAGTAGCTGTTGCATTTAAAAATGAACAATTAACTTATAAGCAGTTATGTGAAAGAATCTGCGGTATGGCAGCTGTCCTTAGGGAAAATGGGGTTGAGAAAAGTGATAGAGTCTGTTTTATGGCTTTATCAAAGCCTGAGATGGTAGTTGCATACTTAGGAATTCAGATGATAGGGGCAGTACCGGTTTTTCTTGATAAAAACTCAACTGCAGAAAATATAGCGCTTGTTTATGGAGCCTGCGGGGCAGCGCTCTTACTTTGCGATAAGCCTTTAAAAGATGCGGCAAAAGATCTTAATGTGAAATCATTAAAGAAGTTTTATGAAGCTTCTGCCGAGGCATCTAAAGACAAGATAAGTAAGATAAAAGAAGAATATGCTATTCCTGATGAAGACGAATTAGCAGAGATTCTTTTTACAACAGGTTCTACAGGAACTCCTAAGGGAGTTAAGTTAGCATATAAATCAGTACATAACATTTATATGAATACTATTGAAGGAATAGGTATTTCAGAGAATGAAATAATGCTTCTTCCTTTGCCATTAAATCATTCATTTGCACTTAGAGTTCTTAGAGCAACTCTTTATCAGGGAGCAACTGTGATCCTTCAGAATGGTTTTACTTTTGCGAAGGCTGTAGAGGAAAATATTGAAAAGTTCAGCTGTACAGCAATGGCCTGTGTACCAGCTTCTTATGAAGTTATGAAGTCACAGATGCAGGATGCATTCAGCCTTGTTCTTTCAAAGCTTAAATATATAGAGTTCGGGGCTGGATCATTATCTGTTGCTCAGAGACTTGAAATATCAAAATTACTTCCGGATGTACATATTTACAATACATGGGGAAGTTCAGAATCCGGTGGAGCAATATTCTGCGATGTAACAGATTGTGTTAATAAGGGTGGAAAAGTTGTTTCATCCCTTGGAAGACCTCTTAAGGGTAAGGTTGAGGTAAGGGTTCTTGCACAGGATGCGCCAATAGATGATCCAGAAAAGATAAATGGACATCTCGCAGAGTATTTTATCGTTGGAAATGAGTCTAACCCAGGCAGAATGACATTAAAGGGCGACATGCAGATGGTGGGTTACTGGAATAATGAAGAACAGACCCAGCAGACTCTTATAGACGGATGGCTTCTTACAGGAGATCTGGCATATACTGATGATGAAAATAATGTATATATGTTAGGCAGAGCCGATGATATCATCAATGTTGGTGGAGAAAAGGTTTCTCCTATCGAGGTTGAAAATATAGCAGGCCAGTATGAATTCATCAAGGAATGTGCATGTCTTGGAGTAGAAGACCCGGATCATATCACTGGACAGGCTCCGGCACTTTTTGTTGTGACAAAGCCTGGATATGTGGAAGAAGATTTTGTAAAGTTCCTTTCAGCAAATATGGAACGTTATAAAATGCCAAAGGTTTATATTAAACTTCTTGAACTTCCAAGAAATAGAATGCAGAAAGTAGATAGAAAAAAACTTTCTCAGATCTATAATGGAAAAGAAGATAAGCCTTTAATGAATCCAATTGTTGAGAATCTTCTTACCAGAAGAAGTGTCCGTAAATTTACAGATCAGGAAATTCCAAGGGAAATACTGGATGTGATACTTAAGTGCGGATATTATGCACCAAGCGGACATAATCTTCAGACCTGGCAGTTTACTGTAATTGAGAAGGCGGAAGATATAGCCAGGTTAAAAGAATCAGCAGAGAAAGCAGCCAAGGAAAACAATGTGAATTTCTATGGATGGGAAAATCCTAAGGTTCTTGTTTTAGTATCAAACGATAACAGAAATCCACTAGGATGTCAGGATGCATCAAATGCATCAGAAAACATGATGCTTGCCGCTCATTCTTTTGGTATTGGCTCAGTCTGGTTAAATCCTCTTATGACATTAAGAGATGTATCACCAGTCAGTGAGATTTTAACTGAGTTTGGAGTGCCAAAGAATCATACAGTATGGTCAACTATAGCTATGGGTTATTCGCTGACCGAAGGCGCATTTTTAAAGAAAAAAGAAAATGTAATAAAGTTTGTTTAAATTTTTGAGACCCCGATGAAATTTATCATCGGGGTTTTTAAAATATGGGAATAAAGTAAAGTGAATTGTTTGTGATTTTTTTCCTTTTAGGTATATATGATATGATAATAGGTATATAATGTTGGCTAGAAGACGGAAAAATTAAAGTGATTGCAGTATATTATAAGGGGGGGCTTATATGGTATATGCAAGTGTTTGTATTGTGGCATTTCTGGTGATTATGATCATCAACTATGAAGTGCTCAATCCCAGGGCGGATCATAGATATTTTATAGCATTTAAAGAATATAGAAGATTCCTGCTCAGTGTTTTATTATTTATAGTATTAGATATTATGTGGGGTATTCTGGATGCCACGGAGATAATGTTCTGGCTCTATGTTGATACAGTTATCTATTTTCTTTCCATGGCATTAACAGTTATCCTATGGACGCATTATGTTATTAAACTTCTTAATAATCATAAGTGGTTTGATGTGCTGATACATTTTTTATGTCAGATCTATGCTATTTACATCATAACTATTCTTATCATTAATTTTTATAAACCGATATTCTTTAGTTATGATACTAAAAATGATTTTTCTTCAGGTACAGCCAGGTTTATAACTTATGAAATTCAGATAGGGTTTTTCCTGCTTGTTGCTATTTATACATTGATCCAGGGAGGAAAGAGGAAAGATAGAGAGGGATGGAGGTATCTTGCCATAGGGGCGTTTGGTATTGAACAGCTGATCTGTATAGGAATTCAGATGTATTACTGGGCGGTTCCTGTTTATTCAATAGGTTGCTTAATTGGAACCTGTATATTGCATACTTTTGTTTTCGAAGATAGAAAAGTGGAATATCAGAAAAACCTAGAAAAATTATTAGAGATAAATAAGGAACAAAAGGAAGAACTTGGATCAGCAAAACAGTCAGCTTATAGAGATTCTTTAACAGGTGTAAAGAGTAAAAATGCCTACGTAGAAGCTGTTGAAAGACTAAATGGTTCAATCGCTGAAAAGACTATAAAGGAACTTGGGATTATCGTTTTCGACTTAAATAATCTAAAAGAAGTAAATGATACGCTGGGGCATGAGGCTGGTGATCAGTATATTAAAGATGGATGTATGATGATCTGTAAGAGATTTGCTCATAGTCCGGTATTTCGTATAGGTGGAGATGAATTTGCGGTAATTCTTCAAGGATCTGATTTTAGCGTTAGGGAGATGCTTATTTCAGCGTTTGAAAATGAGGTGGAAGAAAATCTGGAAAATGGTAAAGTAGTAGTAGCTTCAGGATTAGAGATTCTTGTTCCGGATAGAGATAAATCAGTGGAAGAAATATTTGAGCGGGCAGATAAAAAGATGTATGAACGAAAGAAAGCTCTGAAAGAGATGAAATAAAAATCTGATAAAGAGAAAAAAATATGATTTTAAATAAAAGAGAACCTAGGTATGACCTCCTGGGTTCTCTTGATTTTTATAAGTAGAAAGAAGATAATAAAATTAATTTTTATGACTGGAAACGGGGGATAATATGTTTAATAAACACGATATAGATAGAAATGCATGTATGCTTCGCGGCCCTTTGGCACATCATGGATATGACTGGTGGTGGCATTCATTTACAGCGCAGGATAAAGAGACAGGGGAAGATAAGGCTTTTTTTATAGAATATTTTCTTTGTAATCCGGCTCTTTCTGAGGATTGGCCTGTGTTTGGACAGTTACCGGAGAATAGAAAGGCAGGAAAATATCCTTCTTATTTGATGGTAAAGGCAGGAACCTGGGGAGAGGAACATTTTCAGATACATAGGTTTTTTGCCTGGAAGGATGTAAAGCTTCATGGAGAGGCGCCTTATAAGTTAAAGGCAGATGACTGTTTTGCATCAGAGGATCATCTTAAAGGCAGCGTAAAAGTAACTAAAGATGAAGCGGCGATGCATCCTGAGTGGATGTGTGATGCAGGTGAAATGACATGGGATCTTCATATAGATAAGCAGATTGCCTTTAATGTAGGTTATGGTGCCAGCACTCCGTTTAGAATAGCGGAAGCATTTGCCATGTATTGGCATGCAGAGGGAATGAAGAGTACTTACGAAGGGGAGATCACCTGCAATGGCAGAAAATATATCGTGACTCCGGAAAAAAGTTACGGATATGCAGATAAAAACTGGGGAAGAGATTTTACCAGTCCATGGGTCTGGCTTTCTTCAAACTGTCTTATCAGTAAGAAGACAGGGAATGTACTTAGTAACAGCGTTTTTGATATAGGTGGCGGAAGACCAAAGATTTACTTCGTGCCTCTTGATCGAAGACTGCTGGGAGTATTTTATTATGAAGGAAAGGAATATGATTTCAACTTCTCAAAGCTTCATCTTAAAGTAAAGACGGATTTTAAGTTTGAAGAAAAAGAAGATGTAGTTATCTGGCGGGTAAGGCAGGAAAATATCCACGCCGTAATGGAAACAGAGATCTTCTGTAAGAAAAGTGATATGATCCTGGTAAATTATGAAGCTCCGGATGGAAGCAAGAGACATAACAAGCTCTGGAATGGTGGAAATGGCTGGGGAACAGTTAAACTTTATGATAAAGAAGATGGAAAAGAAGTTTTAGTAGATGAGATAGAGGCCAGCCACGTAGGATGTGAGTATGGAGAATATGACTGCTGATATGATTAGGATAGCTAATAGGTAATTCAATTACCGGGTAGTTCATAAAAATTCGGTTTTAAAATTGGCACATATATGGTTTAAGATAGGGAAAAAGAAAAAATGCTTGATTATATAGGAAAAACGTAATAGTCTATTGATTTTGTTAGGAATTAATTAAAAAGATTTTTAGGAGAGAAAGTATGAACAAAAGTAAGCTGATCCCCATGTTTTTTACAACAATGAAGGATTATTCAAGAGAGCAGTTCATTAAAGATGTGATATCTGGTATCATCGTAGCCATTATTGCACTTCCGCTTTCAATTGCTCTTGCCCTTGCGTCAGGTGTGGGACCGGAGGAAGGTCTTTACACAGCTATAATTGCTGGTTTTATTATAAGTTTCCTGGGAGGAAGTAAAGTTCAGATTGCAGGACCTACAGCTGCATTCGCAACTATTGTAGCAGGAATTGTAGCAAAGAACGGTATGGGTGGACTGGCCCTTGCAACTGTATTTGCAGGAGTGCTGCTTATCCTTATGGGTGTATTAAGATTGGGAAAACTTATCCGTTTTATTCCATATACTATTACAACCGGATTTACAGCAGGTATTGCAGTAACTATTGCTATCGGACAATTAAAAGATTTCCTTGGACTCACATATCCTAAGGGAACTACAACTATAGAAACAACAGATAAAGTTTTAGCTGTAGTTAAAAATATAGGAACGATAAATGTTGCAGCCCTTGCAGTTGGTCTTATCTGCCTTGCAGTACTTATAATCTGGCCGCTGGTACCAAAGGTTGGAGAGATAATCCCCGGTTCACTGATCGCAGTATTCGTTGGTATCGGTCTGGTTAAAGGCCTTGGAATGAAGGTGAATACTATTGGAGATCTTTATTCGATAAGTAATGCCCTTCCACATTTTACAATGCCTGATTTCAGCTGGGGAGCAATAAAGGGAGCTGCGTCAAATGGATTTACAATTGCAATCCTTGCAGCAATCGAGTCCCTTCTTTCATGTGTAGTTGCGGATGGTATGATCAATGACCACCACCGTTCAGATATGGAACTTGTAGCTCAGGGTGTAGGTAATATCGGATCAGCTCTTTTTGGCGGTATTCCTGCCACAGGAGCTATCGCAAGAACTGCAGCAAATATTAAAAATGGCGGACGCACTCCGGTTGCCGGAATGATCCATGCAATAGTGCTTGTATTAGTCCTTGTGATTCTTATGCCATATGCAGCACTTATCCCAATGCCAGCTATTGCAGCTATTCTTTTCATAGTAGCTTATAATATGTGCGGATATAAGACATTTGTACATCTTTGCAAGACAGCGCCTAAGAGTGACATTTTAATACTTGTTACAACATTTGTTCTTACTGTATGTTTCGACTTGGTAGTTGCTATCGGTGCAGGTATGGTACTTGCCTGCGTATTACTTATGAAGCGTATGGCTGATGAGACAAATGTTTCATCATGGGAATATATCGATCCAAAGGCTGATCCAGACTGTCTTGACTTAAAGGTTGTACCAAAGCATGTAAGAGTATATGAGATAAATGGACCTATGTTCTTTGGGGCAGCTGAAAGAATAGCAGAGATAAGTCTTAAGGATTACACAAAAGTACTTATTATCAGAATGAGAGCAGTACCTGCTCTTGATGCAACAGCTATGCATGCTCTTGAGGCTCTTTATAGTGAGTGTGAGAAGAAAGGGGTTAAGATGCTTCTCTCTCATGTAAATGAGCAGCCATATAGGACTATGGAAAAAGCAGGATTTGTTGAAAAAATCGGAAAGGACAATTTCTGTAAGCATATTGATGATGCTTTAGAGAAAGCTTCAAAGATGGAGAATTAAATTGGTAAATTATTCTATTTATGGTAGGAGCCAGTCACACAACTCATTTAACTCTTTTGTGAAGGAATAAAAGCGAGCCTGCCTATATTCAGTAATCTGATTTGCATCGGTAATTCCGATACAGGCATAGATCCATGTTTTGGTCTGTGAGAAGAGATTCTCACAGACCATTTTTTCTAGGAATGTATTATGGTACTACCTCTTATGAATATGATAAAATGGACAGGATTGTAAGAGTAGTTGATCATAATGGTAATCCTGTTACTATTGAGGAAGTAGATTCAAAGGGCACAAAGACTACTAATTATAGCTATGATGCCATAAGCCTGCATAAATACCTTTACGCAGCAGCAAACCCTGTAGCCTACACAGACCCAAGTGGAAATATGTTCACGCTGGCAGAAGCCGCGGTAAGTGTTGGAAGTCATGCTATGCAGGCTTTTATGAGTGTATGGTCAGCTATGAAGGCATTGAAAATATTAAAGTGTGTTTCAATTTTAGCCGATTTATGTGATATTACTACAAGTGTTATATCGATAACAACGATGCTTAATAGTTGGATGAAGACAGGTGAAAAAGACTTGTTGCAGTTAGCAGGTGAAATAGGCAAGATAGCATATGCTGTTATTGATATTTATTTTATAGTTGCGGGTATAGGAATAAAGAATGATAAAATAAAAAAAATAGACAACTATTTTAAATATGGATTTGAAGGCATTGGCGGAATAATAGAAGATTTTAAAAATGGAAATATCGGAAAGGCTTTGATTGATATTCTATTGCTTATTAAAGACGTATTACTTGATTATGCAGGGCGAGAAAAATCTAAGATTTCAGGAGATCAAAATGCCTTTTTAGAATTATTATCTGATGAAAGAAAATTTCCTAAGATTGATTCAGATGTTAAAAATATATTATATGGCTGGGCAAAAGAGTATAAAGTTGTTTTAGATTATTTTGGCCAATTATTTTATTTATGGTAGAGGAAAATAAAATGATAAAAAAAATATTAAGTGATAGAGTAGCTTTTTCATTTAGCTTTTTTTCGGTTTGTTTTTTTATATGTGGAATAAAGTATTTATGGTTATATATCAATTCAAAAAATAAAATAAATAAAAAAATAGAAGGGATTATTACTAAAGTAGTACATAATTGTCGTGGACGTCGAGCAACAACAGAATATATTGTTAATTTTGAATATGATAATGAAAAATATGATAGATACGTGCAAACGTTTCGCAAAACATATAAAGAGGGGGATAAAGTTATTGTTATAATTAATCCTCATAAAAATGAGGAAAATTCAAAAATTATGATAGTTGGAGATAGTGGGATACTTTTATCAATTGAATATATATTATTAGGAATAATATTTGCAACAATTGTATATGTATTCTATATTAAGAGTTAAATATTAATAATAATCAAATTTTTTTTTTGGACTGTAAGGAGAGATTCTTGCAGTCCATTTTTCTTGAAAGGTATTATAGCACGACCTCTTATGAATATGATAAAATGGACAGGATTGTAAGAGTAGTTGATCATAATGGTAACATTACTTTTCATACCTATGATGCTATTGGAAGACTATGACGACGAATCAGGATTATATTATATAAGAGCCAGATATATGAATCCTGAAACAGGAACACTTACAAGATATTGCCTTGCTGAAAATAACTCGCCTAAATTGACGGCACGCACTCATTTGCGTCGTTGTCTTCAGTCGACGTAGCCTGTTATGTCTCCTTCATCCGCCTTGCAACTGAGCACGAGCATTCAATTTATTGCTGAGTTATTTTCTAGCAGTCATATCTGGAAGATACTTACCAGGGAAATATCTATGATGCCATAAGCCTGCATAAATACCTTTACGCAGCAGCAAACCCTGTAGCCTACACAGACCCAAGTGGAAATATGTTCACGCTGGCAGAAGCCGCGGTAAGTGTTGGAAGTCATGCTATGCAGGCTTTTATGAGTGTATGGTCAGCTATGAAGGCATTGAAAATATTAAAGTGTGTTTCAATTTTAGCCGATGTATGTGATATTACTACAAGTGTTATATCGATAACAACGATGCCAAAATGCTGTATTAGAATTATTATCTGGGGAAAGGAAAAATGGAAAAGTTGATTCAGAAATAAAAAATATTTTATATGGCTGGGCAAAAGAATATAAAGTAGTTATAGATTATTTAGGTCAATTATTTTATTTGTGGTGATACTATATGTCAGATTTTAAAGTCCTTTTCTTTTTCTTTTCTGGTTCAATATTTTTATTAATATCTGGAATTAGATATCTTTATTTATATATTGAAGCAAGAAATAAAAACAATAAAAAAATAAAAGGCATAATTACAAGATATAGCTATAGGGGAACAGCACCTCGTGGAACATTTTATTATGTGATTTCATTTAATTATAATGGTAAATCATATGATAGAAACGTAGAATCATTCCTAAAAACGTTTAAAAAAGGAGATGAGCTTACAGTGATTGTTAATCCACAAAAAATTGAAAAACAGTCAAAGGTTTTGGTTGTGGAAGATTGTAAGTTATATGTTCCGATAATAATGTTAATTCTTGGAATTGTTTTTGCCGTAATGGGCTATTTACTTTATAGACAATAATTATTTTGGACTGTAGGAGAGATTCTTACAGTCTTTTTTCTTTTGAGAACGAAATAAATTTTCTGAAGGTGATATCAGCGAAGATTATTGGGAAATTAAGAAAAAAATATATGACAAATGTCATATTCTTTTGGTGACGGATAACACCTGTATTTTTCTATGAGAGTGATAGAATATCCTCAATGACAGAGGAAGAGGAAATATTATAAAGAAGATTAAAAAATGTCGAGTGGACAGAAGCAAAGGAGTAATTATATGAAGGAAAAAGTTGTTTCAATAAATCAGTTAGTAAAAAGATATGGTGAAAAGCTGGCGGTGGATTATTTCTCGCTGGATGTATATAAAGGAGAGATTCTCGGACTTCTTGGACCAAACGGTTCAGGAAAGACTACAACTATCAACTGCCTTCTTTCTCTTCTTAAATATGATAAAGGAGATATAAAAGTCTTCGGAGAAAAGATCAAGGGAGATTCCTACGATATAAAGAAACGTATCGGTGTTGTAATGCAGAATGTGGCAGTTGTAGATACACTTACAGTTGAAGAAAATATCGATTTCTTCTGCGGTCTTTATATAAAAGATAAAAAAGAAAGAAAAAAGGATGTGGAAGAAGCTTTAGAATTTACAGGACTTAAGGATTTTAGAAAGTACAGACCGAAGAAATTATCAGGCGGCCTTTTAAGAAGACTTAATATTGCCTGTGGGATAGCACATAAGCCGGAACTGGTTATTTTCGATGAACCAACTGTTGCAGTTGATCCACAGAGTAGAAATGCAATTCTTGAAGGCATCAGAAAAATGAATGAAAATGGCACAACTGTTATCTATACATCTCATTATATGGAAGAAGTTGAGGAGCTTTGCAGCCGCATCGTTATCATGGATCACGGAAAGAATGTGGTAAGCGGTACATCAGCAGAACTTAAAGCATCTCTTAAGAATAGAGAGGTTATAAAGATAGGTCTTCCTAAGAAAAAGGGAGAAGAAAGTTACATAGCAAAAGAAATTCTTTCAGGCATTCTTGATATTAACCATATCTATGAAGCAAAAGAAATCGGAAGTGAATTAGTGATAAAATGTGACGGTGGAGAGCATAATCTTATTCATATCCTTAATTATCTTGAAGAAAAGCATATAGCTTTTGGCCGCATAATCACTGAACTGCCAACTTTAAATGATGTATTCCTTGAAGTAACAGGAAAGGAGCTGAGGGATTAATGTTTGGACATTTATTTATATATCAATTAAAAGATCTGTTAAAACAAAAATGGTGCATAGGCTGGAACTTCCTTTTCCCTATAATCCTTGTATCAGCATTTTCTTTAGGTTTTGGAAATATCATAAAGAATAATGAAAATCCGGACGACTTTGAAGTAATGGAGATAGCATACGTAAGTGATGCGGAAAATGATACTTCCTTTTATTCAATGTTAGAAGAGATAGCCGAAGGGGATGAAAAGCTGATAAGCATCCAGAAGATGTCAAAAGAAGAGGCAAAGGAAGCTTTAAAAAATAAAGAAATCGATGGATTTTTTCAGGAAGAAATTTTAGAAAATGACTCAGAGATCACACTCAGCGTAACAAAAAATGGTATGAGTTCTACATTATTAAATGAGATTCTTAAATCCTATAACAATGGAAAAGAAGTGTTTAATAAGATAATGAAGGATCATCCTGAAAATATAGAAGCTGCTGTAAAAAAATATACAGACAGTATGAAAAGTGATTATGTAACAAGAAAGACATTTAAGAATAATCTTTCTCCTTTTACAAATTACTATTACGCCCTCCTTGCAATGGCAGCTCTCTTTGGTTCATGGATGTGTACTTCTATGATCCAGGGATTCTGTGCCAACCTTTCAGAAAGAGGAAAGAGATTTGAATGTTCACCGGCAAACAAAATGACAGCACTTTTTGCAGGAATGCTGGCATGTACTGTATTGCAGGGATTAGCAGGAGCAGTACTTATCCTCTATATTGAATTTGTACTTAAGATAAGTCTTGGAATGCCGGTGGGATATGCCATACTTATAGCATTTCTTGCTTCTGCAGTAGGAATATCCAGTGGAGCATTGATAGCATCATTTTTTAAGAGTGAAGCTCTTTTAGTTGGAATACCTATTATCTTTTCAATGCTCTGCTCATTCTTATCAGGCCTTATGATAGAAAATATGAAAGAAATTGTTGAGAAAAATGTACCTATCTTAAATAAGATAAATCCTGCAGCAGTTTATACAGACTGCCTTTACAGATTAGGAAATTATGGGGCTGACAGCAGGTTTTATCAGGATATATTTATCATGATAGCGATGGTGATAATATCAGTAGTAGTTAGTTCACTTTTATTAAGGAGGAGAAATTATGGTAGTTTATAAGGCGATGATAAAAACAATAATAAGAAAACTGCCAAGTCTCATAAGCTATATCATAGTATTTGCAGTTTTTGGAACTATCATTGCAAGAAGCGGAAGTGCTTCCAATGAGAAAAAATTTGAATTAACTCAGATTAAAGTTGCTTATTGTGACAAGGATGATTCTGTTATAAGCCGTACACTTATAGAATGTCTTAAGGAAAGTGACATTTTAACAGAGGTTATGGTTTATTCAGAGGAAGATATGAAAAAGCTGAATGACAGCGTTCGTTTTGATATTTATGATTATGCTATCGTTATCCCAGAAGGATTTGGGGATTCTTTAGTAAATGGCAGCAGGATAGATGCAGAGTACTTTTCCCTTGAAACATCTACTTCATCAGTACTTATGTCAAGAAGGATCAATATGTATCTTGCAGATGTAGAAACATTTCTTGAGGCAGGATATAGTGAAGAAGAAGCTGCTGATATGGCAAAAGAAAATATCCTTAAAAATGATTCTGAAGTAGATATGGTAAAGAGTGAAAAGAAGAGCGAAAAATCAGTATTATCAGGGCTCTTTACTTTTAATGCATATTCAAGTCTTATGCTGCTTTGCATAGGCGTTGCAGCAATCCTTGAAGTATTTAAGGATAAGGATGTTAAGGCAAGACTTATAGTAAGCCAGGTATCAAATACAAGAAAAGATGTGGAAGTGATCCTTTCTATCTTAACTTTCGGATTTGCAATTGGTGCTATCATGGTTATTTCATCAAGTATTTTTGCTGGTAAGGGTGCGGATTTAAGTAAAATATGGTATTATTCACTTAATGAGGCTGCACTGGTTTTAGTGGGAGTTTCACTGGCATATTTCCTCTCTGCTTTTACAAAAGAAAAAGGGGTCATTGATATGCTGGCCAATATGACATGCCTTGGAATGAGTTTCGTCTGCGGAGTATTTGTTGAAAGAGCTTTTATGGCAAAATCAGTGCTTAAGATAGCAAAGTTCTTACCGGTTTATTGGTACGTGGAAGGAACTGAAGTGATAGATGCAAATAAATTAGGAACAATCTGGGAAAATGGATTTACAGTGGCACTTCTTATGCAGATCTTATTTGCAGTAGTTCTTATGCTGGGGGGACTTGTAGTAGTTCGTAAAAAGGAAAAGTATGTATTATGATCTTATAACACCGATTTTAATAGCATTTGAATTAATATTCTTACAAAATGTAGATGGCGTGACGACACAAAATGTCGTCATGTCCATCTTTTTTCTGATTATATTGGAGCTTGGATATTTAAAAAAGAAAGAAGGTTACTTTCTTACATTTGTTATCTACTGGATAGAGCTTATCATTAGTAAGCCGGATCATATTTATTACAGACTGATAGCATCGATATTTTTCTTTATAAGCAGTTTTATAATATTTAAGATTTCTAATATGATCGAGAGTTTTAGAAATAGACTTCATATGTCAGAAGATAAAGCTAGAAAAAAAGAAATGATATTTCAGAGCAAGCAAAGAAGCCTGATTGCTGAAACTGAGGAAAGAGAGCACGTGGCTATCCTTACTGAAAGAAACAGGATAGCAAGAGATATTCATGATCATGTAGGGCATATGCTTAGTCGTGGCATACTTCTTCTTGGAGCAATAAAGACGATAAACAGCGATGAAAAAATAGCACCACAGCTTCAAATGCTGGATGCGACCTTGAATGATGCCATGAGGGAGATGAGACAGAGTGTCCATGATCTTCATGATGATTCTATAGATATAGGTAAATCTGTGAAAGAAATAATAAAGGAAATACCGGATTTTAAGGTGAGCCTGGATATTGATTTAGAGATGAAACTTTCAAATGAAGTAAAGCTGGCCTTTATTGGTATCCTTCGAGAGGCGGTGGCAAATATCAGTCACCACAGTAATGGAAATGAAGCGGAGATTTTGTTGCATCAGATTCTGGGGTATACAGAACTAAAAATTTATGATAATGGAGTTATAGATAAAGATGAGGCTCAAAGGATCATTTCAAATCTATGTAGTGAGGATAGAAGAGAAAGTGGCATTGGTCTGATAAATATTAAAGACAGGGTTGAAGACCTCGGAGGAGATCTAAATATCTATATGGACCAGGGATTTACCTTGTTTGTAAGGGTTCCGATAAAATGATCTAATAATGACACAATGGCTTAGATTGCTGACAAATGTCAGGATGAGTCATGATAGGTAGGATTTAGTATGCTTGTATAGAATAATAAGGGTGAGGACATTATGGGAAAGAAAAAGATTATTATAATAGATGATGATGAACTTATAACCATGTCGCTAAAGATGATACTTCAGGCAGATGATGAGTTTGAGGTTGTTGCGGAGGGGCATGATGGAAGTAAGGCACTTCCTCTTTATGAAGAAATGAAGCCGGATATCATACTTATGGATATCAGAATGCCTAAAATGAATGGGCTTGAAGCGGCAAAAGAGGTTTTAGCAAAATATAAAGATGCAGTGATATTACTTCTTACTACATTTTCAGATGAGGAATATATCGTACAGGCGCTAAAAATAGGCGTAAGAGGGTATCTTTTAAAACAGGATTATAAGGCTCTTCCTGAAAGCCTTAGGGCGGCGATGTCGGGACAGACTGTATTTGGGGGGGCAGTAGTTGAAAGAATACCGGATATAATGCAGAGCAAAAGCAGTTCCTTTGATTATAGTGCGGCGGGGATCACAGATAAGGAGTATGCAGTGATCCAGCTGGTGGCTGAAGGGCTTTCCAATCAGGAGATAGCGGATAAGCTTTTCCTTTCTCTTGGAACAGTAAGAAATTATATATCGGTTATATTAGAGAAGCTGGAGATAAGAGACAGAACACAGCTTGCAATCTTTTATCTTAAACATTAGGGACAAATTACAGTGTAACGGGGCTGAAGGATTTTTTTTAGTTTAGTGGAAACATAAAGAAAAACCTCGCCAAATCTGACGAGGTTTTTCTTTACAATAAACAATAAATAAATGAGAGAGTTACGAAAAAACTTTATGTATAAGATAACCTAGAAATATGAACAGAAAATTAACAAAAATAAAACAATTAGTAAATTTGGTGTGAAATATAAGATGAAAGTTGATATGGAGGCGATGAAATAGTGGAAAGAAATAAATTAGGACAAAAAGCAGGACTGGTTGGGATAGTTCTTAATATCTTCCTTTTTCTTGTTAAATTCTTCGCAGGAATCATAACGAATGCCTTATCCATAAGCGCGGATGCATTTAATAACTTAAGTGATGCAGCGTCATCAGTTGTTACTCTTATCGGATTTAAACTGGCTGAAAAACCAGCAGATACAGAACACCCCTATGGTCATGGGAGAATTGAATATATAGCAGGAACCAGCATATCTGTAATGATAATAATTGTTGGTGCAGAATTATTTAGAAAATCATTTGTAAAGATCCTTCACCCGACAGATGTAAAATTAAGCGGTCTTGCTATAGCGATACTTATTCTTTCAATTATGGTAAAAGCTTTTATGGCTGCATATAACTACCATATTAATAAAACTGTTAATTCAGAGACTTTAAGTGCAGTGGTTAAAGACAGTCAGTCAGATTGTATAGCGACTTCATTTGTTCTTACATCTGTCTTAGTGGAACATTTTACAGGACTTCATATTGATGGAATCGGTGGAGTTGTAGTGGCTGTATTTATCATATATACAGGACTTTCTGCAATGAAGGAGACTTTATATCCACTTCTCGGAAGGCCGGCAGATGATGAATATACGTCAGATATTATGGGACTGGTACTTAAAGACCAGCGTATTTTAGGGATACATGATCTTATAGTGCATGACTATGGTCCGGGAAGGATCTATGTATATCTTCATGCGGAACTTCCTTCTTCCTATACAATGATTGAAGCCCATAAGATAATAGATGCGGCGGAAAGAAGAGTAGAAGAAAGCATGGGATGTAAAGTATCTATTCACGTTGACCCTGTTATCATTGATGACAGCGAGACCGATAAAGCGAAGACGATAGTTAAAGGAATAGTAAAAAACATCAGCAAGGATTTATCTATACATGATTTCCAGTTAGAAAAGACAGATGTGGAAAAGAGGATGATGTTTGATCTTCTGGTTCCATTTAAATTTTATATGAGTGATGAGGATCTGAAGAGTAAGATTATGGATGATTTAACTAGAAGATATCCGGATGTAAGAATAAATATCGAGATAGATCATGGCACAGGTCATGAAAGTGTTTCAAAATAATAGCATTTATTATAACCGTAGTTTCTTTCATATTTAGAATAATAGAAATTAGTAACAATTATAAATTTAAAAATCTTGGAGCGACGGTACAAAGCATCCGGTCGTTTGAGGATTTTAGACTTCATATTTCAATAGCGGGATTCTATATTCTTTTTATTTTAATGCAGAGTCTGTTGCTTGCGGCGTTTGGGTTTTTTGTCAGTCTTTTAGCGGATAAAATGGGAGGGATAAAAGGGTTAATGGTTGCAGTGCTCATTTTGATTCTTCCTGATACTCTTGCATATCTTGGAATAGATTTTATGGGAAATGTTACATTTGCCCAGGCGTTTATCTTTAATAATATCATGAGGGATTATGGTCCGGGACTTGCTATGTTTGTAGCTGGAATACTCGCGGCACTTCTCATGATGGCTTATTACTTAATAGAGGGAAGAGAAGAAGTTTAGGGAGAACGGGTTAAAAAATAATGGAATTAAAAATAACTGATCTTACAAAAAAATATAATAAAGTGACGGCGCTTAACAGATTTAATTATTGTTTTACGCCGGGAATATATGGACTTTTAGGGCCTAATGGTGCCGGAAAATCAACCCTTATGAATCTCATCACTGATAACATACTCCGGAGGAAATATAGTTAGAAAACAAGGGAAGTATTATTTTAGGAAAATGTTTGAAACACTTCCAGAAGGGTTCAGATTGTCGACGGATGAAATAAGATTAGAGGATGTATATCTATATTATTTCGAGACAAAATAATACTATTCACCATATTTTTGTTTGATGATTTCAGCCACTTCTCCCTTGGAAAGGCTGTGATCCATGGCATATTTTTCAATATAATGGTGGGCTTCGTCTTCAGACATATGTTCGTTTTCGATGAGGAGCCATTTTGCACGGTTTACGAGACGGATTTCCTGCATTTTTGTTTCGAGAGATGTGGTCTTTTTTGCAAGACGTCTCAGTCTTTCGTGGTAAGCACACATATCATCAATTGTTTCAAGAACGATGGTTCTAGAGATTGGTTTTGCTACAGTAAGGATTCCGTGGATTGAAACAGCAGAATAGATTTCCGACTGGATATCATTTTTAACACAAAGGAGAACTACTGTTGTTTTGTTGCTTCCAAGGTCGATTGCTAATCTTTGGGCTGATTCGCCGCAGAGAGGAGAATTGATTATAATAAGATCAAAATTATCAGAGACCAGGTTTCGTCTGGCCTCTGTTTCGTTTGTAGCAACGGAAATTTTGGAAAAACGTTGTTTTGGTATGATGTTTTTAAATGATGTTGTAAAGCCTTCTGATGATGAAATGATAAGAAGGCTGTATGTATGTTCTAATAATGGCATTTAAAAAACCTCATGCTATCCCGCTGATATTTATTACGGGATTTATATCTTTACGTAGTTATTTCAATAGTTTATTTCTCAAGATAAAGACGTATGATCTCTTCTGGAACGATATCCTTTATAAAGAAGCTGTTCTTCATAATGTTCTTTGCAATAGAGATCGTCTCAGGAAGTTTTGTAAGAGAAGATACTTCCTGTGAAGTAGCATCCTGAAGATCAAAACTAACCGGATCCATAGGCTTTGTATTATTCTTTAATCCGTCAAGAGCTGCATAGATCATAAGGGCAAATGTTATATAAGGATTTGCCTGTGGATCAGGTGATCTAAGGATAATTTTAGGATTTGCTATATCTGTATTCTGGAAACGGATAAGCTGAGAGCGATTATCCTTTGACCAGGAAATATAGAGTGGGGCACGGCTGGTACCAAGTCTTCTATATGAATCATCAATAGGATTAAGAAAAGCCATCATTTCAGGTATCTTATCTAAAAGACCTCCAATGATCGGTTCAGCAGGGAATTCACCTTTAGAATCTCTGGCTGACATGATAACTCTGAAGGCAGAACCAGCTTTATCCTTGAGTGGCTTTGGCGCAAATGAAGCCCAGAGTCCATTACGGCCGGCAACTGTCTCAACTACATTTTTAAATGTAACTGCATTGTCTGCGGCAGTGATAGGGTCTCCATGTATAAAATTAATTGCATGCTGGCCAGGGCCGATCTCATGATGAGATGAAAGAGGGATGATATCCATCTGCTCTAATGTAAGACAGATCTCACGACGGATATTTTCTCCCTTATCTTCTGGAGCAATATCAAGATAAGAAGCATTATCATAAGGCTCGAAAGTCTTATTGCCGTCATCATCTAATTTAAAAAGATAGAATTCCATCTCTGATCCAAAAGTAAACTCTAAGCCACATGCTTTAGCATCACTTACTGCCTTCTTAAGAAGAGATCTGGTGTCGCATTCAAATGGGCGTCCATCAGGATAAGTAAGACTGCAATACATTCTTACTACGCGTCCATGTTCAGGTCTCCAAGGTAAAACTGAAAGAGTAGATGGATCTGGATGAAGTAAAAGATCTGATCCTGTTACTTTATGGAAAACATCGATTGCTGTAGCGTCGATTGGAATTCCAAAATTAAATGCTTTCTTTAATTCAGCTGGAAGAATTGAAAGGTTTCTATGAATTCCGTTAACATCAAGGAATGCAAGACGGATAAACTTTACGTCTTCTTCAGCTACGTATTCTAAAACGTCTTCTGCGGTATATGACATATTTGATCTCCCTTGTTTTTTTCTTTATTTCGGAGAATGCTTAAATTCCGATAAACTAATCATATCAGAAATAAAAAATATGTAGAAATTATATTTTGATGACTAAATAAAGTCAAGTCAAAGTTGAGTTCAACATTAAAAAATTTTGCAAAAAGCAAAAAAACTTAATTTTATTCTTGACATATCCAGCCAACAGGTATAAATTATGTTCCATGACAAAAGCAAAGGCGCTTTTCGGTTTACGGCCGAAGAGCGCCTTTTGTTGTTTATATGGTATCGCGTTAAGATAATGGCGACTAAAGCCGGATAAAGCAAAAGAAAGGAAAAGCAGTATGGATAAGGAGAAATATCAGCAGTATCTTACAGAAGAACATGATGCCTGCGGTATTGGTGCAGTTGTTAATATTGACGGCAGAAAAACAGAGGATGTTTTGGATGATGCCCTCAGCATTGTAGAAAAACTTGAACATAGAGCAGGTAAGGATGCAACTGGAAAAGTCGGAGACGGAGTTGGAATATTACTTCAGATATGCCATAGCTTTTTCAAAAAAGAAGCAGAAAAGCAGGGGATCACATTAGGCGATGAAGGCGATTATGGTATAGGAATGTGTTTCCTGCCTCAGGATAAATTAAAGAGAATGTTTGCCATGCGTATGATGCAGGTGATAACAGAAAAGAGCGGTCTTAAATTCCTTGGCTGGAGAGAAGTGCCTATCACTCCGGAAGTACTTGGAGAGCCTGCACTTTTATGTATGCCACACATCGTGCAGTGTTTCATAGGACGCCCTGAAAATGTAGAAAAGGGAAGAGATTTTGATAGACAGCTTTATATTATAAGACGTGAATTTGAGCAGAGCTCGGACGATGATGCATATATCTGTTCAATGTCTTCTAGAACAATAGTATATAAGGGAATGTTCCTTGTTAAACAGTTAAGAAAATTCTATACAGATCTTAACGCAGGCGGCTATAAGTCAGCCATAGGTATCGTACATTCAAGATTCTCAACTAATACGACACCTTCATGGTACAGAGCTCATCCATATAGAATGATAGCTCATAATGGTGAGATCAATACTATAAAGGGTAATGCTGACAGGATGCTGGCTCGTGAAGAGACTATGACATCTCCTCTTATCAAGAGTGATATTGATAAAGTTTATCCTGTTATTTCATCAGTTGGTTCAGACTCAGCCATGTTAGATAATACATTGGAATTCCTTTACATGAATGGTATGGATCTTCCTCTTGCAATGATGATCACTATTCCTGAACCTTGGAAGCATGATGAGATGATAGATGGAGAAAAGAAAGATTTCTATCACTATTATGCAACAATGATGGAGCCCTGGGACGGTCCTGCAGCTATCCTTTTCACAGATGGTGAAGTTATGGGAGCAACTCTTGATAGAAATGGCCTTCGTCCATCCCGTTATTATGTAACAGATGACAACAGACTTATCCTTTCATCAGAAGTCGGTGTTCTTGATATTGATCCTTCTCATATAGTTAAGAAGTCAAGACTTGAGCCAGGTAAGATCCTTCTTGTTGATACAAAGGAAAAGAGGATAATAACGGATCAGGAATGTAAGGAAAGATATGCAAGAAAGAATCCTTATGGAGAATGGCTCGATCAGAATCTCCTTCATCTTGCTGATCTTAAGATCCCTAATAAGAAAGTTGAAAATCATGAAGAGTCATTAAGACATAAATTATTTAAAGTATTTGGCTATACCTATGAAGATGTAAAAGAAGAGATAGCTCCAATGGCTATAAATGGTATCGAGCCTACAGTTTCAATGGGTCATGACGTACCACTTGCAGTGCTTTCAGAGAGACATTCACCACTCTTTAGATACTTCCATCAGAGATTTGCGCAGGTAACAAATCCTCCGATCGATTCACTTAGAGAAAAGATAGTAACAGATACAACAGTGTATATCGGTTCAGACGGTGATCTCCTTTTAGAAAAAGGTGATAACTGCAGAGTGCTTGAAGTAAATCACCCAATCCTTACAGGTGTTGACCTTCTTAAGATAAAGGAACTTGATCAGCCTGGATTCCATACTGAAACTGTATCAATCCTTTATTATAAGAATACATCACTTGACAGGGCATTGGATAAGCTTAGTGTAGAAGTTGACAGAGCGGTATCAGAAGGAAATAACATAATAGTACTTTCTGATAAAGGCGTTGATGAGAATCATTTACCAATTCCATCACTTCTTGCAGTCTCATATGTAGAGCAGCATTTAGTAAGAACAAAGAAGAGGACAGCGGTATCTCTTATCCTTGAAAGTGGTGAGCCACGAAATGTACATGATATGGCAGCGCTTCTTGGATTCGGTGCAAGAGCCATTTATCCATATCTTGCTCATGAATGTATCACTGAGATGATAGACAATGGAATTCTTGATAAGGATTACCATACAGCAATTGAAGACTATAATAATGCACTTCTTTCAGGTGTTGTTAAGATTGCGGCAAAGATGGGTATTTCAACTATCCAGTCATATCAGTCAGCGAAGATCTTTGAAGCAGTAGGTCTTTCAGAAGAGTTAGTAGACAAATGTTTCAGCGGTATCGTAAGCCGTGTTGGCGGTATCGGACTTAAGGAAATAAATGAAGATGTAACATATAGACATAATAAGGCTTTTGATCCTATGGGACTTTCAGTTGATGATTCTCTTGACAGTGAGGGCTATCATAAGCTTCGCAGTGGCAAGGAGGCAGAAGATCATCTCTATGATCCACGTACTATCCTTGCCCTCCAGAAGGCTGTAAGAACCAATAGTGACGAGGACTTTAAGGCATATACTGAACTTGTGGATGATGTTAAGCGTCCTCATACTTTAAGAAGTCTCTTAGAGTTTGTTCCAAATAGAAAGCCTGTTAAGTTAGAAGATGTTGAACCTGTAAGTGAGATCGTTAAGAGATTTAAGACTGGTGCTATGTCTTATGGTTCTATCTCAAAGGAAGCTCATGAAACATTAGCCATCGCCATGAACAGACTGGGTGGAAAATCCAATACCGGTGAAGGCGGTGAAGATGCAGAGAGATTTGGAACAGAGAAGAATTCTGCTATAAAGCAGGTAGCTTCAGGAAGATTTGGTGTTACAAGTGCTTATCTTGTCAGTGCAAATGAAATCCAGATCAAGATGGCACAGGGGGCTAAACCTGGTGAAGGCGGACATCTTCCAGGAAAGAAGGTTTATCCTTGGGTAGCAAAGACAAGATTTTCAACTCCTGGTGTGTCTCTTATTTCACCACCACCTCATCATGACATTTATTCGATCGAAGACTTAGCTCAGCTTATCTATGATCTAAAGAATGCCAATAGAAATGCCGGCATTTCAGTTAAGCTTGTATCAGAAGCTGGTGTTGGAACTATCGCATCTGGTGTTGCAAAAGCCGGTGCAGAAGTAATCCTTATTTCGGGTTTTGACGGCGGTACAGGAGCTGCTCCTGGAAGCAGTGTGCACCATGCCGGACTTCCTTGGGAACTTGGTCTTGCAGAAGCTCATCAGAGCCTTATTGCTAATGGACTTAGAAACAGAGTAAGGATTGAGACAGATGGTAAGTTAATGAGTGGAAGAGATGTGGCAGTTGCAGCACTTCTTGGTGCTGAGGAATTTGGTTTTGCTACAGCTCCACTGGTATGTATGGGATGTATGATGATGAGAGTATGCTCAAAGGATACATGTCCTGTAGGTATAGCAACTCAGAACGAGAAGCTTCGTAAGTGCTTCAAGGGTACACCTGAAGCAGTTATGAATTTCATGACTCATATAGCTGAGGAGCTTAGAGAGATCATGGCGTCTCTTGGATTTAAGACTGTTAATGAAATGGTAGGTCATACAGACTGTCTTAAGGTAAGAAATGATCTGTCTAGAAAATATATGGAAGAACTTGATCTTTCAGTAATATTAAATCAGGAAACAGCAAATGCGAAGGAGTCACATTTTGATAGAAATAAGCTCTTTGATTTTGAACTTGATAAGACTCTTGATGAAAAGATCCTTCTTCCAGAGATGCTTGGCATAAATGGAGATGGAAAGACTATTTCATCTAAGAATGCTAAGGAATTAAAGAAACAGGTTGAAGTTAAAGTTTCAAGTACAGACCGTTCATTTGGTACGATCCTTGGATCAGAGATAACAAAGAGAATGGGATCTTCATTAGAGGAAGATACATATGTAGTAAATGCTGTAGGTGGCGGTGGCCAGTCATTTGGCGCATTTATTCCTAAGGGACTTACTATAAGACTTACAGGAGACGCAAATGATGGTTTTGGTAAGGGACTTTCAGGCGGAAAGCTTATTGTTACACCTCCTTCTAATGCGGGATATAAGGCTGATGAAAATATCATCATCGGAAATGTAGCTCTCTACGGTGCTACTTCAGGTAAGGCTTATATCACAGGTATTGCAGGTGAGAGATTCTGTGTAAGAAATTCTGGTGCTATAGCTGTAAGTGAAGGCTGCGGTGATCACGGACTTGAATATATGACAGGCGGACGTGCAGTCATTTTAGGCCAGACTGGTAAGAACTTTGCTGCCGGTATGTCAGGTGGTATTGCTTATGTACTTGATACGGATCACAGTCTTTATAAGAGAATGAATAAGGATCTTGATACTTTAAATCAGGTTACTGATAAGTATGATATAGAAGAATTAAAGGGAATACTTACTGATTATCTTAAGGAAACGGGTTCAAAGAAAGCAGAGATGATCCTTAAAGACTTTGATACTTATCTTCCATTATTTAAGAAGATCGTTCCTAAGGATTACCAGATAATGATGTCAACTATTGCCAAGTACGAGAATCAGGGACTTACACCTGACAACGCACGTACAGAAGCATTTCATGAGATCGCAGGCTAAGGAGGGCTAAAAAGAAATGGGAAAAATGACAGGATTTCTTGATTATGAAAGAACAGATAATGAGATGGTAAGCCCTGAAAACAGATTAAAGAATTTTGCTGAATTCCATATTGCCATGGATGAGGAAAAAAGATGTGAGCAGGCTGCCAGATGTATGAATTGCGGAGTTCCTCTTTGCCAGTCAGCAGTAAAGCTTTCAGGTATGATAACAGGATGTCCTCTTCATAATCTTATTCCGGAATTTAATGATGAATTATTTAAGGGACATATTAAGGAAGCATATATAAGACTTCATAAGATAAGCAATTTTCCAGAGTTCACAGGACGCGTCTGTCCTGCACTCTGTGAGAAAGCCTGCATGTGCGGTCTTAATGGAAAAGCAGTGACAGTCCATGAAAATGAGCTCTTTATAATCGAAGAGGCATTTAAGAGAGGATATGTACAGCCGGAGATACCTAAGGTAAGAAGTGGTATGAAGGTTGCTGTTGTAGGAGCAGGCCCGGCAGGCCTTGCAGCGGCGGATGACCTTAATTACAGAGGACATTCTGTAACTGTTTTTGAACGTGAAGAAGAGATAGGTGGTCTTCTTATGTTTGGTATTCCTAATATGAAGCTGGATAAGGATGTGATACTCCGCCGTAAAGCTCTTATGGAGGCAGAGGGTGTTGTATTTAAGACCGGCGTAAATATTGGAGGCAAAGGTAAAAATGACATTTCCGCCAAGGAATTAGAGAAGAACTATGACGCTATTGTTCTTTGCTGTGGTGCCAAGGAAGCAAGAAGGCTCAGTGCTGAGGGAATCGATAAGATAAAGAGTGGCATGTATCTTGCAGTAGATTTTCTTACTAAGACTACTAAGACTCTCCTTAAGACCAAGAACAGACTTCCTGGGGAGCTTTCAAAGAGCGACAGTGCTGATTTTATATCAGCTGCAGGAAAGAATGTTGTTATCGTTGGTGGCGGTGATACAGGTAATGACTGCATCGGAACCTGTATGAGAGAGGGGGCAAAGTCTGTTATAGCCCTTGAAATGATGCCGGAACCACCTGTTGAAAGACTTGCCTCAAATCCATGGCCAGAGTGGCCTAAGGTAAAAAAGACTGATTATGGCCATGAAGAGGCAATATCAGTATTTGGCAAGGATCCAAGAGAGTATTCAACAACTGTAAAGAGTGTTGAGACTGATAAAGACGGAAAACTTAAGAAGATAGTTACAGTTAAGGTACATTTTGAAGGAAGAAGCCTGGTTGAAGAAGCGGGAACAGAAAAAGAGATCCCATGCGATCTTCTTCTTATTGCAGCAGGTTTCACAGGCTGCGAAAGCTATGTAACAGATGCATTTAAGGTTAAGAGAACTGACAGGAATGTAGTTGAAACAAAAGAGGATGACTATCTTACAAATGTAGATAAGGTATTTACAGCAGGAGACATGCATAGAGGCCAGTCTCTGGTTGTTCATGCCATAGTGGAAGGTAAGTCAGCTGCCGCTGAGGTAGATAAATATCTGATGGGATATTAAAAACGTATATATAATAAAAACTCCTTACTGCTTTGTATGGTAAAGAGGGTGCATATCAATATGTGCCCTTTTTATGGGATGAGCCGGTAAGGAGTTTTTTAGTTGTTGTTTTTAATACATATCGTCTAAGGTGATCAGTTTGCATCCTATCGCGTTTTCGCTAACATAATCAGAGAAACCGCCAAGGGAAAAGATACAGATCAAAGGATTATTGGCAGGAATATATTTGATCTTATCCATTAATTTATCATATTCTGCTTTATCAAACGGAGAGTTTTTAAACTTACATTCGCCAACCAAAAGAATTTTGTTTCCATTCTTACCAAGTAAGTCTATTTCAATCTGTTTTTGTTTTTTATTTTCATCAAGGACAGTATCCTGATAATCTGAAATATCTGTGAGAATAGGTAGATTGTCCTGCCCTGCATGAGACATTAGATATTCTTTCGCCATTTTCTCAAATATTTTTCCCATAAAATCATGTAAATGATCTTTAACGGATGAATAATAATATGAAGCACCATTATCAGCATTTATAAGGCTGGTAGCTCTATTTACATAACGGAACCAAAACTCTATCATACTGTCGTTAAGGATATAATATGGTTTTTTTGCAACTCTTTTTTCTAATAATTCAGCTTTGACTAGAACTTTTAATGGATAAGTAACGTCATCAACTCCTACATATGAGGCAATCTCACTATTTTTAGTATGACCAGTGGCAACAGCTGAAATAATAGAGTTATATAAAGCTGGATTTTGTTTTTCGTTTGTAATTACGGTTTTAATCTGTTCTTCTGAAAAGTATCCACCGATGGAATAAAACTGTTCAATGATGTTATCTTCTAATGAGTTACAGGTATCAAACTGTTCAATGTATTTTGCAACGCCATTTGTAAGACCGTAGCAGATGGCCTTTTCTTCATTTGTGTAGTTATTTAGAAACTCTGCGGTTTCAAGATAATTGAAGGGCCGCAGCTTTAATTCAAGATCGCTTCTGCCGTGCAAAGGGGCCGATTCTGCTAAGACTTCATCTTTCATAAAACTAACCAGTGAACCGCATATAATAAAAAATAGATTTCCATTTTTCCACTTAGTGTCTATCACTTTTTGAAGAACTGATTGTATATAAGGACATTGTTTTGCAAGATAAGGATATTCATCTATAAAGAAAATCAATCTTTCTTTTTCTGCTTTTGCTCCAATATATTCAAAAAGGTTTTCAAAACTGTTAAAGCTGATAGTGCCAACTAATTCCGGGGACAGGGCATTTAATACTGATTCAGTCATCATCGATAATAACTCAGTTTCACCGCGTTCGACGGCTGTAAATGAAATGCTTCTGCAATCATGATCATGTATAAATTTATTGATCAGTTTTGTCTTTCCGATACGACGGCGACCATATAAAACAGTCATTACAAAACCGGGATTTTTATATTTTTTATCAAGAATTCTTAATTCAGTTTTTCTTCCTCTAAATACGTCTTGCATGTTATGACCTCCTTTTTATAAAATACCGAAATCAATTTCACCGAAATGCATTTCGGCGAAATTGATTTCGGTGAATAAATTATACCTATAAATTAAAAAAAAAGCAAGGATACAAAAATCACTGTATTTTTTTCGCCTTACGATTATTTGTGAAAAAAATTTGTTGACAATTAAAAGATAAAAGAGTACTATTACGAACATAAAAGCAAAGGCGCTTTTCGGATAACACCCGGAAAGCGCCTTTTTTTATTTTGATAATTGAGAAAAACGTCACACATATCCGTAACGAAGCGAAGACGAGATGTGCAAAGCTGTGGCGGGATATTTCATTTAATTAAGTAAAATTATTAATCAGGAGGATATATCATGAGTTCAGTACCAGAGTATTTCGGAACACTTGTTTTCGATGACAGAACAATGAAGGGTTGCCTTTCACCAGAGGCTTATGCTTCACTCAGAAAGACAATCGATGAGGGCGCAAAGCTTGATATCAGCCTTGCAAATGAAGTTGCTCAGGCTATGAAAGAGTGGGCTATCTCAAAAGGAGCTACACATTATACACATTGGTTCCAGCCTATGACAGGAATCACAGCTGAAAAGCATGACAGCTTTATCACACCAGGTGCAGATGGAAGAGTCATCATGGAGTTCTCAGGTAAGGAACTTATCAAAGGTGAGCCGGATGCTTCATCATTCCCATCAGGTGGACTTAGAGCAACATTTGAAGCAAGAGGCTATACAGCATGGG
>DFFQ01000169.1 GCA_002371025.1 Lachnospiraceae bacterium UBA3772 | reverse complement strand
GACAGCACGACATGAAATAAATTGCAAAGCAATTTATGAATGCATAGCGAAGAATTGCAAAGCAATTTAGAATGCATTGCGTTGCGCAATTACATTCACAAGAGTAGAATAAAGCTGTGTAACTTTTTTAGAATTATATATAGGAGTCAAATATGAAGTATCTAAAACAATTCTTGATAATAATTATTATCTCCTTAATAGGAGAAGCACTTAAATATCTTATCCCGCTTCCTATTCCTGCAAGTATTTATGGAATGGTGATCCTTTTTGTCGGTCTTATGACAGGACTTATCAAATTAGATAAAGTTAAAGACGCAGGAAAATTTCTGATAGAGATCATGCCTGTAATGTTTATTCCTGCAGGAGTTGGACTCTTAGAGAGCTGGGGGGTTCTTAAAGGTATGCTGATCCCGGCCACTATAGTTACTGTAGTAGCAATAATTACGGTTATGGCAGCAACGGGACTTGTATCACAGGCGATAATCAGAAAGGGTAAGGATAAGAAAGATGAATGACTTCTTTAAAAACTCACTATATGCAGGAGTTGTACTTAGTCTTATAGGATATGAATTAGGCATTTTTCTCAAGAAAAAATTTAAACTGGGATTATTTAATCCACTTCTTATATCAATCATGATCACTATGATCGTGCTTAAATTAGGAAGCGTGGATTATGAAACTTATAAAAGTGGGGCACAGGTACTTTCATGGCTTCTAACACCTGCTACGGTATGTCTTGCTATTCCATTATATGAGCAGATGGAATTGTTAAAGAAAAATATTGCTGCTGTAATAGCAGGTCTTGTAACAGGCGGTGTAACGAGCATGACAACAGTGTTTGTAATAGCCATTATATGCAAGATAACACATAAGGAATATGTTACTCTTCTTCCAAAATCCATCACAACAGCAATAGGAATGGGGGTTTCCGAAGAGTTAGGCGGATATGTAACTATAACAGTTGCAGTAATAGTTATTACAGGAGTTCTGGGTAATATCTTTGGAGAATTAATATTAAAAATATTTAAGATTAAAGAGCCAATTTCTAAGGGACTTGCGCTTGGGGCAGCAAGTCATGCCATTGGAACTGCAAAGGCCATGGAATTAGGAGAGATTGAAGGGGCTATGAGTGGTCTTGCTATAGCTGTATCAGGTATCATTACCGTGGCACTTGCTCCATTATTTGCAACATTTATATGATAAAAAAGTTCTATAATGTAAAATGAAAAATATTAAAATTACATTGGAACAAAAGGAGAAACACGAATGAAATTAGAGCAGAGAAAGTGTCCAAATTGTGGGGCTGAGTTAGAGCTTACAACACTCAGTAAGAGAGTTAAATGTCAGTATTGCCGCGCCTGGTTTGATATTGTCTGGGATGAGGAAGAAAAGGAAGATAAAGAGAAAAAAGAAGGCGAGATATTAAATTCAGAGTTATACTACATTACAAGAGATTTAAATAAGGCAATGGAAAAGAAAAATACCAGAGAATGTATAGAAGACTGGAAGTATTGTCTTGATGAACTTGGAACAACAGAAGCTATAGAAGATTATCTGAATAGTAATATCTATGATGGCGGTGATGTGGCAGCAGAAGGAAAAAATCAGGAATTGCTTGATAAGGTCAGAGCTCGTGTCGTATCTGATCTTAGTCAGGATGAAAGAGTCATAATAATGGCAGATGCCACGATATTTGGATCAGGAAAAGAATTCCTTATTGTAACAGATAAAAGATGTCTTTTCTATAAAAAGAAGAAGATGTTAAGTGTGAATTTAGATGACATCACAACTATAAAGCTTGATGATGGACTTAATCTTCCATCATGGCTTATAAATGGAAGCTGGGATATGACTATTCCAAGCTGCGAGGCTCATTATAATATCCAGGGACAGATCCTTGCACTCATAAGTCTTCTTTCTTTTGAGAAGAACCCGGAGAGACATAAGATAAGAATAGTATAATAATATAAAAAAGTAGGTTAAAAGATGCAGAATTACAGTGACTTAGAAGATAAAAATAGTTTTGGCCTATTATTAAAAAGTACCAGGGAATATTATGGAATAAATCAAATTTTAGTTCCGTCAATATATGTATGATTCAAATCAACATTTTCTGCTTCGAAAATGTACCTGTTGATGTCAGTTCGACAGAGTTTTTCGATTTCTAGTGGCAATTTAAGCTGACGGAGTGTATAATTACCGCTGGTATTATTATTTAGTAGCATAATTAATTGTACCAAAAAAACGCTTAAACCTCACGGTCTAAGCGATTTTTTTGCTTCTTTTCAGGGGACTTTTTTACAGCCCCTTTCTTTAATAAAGAATCTATTCTTCTGTATTTTCCTTTATGATAGTCTTCTTTTCTCTTCCGATAAAGAATAAAACTGTTGCAACAACTGCAGCAACACCAAGTATGATGCAGCACCACATAACAGATGTGCTAACAGACTGCTGATGTACTCTAAGGAATGGGTATGGCGCATCTTCGTCCGGAACGATATTAAAAGAAACAAGTGAAACCCATACTATCGCATATAAGAAAGTTGGGATTATAGCAAGTATTATATTCTTTGCCCTAAGGTCATGTTTTCCTTCGAAGAAAAGGAACATAAGAAGAGCAAGGATTGGGCAGAAACCATGATACCAGAAAAGTGATCCAGAAAAGAAGTTGTGCTTGAAACCACCAGTATCAGGATCGTTACTTGGCGCAAGGACAACAAGTACAATAAGTAAAGTAACTGTTGTAAGACATGTAGTCACATAACGGAATACAAGAGCTTTATGAGAAATCTCTGACTCTGATCTAAGAGCTTTAATAGTTGCTAATAAAAGTACAAATGCGCTAAACATGGAAAGAATGTTTGAATCCTGTGTATAAGCTTTAAAAACATAGTACCATGGATTACCTTTTTTTAACTGGTTAAGTACTGAGATTATGAGACCGAATACCTCACCCATAAATAACATAGCTGATAGTGCTGCTATTAATTGTTTTTGCTGTTTTGTCATATAGTCTTCTCCTCTAAAAAATGTTTATTGCATTTTAGAAACTAAAATTTTATTTTTAGTATCCTGACATATTGTACATATTTACATTAATAAAAACAACAAGATTTAACCCAATTTTAGCAAAAAAATGACCATTTATCACTATTTAAAATATGACTATTCAGCGAACATTATTGTATATCATTTGTAGGCGATTTTACAGTTGACACAATGATTAAAACAATGCTATATTTTGACTAAGTGAGCAGACAGGAATGTTTTGCAAAGCGACATTGATTGAGTAGCCGGCGGCACGAGAAAGTGAGAGGCCGGTCCTGATATTCTTAAAACTAAGATAATCAGGAGAACTTAAATTTTCAGGAATGAATCCTGTTAAATGGTCAAATTTCGTTAGATAATTTGCAAAATATTTCGTGACGTCTCCGAATAAAAGCAGAAAATCTTTAAATAAGAATGACTATGTTGCCAGGATGCCATTTCGCGTTCTGGCTTTATTTTTTTGCTGAAAAGAAAGCGATAAACCTTGAAAATATAAGGCTTATGGATTTTTACGGCTAAGTAAAAGAACTCTTAAGCAACCCGGTCAAATGTTGCAAAAAAAAATAATCAGTGGGTGAGATGACATGAATATTGTAAGACAGCAGTTGGCGCCGGTTTATGATGCGCTGATAGAACTTAGAAAAAGAAGAGTAGTACCATTTGATGTTCCTGGACATAAAAGAGGTAGAGGCAATACAGAACTCCTGGATTTCTTAGGAGAAAAATGTGTCGGAGTGGATGTTAATTCCATGAAGATGCTGGATAATCTGAGTCATCCTGTTTCAGTTATCAGAGAAGCCGAGAATCTTACAGCAGATGCTTTCGGAGCAGATAGAGCTTTCTTTATGGTAAATGGAACAACATCGGCAGTTCAGTGCATGGTCCTGGCAACCATTAGAGATGGCGATGAGATAATCCTTCCAAGAAATGTCCATAAGAGTGTTATAAATGCTTTAGTACTTTGCGGCGGTATCCCTGTTTATGTGCCGGTTAAGGTTAATCCGGAAATAGGTATCGCAACAGGTATGGAAGCTCACGAAGTTGAAAAAGCTATTAAGGAACATCCAAACGCAAAAGCAATATTTGTAAATAATCCTACTTATTATGGAATCGCCTCTGATTTAAAAAAATTAGTTGATATGGCTCATAAGGCGGGAATGAAAGCTCTTGTAGATGAAGCTCATGGAACTCATCTTTATTTTGGAGAAGGACTTCCTGTTTCAGGTATGGAAGCTGGCGCGGATATGGCTGCTGTTTCAATGCATAAATCAGGAGGAAGTCTGACTCAGAGCTCAATACTTCTTACAGGACCAAATGTAGATGGAGAATACATGCAGTCGATAATTAATCTTACCCAGACTACAAGTGCTTCTTATCTTCTTATCTCAAGTCTTGATATTTCAAGAAGAAATCTTGCGCTACACGGAAGAGAAGCCTTCAGCAAGGTTACCAGAATGGCGGAATATGCAAGAGAAGAGATAAATGATCTTGGCGGTTATTATGCTTACGGCCGTGAACTTATTGACGGAGACAGCGTATATGATTTCGATGTAACTAAGCTGTCTGTCTATACCCAGGGCATAGGTCTTACAGGTATTGAAGTATATGACATCCTTCGCGATGAATATGATATTCAGATCGAGTTTGGCGATATCGGAAATATCCTTGCTTATATATCCATTGGAGACAGAATGCAGGATATTGAAAGACTTGTTGGAGCTCTTGAAGATATTAAGAGAGTTTATGAAAAGGATAGAAATGATCTTTACTGCGGAGAGTTTATACAGCCGGAATTAAAGCTTTCACCGAAAGAGGCATTTTATGGAAGCAAGATGACAGTCCCTGTAAAGGATGCAGCAGGAAAGATAAGCGGAGAATTAGTAATGTGTTATCCACCGGGAATTCCTATTCTTACTCCGGGAGAGCTGATCACAGAAGAAATAATAGAATATATTGACTACTCAAGAGAAAAAGGTTGTTCATTAATGGGAACAAGAGATCCTGAGTGTATGATGATAGATGTTATGGTATAAGGAGGCAGCTGATGGAAATTTGGTTTTCACAATCAGATACTGATAATGTAAGACACCAGGTACGTGTAGAAAAACAGTTATATTCAGGCCAGAGCGATTACCAGAGGATAGATGTATTTAAGACTCCGGAATATGGAAAGATAATCGTACTGGATGGAGAGATCATTTTCTCGGATGCTGATGAATTTATCTATAATGAAATGGTGGTTCATGTGCCTATGGCAGTGCACCCTAATGTAAAAAATGTTCTTATCATCGGTGGTGGTGATGGAGGCGTAGCAAAGGTTCTTACCATGTATCCGGAAATCGAAAACATTGATGTAGTTGAGCAGGATGAGATGTTCGTTAAGGTTTCAAAGGAATTCTTCCCGGAAACAGCAAAGGGATTTGATGATGACAGAGTTCATATCACAAATATGGATGGTCTTAGATTCCTTAGAAGGTGTCAGGATAAATATGATCTTATCATAAATGATTCTACTGATCCTTTTGGACATACGGAAGGACTTTTTACCAGAGAGTTTTATGGAAGCTGCTTCAAGGCACTTCATGAAGACGGAATCATGGTATATCAGCACGGCAGCCCATTCTATGATGAGGACGAGGCAGCGTTCCGTGCCATGCATAGAAAGGTATTCAGATCATTTCCAATAAGCCGTGTATATCAGGCCAGCATTCCAACCTGTCCTGCAGGATACTGGATGTTTGGATTTGCATCTAAAAAATATCATCCACTTAAGGATTTTAATCCTGCTAAGTGGAATGAGAGAAAATTAAAGACCTGGTATTATACTACCAATCTTCACAGAGGAGCATTTATGCTTCCAAAATACGTAGAGGATATTCTTTCAGAGGAGGAAAAATAGATATGAGCAAAGTTATGGTAATAGGCTGCGGAGGTGTAGCTCAGGTAGCAATTCAGAAGATCGCAAAATTAGATGAGGTCTTTACAGATATGATGATAGCCAGCCGAACTGTTTCAAAGTGCGACGACTTAAAGAAAAAGATTGAGGCTGAGGGTTCAAAGACCCGCATTGTAACAGCAAAAGTTGATGCTGATAATGTAGATGAATTAACAGCCCTTATTAAGGATTACGCTCCAGATATGGTTTTAAATGTAGCTCTTCCTTATCAGGATCTTACAATTATGGATGCCTGCCTTAATGCAGGGGTTCATTATGTAGATACAGCAAATTATGAGCCTGAAAATATTGATGACCCTGAATGGAGAAAGGTTTATGACAAAAGATGTAAAGAACTTGGATTCTCTGCATATTTCGATTATTCATGGCAGTGGGCTTATAAGGAGAAGTTTGAAAAGGCTGGTCTTACAGCTATCCTTGGAACAGGTTTTGATCCAGGTGTAACCAGCGTATTTGCGGCATATGCAAAGAAGCATTATTTTGATGAGATAGATACTATCGATATTCTTGACTGCAACGGTGGTGATCATGGATATGCATTTGCCACAAACTTTAATCCTGAGATCAACTTAAGAGAAGTATCAGCTCCTGGTTCATACCTTGAAAACGGTAAGTGGGTTGAGATTCCTGCTATGAGCATTCATAGAAAATATAATTTCGATCAGGTTGGAGAAAAGGATATGTATCTTCTTCATCACGAAGAGATTGAAGCCCTTGGACGTAATATGCCTGAAGTAAAGAGAATCAGATTCTTTATGACATTTGGACAGAGCTATCTTGATCATATGAGATGTCTTGAAGATGTTGGAATGCTTTCAACAGAGCCTATTAACTATAATGGAACAGAGATCGTTCCTATCCAGTTCCTTAAAGCACTTCTTCCAGACCCAGCTTCTCTTGGACCAAGAACTGTTGGTAAGACAAATATCGGATGTATCTTCACTGGTAAGAAGGATGGAAAAGAAAGAAAAATCTATATCTACAACGTATGCGATCACCAGGAATGCTATAAGGAGCTTGGTTCACAGGCTATTTCTTATACAACAGGTGTTCCAGCTATGATCGGAACTATGCTTCTTGCAACTGGTCAGTGGAAGAAGCCGGGGGTATTTACAACAGATGAATTTGATCCAGATCCATATATGGAAGCACTTAACAAATATGGTCTTCCTTGGGTTGTAGATGAGAACCCTGTGCTTGTTGACTAAATGTAGTTTAAGACTCTAAAAAGTATGTTAGAGTTAGTACTTAATATATGTAGAGTTAGCAGGGAAAAACTTTTCAAAATATATGTCGAGGGACAAGATAATTTTTTAAACGGAGATTTAACATGAAGATCACGGAAATTCCTACACCATCCTATGTGATAGATGAAAAAAAGCTTAAGGAAAATTTGCAGATTCTTTCTAGGGTTGAAAAAGAAGCAGGATGTAAGATCCTCCTTGCCCAGAAGGCTTTCTCAGCATTTGCAGAGTATAAGCTTATAGCTAAATATCTTTCCGGAGCAACTGCATCAGGACTTTACGAAGCAAGGCTTGGAGCAGAGGAAATGGGGAAGGAAAATCATATCTTTTCACCGGCCTATAAAAAGGACGAGATAGATGAGATAAGCCGTATCTGTGATCATATTATCTTTAATTCTTTTTCACAGTTAGATAAATATGCAGAGATAATAAAAAAGGCCGGTAAAGGCATTGGTCTTCGCATAAATCCTGAGTGCTCGACGCAAGAAGGAGATCATGAGATATATGACCCATGTGCTCCTGGTTCAAGACTTGGAGTAACAAGAAAAAATTTCGATAAGGGTATAAAGGACTATCCGGGCTTATTTGACTTGGTAGATGGTATCCATATGCATACACTCTGCGAGCAGAATGTGGATGATCTTATCACAACAGTAGCAGTTTTAGAAGATAAGTTTGGAGATATTTTAAAGAGCCCTAAGATCAAATGGCTTAATCTTGGAGGCGGACATCATATAAGTCGTAAAGATTATGGAGTGGATGAATTGATCAGTCTTATCAGACGCCTTAAAGATACATACTCGGTAGAAGTTTATCTTGAACCGGGGGAGGCTGTTGCACTTAATGCAGGTTATCTTGTGACAGAAGTACTTGATATAGTTGAAAATGATATCTCTATCCTTTTACTGGATGCATCTGCTGCCTGCCATATGCCGGATGTTTTAGAAATGCCTTATCGACCACCTCTTAAAGATAGTGGAGAAAAGAATGAAAAGCCTTATAGCTACAGGCTTTCTTCATGTACCTGTCTTGCAGGAGACGTGATAGGAGATTATTCATTTGATAATAAGATAAAGACTGGAGATAGACTTTATTTTGAAGATATGGCCATTTATTCAATGGTTAAAAATAATACATTTAACGGCATGGCTCTTCCTTCTATCTATGCAATGGATGAAGAAGGTGAATGCCGTCTTATAAAAGAATTCTCATATGAGGATTTTAAGGAGAGACTTTCATGACAGAATTAATAAGAAAAATTCCAAAAGAAATGGGATTTAGAATGCCGGCAGAATTTGAAGAACATGAAGGAACTATCCTTATATGGCCTGTAAGACCTGGGTCATGGACCAATGGAGGAGCTGATGTACAGCCGGTTTTTCTTCTTATTGCAGCAAATCTTGCAAAAAAAGAAAAAGTTTATATCTGCTCTGATGAGGAAAACTTCCAATGGATGAAGGAAGAGATAGAAAGATTTATAAATGAACTTTCGTGTGGATCAGACAAGGATATATCAAAAGAATCAGACAAGGGTATATCGAATGATGATAAGGAATATTTAAGAGAAAATATCATTCCTTTAATAATAGAATCTGATGATGCCTGGGCAAGAGACATTGGTCCTACCTTTGTTAAGAATGAAGAAGGAAAGGTAAAGGCCATCAACTGGCGTTTTAATGCCTGGGGAGGTCTTTATAACGGACTTTACAGTGACTGGGAAAAGGATAATGCCTTTGCAGTAAAGTTTGCTGAAAAGACTGGCTACGAGATATTTGAAGGTGATGACTTTGTTCTTGAAGGTGGTGCCATCCATGTAGATGGAGAGGGAACCTGTGTAGTTACAGAGAAATGTCTCCTTAGTCCTGGCAGAAATCCTGATATGACAAAAGAAGAGATAGAAAACAGACTTATGGAAATGCTGGGAGTAACTAAGGTTATCTGGCTTCCATATGGAATATATAATGATGAAACAGATCAGCATATAGATAATGTATTTGCTTTTGTAAAACCAGGATCCGCAGTCCTTGCCTGGACAGATGATAAAGATGATCCTCAGTATGAAATGAGTCTTGCAGATCTTAAGGTATTAGAAGAAGTAAGAGATGCAAAGGGAAGAAAGATTGAGATAACAAAGATAGCAATCCCAAAGACTCCTGTCACCATTACAGAAGAAGAAATGAGAAGTCTGATGCCGGATGAAGGTGAAGATGAAAGAGAAGTAGGAGAAAGACTTGCTGCAAGCTATGTAAATTTCTATATAGGAAATTCCTGCGTTTTAGTTCCTTCCTTTGGAGGGGAAAACGAAGAAACAGATAAGGAAGCAGAAAGAAAATTTTCAAAGCTCTTCCCAGACAGACCAGTGGTTATGATCCCTGCAAGAAAGATAATTGTCGGTGGTGGAAATATCCATTGTATAACCCAGCAGATACCTAAGGGCATGAGATAAAAAAATAAGTATGATCAAAACAAAGTACTATTAAAATTTTAGTATGAAAAACTACTATCAATAATTAAGAGGTTATTCTTTATGAGATCAGTTACAGTTGCTGCAATCCAGATGCAGATGACAGAAATCCTGGAAGAAAATATAAAAAAAGCTGATAAAATGGTAAGAGAAGCCGCTTCTAAAGGAGCAAATATCATACTTCTTCCTGAATTATTTGAAAGACCTTATTTTTGTCAGGAAAGAAGATATGAATATTATGAATATGCAAAATCAGTAGAAGAAAATGATGCTGTGAAACATTTTAAAGATCTTGCAAAAGAGCTTCATGTTGTACTGCCAATAAGCTTTTATGAAAGAGATGGCTATGTACTTTATAATTCAATAGCAATGATAGATACAGACGGAAGGGTGCTTGGAGTTTATAGAAAGACTCATATACCTGATGATCATTTCTATCAGGAGAAGTTCTACTTCACACCTGGTAATACCGGATATAAAGTTTGGAATACAGAATTTGGAAAGATCGGAGTTGGAATCTGTTGGGATCAGTGGTTCCCGGAGCCTGCCAGATCAATGGCATCTAAGGGAGCTGAAATCCTTCTTTATCCTACAGCCATAGGATCTGAGCCAATCCTTGAGCAAGACAGTATGCCACATTGGAGAAGATGCATGAAGGGGCATAGCGCTTCAAATCTTATGCCGGTTGTAGCTGCAAATCGTATCGGTCTTGAAAAAGTTATTCCTTGTGATGAAAATGGAAATCAGTCATCAGAACTTAAATTCTATGGCTCATCTTTTATTACAAATGGAATAGGAGAAGTTGTAGAACAGGCAACAAGAGATAAGGAAGAAGTCCTTATCCACAGCTTTGACTTAGATGAACTCTTAGAATATAGAATGAGCTGGGGAGTCTTCCGTGACCGCCGTCCTGAATACGATCTGCTGTAAATCTTATAATAAACCAAGCGAGCTCAAGTTTGGAATTATGGTTATAATAATTAGTCAAAAATGAAAAAACGTACCAAAATGGTACGTTTTTTTATCTTAAGCGAGTACAGCTGTAACCTGAATTTCAATAAGTGCATTTGCAGGAAGCTTTGCAACTTCATAGCAGGCACGGGCAGGATATGGCTCAGCAAAGAACTCAGCATATACTTTATTAATATCAGCGAAGGTTGATACATCATCAAGAAGGACAGTTACAGTAACTACGTCCTTCATAGAAGCACCAGCAGCTTCAAGAATGTTTTTGATATTTGTAAGAGACTGACGAGCCTGTGAAACAGCATCATCTGCAGGAAATTTACCGGTTGCAGGATCAAGACCGAGCTGGCCTGAAACATAGATTGTATTTCCAGCCTTTATAGCCTGTGAGTAAGGTCCAAGTGCTGCAGGAGCCTTGTCAGTATGGATTGCGATATTAGCCATTTTAAGTGTCCTCCTAAATAGTAGATGTTTTATGGGTTTTACACCCTCATCATATGATAATATATCATCGTGTATGTGTCAAAGACACTATATGGTATATTTAAAAAATGAGTTAGTATATGATATTTATCAGAAGGGAAAAAATATGCAGAAATTATTTGATATTAACGAAGAAGGTTTTAGTGTTCGTTGCAAATTGTTTTTCAACAAGGATATACATGATATTAAAGAGATTGTCATTGCAACTCATGGTTTTGGGGGATTTAAGGATAATAAATCCATAGAAAGATTCGGGGATAAGATTACTTCAAAAAATAAGAAATTCGGAGTTATATGTTTTGACTGGCCTTGCCATGGACAGGATGCAAGAAAAAAGCTGGTGCTTAATGAATGCCTTACATATTTAAGACTGGTTGTTAAATATGCTAAAGAGACCATGAAAGCCGATAAAATATATAATTACTCTGTAAGTTTTGGGGCTTATCTTACATTAAAATATATAAATGATAACGAAAATCCATTTAACAAAATAGCACTTAGGTCACCTGGCATAAGAATGTATGAGGCAGTAATGGATTCGATATCTGAGGAAGATTTAGGCAAATTATCCAAGGGTAAAGAGATTACCTTAGGACGTGACAGGCTGATAAAGATAAGTCAGGAATTTTTGGATGAATTAAAGGATAATGATATTACAAAATATGAATTTTTTGATTATGCAGATGATATCCTTATGATACATGGATTAAAGGATGAGATGATTCCTGTGGCTTATTCAGAAGAGTTTGCAGAAGCAAATGTAATAGAACTGATAGAAGTAGAAAAAGCGGATCATAGATTCTCAAATCCACAGCAGTTGGATTTCGCAATACAAAAAATAATAGATTTTTTCTCTTGATAAAATGATGTCATGAATCTGACAAATCGTAAATGAATCTAATATACCTTTCATTTAAAATTCACTATTATTACAATACACATACACACAAAAGACACACACACACACAAACAAAACCAAAAAAGCACGCTAGGTTTAAATAAAAACGGACTCCATAGCGTGCTTTATTAAATGAGGAGGTATAGGCCATGAGGAAATTTGCAGCAGCTCTTCTTACAGCCTCAATGCTGGGATTGGTTATACTAACACCAGCTGCGGCTAGAGCAGCAGCTGATACGCCTGAGATCACTATTACGACGGACAAAGATTCATATCAGGTGGGCGATGATGTTAATGCGGTAATCAGCATTGATAATGGAACGGATAAAAATATATCAGGTATTGATCTTAAAGGCAGTGTGCCGGAGGGATTCAATGTTGAAGGAGCTAAGGATTCAGTTTGGACTTTAGCAGAGAATGAGACGATAGAGGCCGGAACAAAAAAGTCTTATTCTTTAAATCTTATTTCCAAAGAAGGTAAGGCAGCATCTAAAGCAGATGTTACTCCTGCAAAAAAAGATGAGCCATTAACTGAGCAAAATAAGGTACAGACCGGAGATACAGCAAAGATTGGTATATATATCTGCCTTCTTATGGCTTCTCTTTCAGGAATAATACTTATTGGAAAATCAAAAAAATCAAGAAAAATCCTTGGAATCTTAGTAGCTGGTGGGCTTTCTGTAACATTTTCGCTTACAGATGCTTTAAATGTAAAGGCAGCTGAGCCGGATGCTATAAAAGAAATTAAAAAGGTAGCAATGATAAAAGTTGGAGAGGATACTATTTCTCTTCAGGTTGTTGTCTCATATAAAGAAACAGAAATGTCAGGAGAAGGCACGTCACAAGAGTCTACTTCTCCAGAAACAAACAAAACGCTCTCCTATGAAGGATATAACCTCATATGGTCAGATGAATTTAACGGTACTTCTCTTGACAGATCCTGTTGGAATGTAGAACTTCATGAAAAAGCCTGGGTAAATGGTGAAGATCAGGAATATGTGGACAGCGCTGATAACATCTTCATAAGAGATGGAAAGCTTGTTCTTCAGTCTCATGAAGACGCATCAGGAAAAATCACATCAGGTCGTGTCAATACACAGAATAAAGTGGATTTTAAATATGGCCTTGTAGAAGCATATTGTAAGGTTCCAGAAGGACAGGGATTCCTTCCTGCATTCTGGTTAATGCCTACAAATGAAAATCTCTATGGTCAGTGGCCAAGATGTGGAGAGATTGATGCAATGGAAGTTAAGGGACAGTCAACAAATGAAGTCCTTGGAACTATCCATTACGGAAATCCTCATATGCAGAGTCAGGGAGCAGGAAGTGCCGTTGGAAGCTCATTCTCAGACAGCTATCATAAATTTACTGTAGAATGGGAACCAGGAAAGATCACATGGTATGTTGACGGAGTTAAGTATCATGAAGAAAATGATTGGTTTACAACAACAGAAGGTGCAGGAACAGCATCTTACCCAGCTCCATTTGATCAGAACTTCTATGTAATACTTAATCTTGCAGTTGGAAATGACTGGGCAGGCGAAGTAGGAGAAGGCGTTCAGGTGGACGGAGCAGAGTTCTGTATAGACTATGTCCGTGTATATCAGAAAGATAGTTATGATGAAAATGTAACTAAGCCTGAAAAAGGTGAGAGTCAGCTGCGTGAGCCAAACGCTGATGGCAATTATTTAAATAATGGCGATTTTTCAGTAGTAGAAAGCCTTACAGATGATGTGGACTGGAAGTTTATGACACAGGAAGGCGGAGAAGCTACTGCTGAAATAAAAGACAAGAAGATAACAATCAAACCTACAGCTGATGGGACTGTAGATTATAGTATTCAGTTAGTTCAGGCAGGAATCCCGCTGGTTAAAGGTGCGACCTATAGAGTGACATTTGATGGTATAGCTAAGGCTAAGAGAACCATTAAAGTAGCTGTTAAGGCACCGGATAGAGGATGGGCTGAGTATCTTACAGCGAAAACAGTTGAATTAGATACAAAACTGAACAGTTATTCTTATGAATTCAAGATGACAGCGGATACAGATGCTAATGCCCGTTTTGAGTACGAGATAGGAAAGGCGGGAAGTCTTGCTGAATTTAGCTTAAGCAACATAAGACTTGAAAAAGTATCTGATCCGGATCCTGAAGAACTGAATAAAAAGACAGTCCTTGCAACAGGAGACTATGTCTATAACGGTGGATTTGATCAGGGAAATAACAGACTCGGTTATTGGGAGATTTCCGAGGATGATAAAGCTAATGTAAAAGTAACAAGTGAAGGAAAAGACGGCACAATACATAGAGCTAAGATCTTAAAGGCTAAAACAACGATCAAGGAATCAGCTCTTGCTATTAAAGAAGAGGGAACCTATGCGCTTTCATTTAAAGCAGAATCAGAAGGAAGCAGTAAGGTAAGCGTTACTCTTGCCGGAGTTAAAAATGAAGTTGAAGTTACATCGGATGACAAGAGATTTGACCTGAAGGTGACAGTTCCAGAAGGGGCAAAGGATAAGGACTTAGTGATAGTTCTTCTTGATGGTGATTTAGTTTATTTGGACGACATATCAGTTACGGAAGATGCAATGATCAAAAATGGATCATTTAATGCAGGCGTAGCCGGATGGGAGGCATATATTGATTCAAATGCAGATGCGTCTTTTGTAATTGATAGTCAGTCTGAAGATAATGCAGCAGACTTTACGATTAATGGAACAGGAGCAGATGACTGGAGAATCCAGTTAAAGCAGACAGGCATTAATCTGGAAAAAGGAAAATGGTACAAGTTTAAATTTAAGGTAAAGTCCTCTCTTCCTCGTCAGATGAGAGCAATCCTCCAGGGAGATGAAGCTCATGGATGGGCTGCATACTCAGGCGAAAATATAGTTGATCTGACAGAAGAATATCAGACATATGAGAAGATATTCTGTATGACCGCAAACACTGATGGAGGAGCATTTGTAAGCTTCTGTCTTGGTAAAGTTGGTGAGTCAGAGATAAATATTCAGCATAGAGTATGTATCGATGATATATCTCTTGTGGAGATAGAAAAGCCAGCTGATATGGAACAGCCTGAACTTGCTCCAGACCCAGTAGAAGAAGAAAAAAAGAATTCACAAGAAAACAGTGGTTCGAAAGATGAAAAAGAAGAAGTTCCTGCAGGAGAAAATAAATTATCAAATGCAGATTTTACAGATGGTTTAGATGGATGGACCAATGTTATATGCGATGGAGGGGAAGCAACAACAGAGATATCTGATGGAAAGCTTATCTATCATATAACTAATTCAGGAAACCAGGATTACAGTATCCAGTTAAAGAAAGAGGGACTTTCTTTAACAAATGGAAAAAAATATAAAGTAACTTATAAGATCAAGTCATCAGTATCAAGACAGACAAAGTCTGGCGTGATGAGCAAGACTTATAGCTGGTATGGCGGATCAGATCCATATCTTAATGCAGATGAAGAAAAAGAAGTATCATTTGATTTCACAATGAATGCAGATGATACCAGCGCTCAGCTTTACATATCCCTTGGTAAAGCAGGAAGCGACACACCTCTTACAGCAGATATCACATTATCAGATATCAGCCTTGTAGAGGTTACAAACTAGCCGTGTATTGTTACACCAAACAATTCTTATAACATTCCCCTTAATGTGAATGGGGCTGTCGCTTTAGTGCGACAGCCTCATTTTTCTAATGGTTACACATGAAAAAAATGTAAAAAAATAAATGAAAGTCCAGATTGACAAATAAAGGTCTGGGGGATTATTGTAACGTTAATCAAAATCGGATTTGCTAATATAGTAGAAGAGGGAAGGATATGACTAAAGAAGAAAAGTATTCTAATAAAATTGAGAGATTCTCAAGAATTTCAATTGTGTGGAAATGGTACTTTCTACAGTTATATTCTATTCTCGTATGGAGGTTTAGTTAAAAAGGGCTGCGGTATTAAGAAATTTAATGCTGTGTCCTTTTTTGTTAAAATAAGCAAATCATTTTTTTAGGAGATATATCCAGAAATGGAGAAGGATTAAATGCCTTCTGTAGAACAGAATTTGAGGCCGTAATTAATAATAGTAATATTAAGACAATTAATGGGATTGATAAGGTTATAAATGCAGCACCAAAGGGAAAAGAGTATCAGTAGATAAATGCTTTTTAAGAAAAGAGGAAAAAGAAATGGAAATTACAAAAGAAGTTTTAAATAACCTAAAGCTGAAAAGAGGAAAGCTGAGTGAAAAAAGATGCCAGGAAATTAATCAGATGAAGATTAAGAATCCGTATGCTAATTTACCATATTATACAGAGGGAGAATTCTTTAAAATAGATAATGGACAGTATTTTTATGCATCCATTGATGAAAGAATAGTATTTATATTGGCATTCGAACCAATGCCTATTCTAAGAAGAGAGATAGAAAAAGTCTATGATAGTACTGAGAAGCTTTATGATGATATTTATCTTTTGTTTATTGATGATGAATGGATTGAGGTGATTTTTGACGGGGCAAAGTATAAACAATTATCAAATAATAATATACATTATTACTATTGTGAAAAAGATTTAAGAATTAATCAGGTATTAGATAGTAGAAAAGATTATAAGGAAATTATCTATTTACTAGAAGAAATGTCTATGGCAAAGCATAGATTTAATAAATGTGAATATGAGGAATATGAATTAAATATAAATTACAAAGGGGAAAGCTATCCATGGAGGAATTGGAAAGAATTATAAAAAATTGTGAAGGATTAAATGCCTTCTGTAGAACAGAATTTGAGGCCGTAATTAATAATAGTAATATTAAGACAATTAATGGGATTGATAAGGTTATAAATGCAACATCAAAGGGAAAAGAGTATCAGTAGAAAAATGCTTTTAAGAAAAGGGAAAAAGAAATGGAGATTACAAAAGAAGTATTAAATAATCTAAAGCTGAAAAGGGGAAAGCTGAGTGAAAAAAGATGCCAGGAAATTAATCAGATGAAGATTAAGAATCCGTATTATCCTATGGCATATTTTTCTCAGGAAGATTGTGAATACTTTGAGCCAGAGAAGGAAGATGGAATCGTTTTTTCCGAGGATGAGAGGATTATTTTAGTTGATGCATTTTATCCCATGCCAATAATAAGAAGGGAATCCGATGTCCAATATGATGATATTTATGTGCTAATTATTGATGATCAGTGGTACGAATTAATTTTTGATTATTTAGGTGGTAAAACGAAAAAGAAAATAATAAATGATATTAGACTTTATAATTATTCATTTAATTTAAGAAATAATATAAAAATTGAAGAAGACAAATTTAGCAAATTCTTTATTTATTTAATAGAAGAATTGTTAAAAAATACGTATATTTATTCAGATAATAAAAAAATAAAAAAAGAAATTAATCTTGTTTATAAAGGGGAAGAGTATCCATGGAGGAACTGGAAAGAATTATAGAAGCATTAAAAAAGGGAGAGGCTATATCAGATAAAGACTGGGAGGCTGTTGCATCGAATCCATATGTTTATTTTGGAACTGATGGAAATGCAAATATGTGTCAGTGTAAAAGAACAGGTGTTTAATGACTTCTTTTTCAGAGAATTATAATAAGGGAATAAAGAGTTCTAATGTAAAGACCATTTTCTCAGGAGATATATTAGCCAGAAATGGAGAAGGATTAAATGCCTTCTGTAGAACAGAATTTGAGGCCGTAATTAATAATAGTAATATTAAGACAATTAATGGGATTGATAAGGTTATAAATGCAACATCAAAGGGAAAAGAGTATCAGTAGAAAAATGCTTTTAAAAAAGGGAAAAAGAAATGGAAATTACAAAAGAAGTTTTAAATAACCTAAAGCTGAAAAGAGGAAAGCTGAGTGAAAAAAGATGCCAGGAAATTAATCAGATGAAGATTAAGAATCCGTATTATCCTATGGCATATTTTTCTCAGGAAGATTGTGAATACTTTATTGTAGAAAATGAAAATAATCTATACTCAACTACAGATGAACGTATAGTATTTATTCATGCATTTTACCCGATGCCTATATTAAGAAGAGAGTCGGAAGTAGTTTATGATGATATTTACTTGTTAATCATTGATGACGAATGTTATGAAATAATATTTGATTATACGGAAACTAAAGTTGAGAAAATTAATGGAGTTAAATATTGCAGATATACAGTAAATCTAAGAGAAAATACATGTATAGATGAAAGAAAAGATATAAAAGAAATAATATTTTTACTAGAAGAAATTGAAATTGAAAGATATAGATTTTTTAAGTTAAAAAATGAGGAATACGAATTAAATATAAAATATAAAGGGGAAAGATATCCATGGAGGAACTGGAAAGAATTATAGAAAAATAAAAAATTGTGAAGGATTAAATGCCTTCTGTAGAACAGAATTTGAGGCTGTAATTAATAATAGTAATATTAAGACAATTAAGGGGATTGATAAGGTTATAAATGCAGCACCAAGGGGAAAAGAGTACTAGTAGAAAAATGCTTTTTAAGAAAAGAGGAAAAAGAAATGGAAATTACAAAAGAAGTTTTAAATAACCTAAAGCTAAAAAGAGGAAAGCTGAGTGAAAAAAGATGCCAGGAAATTAATCAGATGAAGATTAAGAATCCGTATTATCCAGCACCTCAGGGGGCTTTTACACCAGGAGAATTTTTTGAAGTAAAAGATGGAGATTATTTCTACTTTTCAGAGGATGAACGTATTGTTTATACATTAGCATTCTTTCCTAGACCAATTACGATAAGAGATGATCCCCATATATATGATGATATTTATCTTTTATTTATAGATGATAAATGGTTTGAAGTTGTATTTAATTATAAAGAGTGTTTGCAATTAGAAAAAGATGGAATAGTGTATAAGAAATATAGTGATATTTTAAAAGATAATAATTGGTTAGATAAAAGAAACGATAAGAAAGCAATAATCTACCTAATAGAAGAATTAAATATGGCAAGATATACACTAAAGCCCAATATTAAAGAAAAAAAAGAACTAAATCTTGTTTATACAGGGGAAGAGTATCCATGGAGGAACTGGAAAGAATTATAGAAGCTACAAGTTACAATAACCAGCCCCGATAGTATACAAGATGCGAAAGAATCGTGCCAAAGGGCATGTTTAGCCCGCTGGCGCGATTGCTTGAGCATCTGTACTATCGGGGCGTCCGTTTTCCAATTGTTCTTGAGCATCAATACTATCGTGGCGTCCGTTATTTTGAGTCATGTACATTCCATTCAGAATGCCCATGGCTTTTTCTATATTCATAAGGAGTCATCCCAGTCACATTTTTAAAAGCCTGTGTAAAATGACTCTGGGAAGAAAATCCAAATCTTTCCGAAATCTCAACTATTGGATAGTCACTGAATTTAAGAAGATTTATAGCTGCATCAATCTTTTGCTCTCTTATGTAATCACTTACGGAACTTCCTGTTTCTTTCTTGAAAACGCGGGAGAGATAGCTGGGGGAAATACCTATAGCATCAGCGATATCTTCAACATTAAGTCTTTCTTTTATATGTGAATAAATGTAATTAAGGCATTCATTTACAGGTTTTGAATTAAAGTTGCTGTATTTTAAAAGGCGCATACGACCGGTAAAATCCATTACCATCTGGTCGTGAAGATCTACTACTGACTCCACAGTATCTTTATCATCTAATTTACAGATATAGAAATCACTTAATCTAAAAGCTTTTTCGCTTTCCATTCCATATTGTATGCAGTAACGGGTTACAAGAGCAGCAGTTACCACAAAATGATATTTGATATTGGTGACAGGATTTCTGGAAAGACGGCCGACTCCTAAATCGCTGGAGAAACGGTGTTCTTCACAATTGCTTCTTACGGCATCAATATTTCCAGTAACAACATTGTTATAAAACTCTATCTCTTCGGTGGGTTCTCTATGTATAAAATCATTGTTTGAAGTATCGGCCTCTGACAGATACCAGTCATTGGTGAGCTGCATGAGAATCCTCCTTTCTTTCTTTAAAAAATCTGCGGATAGCAATCAGCAGGCTTATCTATAATATACATCCTTTTAAAAAATAATTCATCTATATAAAAAATGCACCCTTATATTAAAATTCGGAACCTATAAATGAAGCATGGGGCTATTTATGATTGATAAAAGACCATTTAATATGGCAGAGTTTATCGCATTAACGAAGGGAAAAAATATGAGAAATAAGATGGACGAATTTGTGCAGAAGAATTATATGAAATCATCGCCGTTCAGCAGCTTCCTTCCTGGTATTGCAGGAAAGAAGGGTATCCCGGTATGGTGCTACTATGTGAATCGCGGACAGGGGGTTGTGAGTTTCGGTGTTAAGGATAAAGATCATAGCATACAGGAGTTTTATCCGGCGGAGAAGGCCTATGGAGAGGTTTCGGGCCATGGATTTAGAACTTTTATAAAGGAAAATGATGAAGTCTTTGAAGCATTTTCTGATGCGGATTTAGATCATGAGATGCATATAGGAAGAAATCATATGTCAGTAAGATGTGAAATAAGTGATCTTTTGATAGAGGTTTTTTATTATGTGCTTCCTGAAGAAAAGATAGGGGCACTTATCCGTTCAGTCAGGATAAAAAACAAAGGGAAGAAAAGAAAGATTACGCTTCTGGATGGTCTTTCAGCAATAATCCCTTACGGAATAAGTAATGATAATCTGAAAAATATGACTGAGACATCAAAAGCCTGGATGCAGTCGGAATATATAGAGGAAAATGCTGCCATTTATAAAGTAAGCGCAGCTATGGATGATGTAGCAGAAGTTAAAGTTAATGAGGGAGCTGTTTTTGCTGCAGGTTTTGATCATAAGGGAAAAAGAATTCCTATGATAGTGGATCCGGGAAGGGTATTTGGATATGACAAGGCTTATAAAAAGCCGGTTAGATTTATCGAAGGAGACTTAAGTGGAAAAGATAATCATTCAAATGTTTTTCCTTCGGCTTTTTTTAATACCAGTATCATTCTTGAAGAAGATGAAGAGTGGGTTATGAATCAGATTTATGGAAATACTGAAGACATAGCACTTTTTAAAGAATTTATTCAGGATAGCAGGGATGAAGATTATTTTAACAATAAAGAAATGAGAGCTAAGGCACTTATTGATGAGATAACGTCTCCTTGCCTTTGCCAGACTGGAAATGAAAATTTTGATGCTTATTCAAAAAACTGTTATATGGATAACGGGCTCAGGGGAGGATTTCCTGTAAGACTCGGTCATAATAAAGTCTTTTATCTATATTCAAGAAAACACGGAGATTTAGAAAGAGATTATAATTTCTTTTCCGTGCTTCCGGAATATTATTCCCAGGGAAATGGAAATTTTAGAGATGTGGCTCAGAACAGAAGAGTTGATACTTTCTTTTCTCCTTATGTAGGAAAAGAAAATATAAGGACTTTTTTGTCTCTTATCCAGCCGGATGGGTATAATCCGCTGCTTATAGAAAAACAGGTGTTTTCAATAGATCCTGAAAGTGCAGCGGTGATCCTTTCTGATGTTTCGGATGAGGAAAAGAAAGAAATATTGGATTTTCTCAAAGGTAGCTTTACTCCTGGAGAATTGTATATGTTCCTTGAGGGGAAGGTAAAAGAAGGAGTTAAGGACCTCTTTATACAGCTTATGGATTTTTCTTCTGGCGGAACAAAGGGAAGCTTTGGAGAAGGGTATTGGTGTGATCACTGGACCTATATCTTAGATCTTATTGAAGAATATCTTACTGTTTATCCGGATAGGGAGAAAGAATTGCTGACGGAAGAAAAATATACATATTATGCTCCTGAGGTAAGAGTAAATCCTTATAGAGAAAGATATGTAGAAACATCTAAAGGAATAAGGCAGTATAACAGTCTTTCAAAAGAGAGGATTAAGAATAACCTGAAAGAATACTGTGACATTAATAAAAAGGTCGTAGGTGACACTTTACTGGCTCATCTTCTTACATTGGTATCAGTTAAGTTTTCAACCCTTGATCCTTATGGATTTGGTATTGAGATGGAAGGGGGAAAACCTGGATGGTATGACGCATTAAACGGCCTTCCGGGGCTTCTTGGTTCTTCTTATGGTGAAACCCTTGAATTACTTAGATATATCAGATTTATAAAAAAATGCCTTAAGAATGTAGATGGCATAAAGATATATAAAGAAGTTTCTGTCCTTATAGAAGAATTACTGGATGCCATCCGAAAGAATAAGGATGAGATCTATGAAAAAGATGAAATGATCAGCTTTTGGTATGACATAAATCATACAAGGGAAAAATATAGAGAAGCTGTATATCAAGGATTTGAAGGAAAAACAGAAGAAATTGATAAAGAAAAGATAGAAGAAGTAATGGCAGCTTTTGAGGCATTTATTTCTATAAGAATGCCGAAAGCCCTTAGGAAAAATGGGGAAGATATTGCTCCTATGTATTTTTACTATGAGATTAAAAAATATAGAAAAGCTGATTTCATCATCCCTGAAGAGTTCGTATTAAGAAGAATGCCAGGCTTTTTGGAAGGACAGGTACATCTTCTTAAAGTTTTAGAAGATGCAGGAAAGAAAAAAGATTTATATCAGGCGGTTAAAAATAGCGATATATATGATAAAGAACTGCAAATGTATAAGGTTAATGCCAGTCTTTTGGATGCTACCAGCGAGATTGGAAGATGTAAATTTTTCTCACCTGGATGGCTGGAAAATGAATCTATATTCCTCCATATGGAATATAAATATCTTCTGGAATTAGATAAGGCAGGACTTTATAAGGAGTTTTATAAAGAGCTGAAATCCTGCCTTGTTTGCTTTATGGATCCAGAGATATATGGAAGATCTATACTGGAAAATTCATCATTTATTGCCAGTTCTGCAAATCCTGCTAAAGAGCTTTGGGGTAAGGGATATGTGGCAAGACTCTCCGGTTCTACGGTGGAATTTTTATCCATGTGGAGAAGGATGATGTTTGGTGAAAATCCATTTTCTATTGGTAAGGATGGAGAGTTGGAGCTTACATTTAATCCTCATATGCCGGAATATCTGATACCGGAATCAAAGAGAGTAAGTGCCAGATTCCTTGGAAATTGTATGGTGACCTATCATTTTAAAGAAAGACGTGATCACTACCCGGGAAATGAGACCGTGAAAAGGATCGTTGTTTATGATAAGGGAACAATAAAGGAATATGAAGGACAATTAAAGGGAACTGTTGCTAAAGATATAAGGGATGGAAAGGTTGAAGAAGTAACAGTCTTTATAGAATAAAAAGATTATAAAAATATGACACCTTTCTAAAAAATGGGTAATTTTTTAAGAATTATAGCCGGATTAGAATGAGTATAACAAATTTAGAAAAACTGCAGAATGCAGGGGAAGAACCAGGAGGAACTTAATTTATGAGATTAAAGAAAATCGCAGCGTTACTTCTTGCAGGATCTATGGCTTTATCTGCTACAGCTTGTGGTACTAAAGCTAGTCAGGACGCAAAGCAGGGAAGTGACAACAAATCAGGAGCTGTATCATCCAGCACTGATACAAAAGCATCAGGAGAGAAGCTTGTCGTTTGGACATTAGCTGTAGATCTTGAGCAGTTCGGACAGAGATATACAGAGAAGACCGGAACAGAAGTAGAAACTGTTGTTATTGCTCCAGATGATTATGCAACAAAGGTGCAGACAGCACTTATGGGTGGTGAGAAGGAGCCGGATATTATCGTAGGTGAGCCTCAGATGCTTGAGGATATGTATGATAATGGATTCTTTGCAGACCTTAATGAGATGGGTGCACAGGATTATGCAGATAAGGTTGTTGATTATGTATGGAAGGTTGGTCAGGATAAGGACGGTATCCAGAGGGCCATTTCATATCAGATCACACCTGCAGGTATCTATTACCGTAGAGATATTGCAAAGACAGTATTTGGAACAGATGACCCTGAAGAAGTAGGAAAGCTTTTTAAGGACTATCCAACAATACTTACAACAGCTGAAACATTAAAGAAGGCTGGTTACAGAATCTTTGCTTCAGATGCAGAAATGAATTACTTCTCAGGAGATTCAGCCTGGGTTGTTGATGGAAAACTTAATGTAGCACAGGCAAGAAAAGATTATATGGATCTTGCTATTGAACTTTATCAAAAGGACCTTACAGCTTACGCTAACCAGTGGTCAACACCTTGGTATCAGGGTATGGCTGGAGAAGTTCCTATTCTTACAGCTGACATCCAGAATTATTCTGATGATTCAGTAAATGTATGGGATGCAGATCAGTTTGCAGATTCAACTAAGGATATGGATAAGACTCAGATTTTTGCTTATGGTCTTCCGAGCTGGGGAGTAATCACATTAAGAGACAATGTAAAGGAAACATCAGGTAACTGGGGCGTATGCTCAGGCCCATCTTATGGTTTTGGTGGTGGTACATATATTGGTATCTCTGCAAATTCACAGAAGAAGGATCTTGCATGGGACTATGTTAAGTTCTGTACTCTTGATGAGGATACAGCAAACTGGTGGATTGAAGCTTCACAGGGTGACACAGTTGCTCTTAAGAGTGTTCTTGAACAGCATAAAGATGATGAGAATAAAGTATATGGCGGACAGAAACTTTACAGTTTCTGGCAGAAGCAGGCTGAAGGCATCGATTATTCAAAGGTAACTCGTTATGACAAGGTTATCGGAGATGCATGGGGACAGGCTATAAGCTCTGTTAAGACAGGTCAGTCTACAAAAGAAGAAGCAATTAATAACTTCTATGACACAGTTCAGTCAACATATCCTGAGATTCAGATCGAAAGATAATAAATGGCTGTATTGAAAGGGGAGAACCGATGAAACAGCAAAATAAAAAAACGGTGTGGACCAGTTCGGTAACGAAATTTAATAGATGGGGAAATGCGTTTGTTACACCATTTACATTAGTCTTTCTTATATTCAGTGTATATCCGGTATTAAGAACATTTTTCCTTAGTTTCACTAACTTAAGGGTGATGGGCGACTATAAAATGGTAGGATTTGCAAATTATATCCGTGTTTTGAAGGATAAATTCTTCTGGAAAGCTTTACTTAATACAGTAAGGATCTGGGGAGTCAATATCGTATTACAGCTGGGTATGGCATTCCTTCTTATGATGATATTCTCTGATGTTAAATATAAGGTAAAAGGTCTTGGTCTTTTCCGTATGATTTATTACCTCCCAAATCTTATAGCTGCTACATCAGTTGCTTTCCTTTTTCAGACATTACTGGACTGGAGATTCGGAACATTTAACATTGGAATAAATGCAGTAGCAAAGTTACTTGGGCTTCATTACAATCCGGTTAACTGGCTTGGAAGTCCTGCTATAGCTCCAATAACAATAGCAGTAATACAGTCATGGATGTGGTTTGGAAATTCATTTCTTATGCTTATGGCAGGAGTGCAGGGTATTCCGGGAGAATATTTTGAAGCAGCGGCTCTCGATGGAGCTAATCGTTATCAGATTTTCACAAAGATAACATTACCAATGATAAGACCGATCCTTATGTATGTTGCTATCACATCACTTATCGGTGGACTTCAGATGTTCGATATGCCATTTCTTCTTGAATCGGCTTCAGGATCAGCATATCAGACTACACAGACTGTTATGATGTATCTTTATAAGTTCGGATTTACTGCAGGTTCCATCCAGACAGGATATGCATCAGCGGTTGCTTATGTGCTTTTCCTGTTAATACTTATTGTATCTATTATTCAGTTAAGAATATTCAGAAGGAAGGAGAATTAGTATGAAAAATAGGAGTAAGAAAACCCTCATATATATTTTTTTAATACTGGTGGCAGTTGTGTGTGCACTTCCTTTCCTTCTGATGATAGTAAATGCTACAAGGTCAGGAGTTGAGATTTCCTCATCATTTACTTTAGTCCCAGGGACTCATTTAAAAGAGAACTGGCAGCAGATGAGTAAGTTCTTTAATCTTTTCAGAGGAATGTTAAATAGTATCATTGTAGCTGTACCAGCTACAGCCCTCTGTATATACTTCTCTGCCCTTACTGCATATGGACTTGCTTTCTATAAGTTTAAGGCTAACAAAATTGTATTCGTAGCAATACTTGTTTTCATGATGATACCTGGACAGCTGTCAATGATAGGTTTTTATCAGCTCTGCTCAAAGTTACATTTGATCAACAGCTACATCCCTCTTATCATTCCCTCCATCGCATCTCCAGGAACAGTATTCTTCCTTAAACAGTATGCTGAATCAGATTTAAACCCTGAAATATTAGAAGCTGCAAGAATTGATGGAGCATCAGAGATCAGAACTTTCCACACAATAGTTCTTCCAATACTTCAGCCGGGAATTGCAACTATGGGAATCATGTCATTTATCGGCAATTGGAATAACTATCTGATGCCTATGATACTCCTTACAAGTAAAGAAAAATTCACTCTTCCTGTAATGATGTCGACGCTTAAAGCAGCGACAGATCTGCAGAAGAATCAGGGTGCAATTTATCTTTCAGTTGCGATTTCAGTTATCCCAATACTTTTAGTATTCATCTTCTTCTCGAAATATATCATCAATTCTATTTCGGCTGGAGCTGTAAAAGGATAAATGAGATAAATTATAAAAAGTATAGATATAACCAAATCCTAAAAAGGCCTAAGGCAATACAAATTTTTGTATTGCCTTATTGGCGTTTATTTTTGTATTATTAGAGATGTGTTGTGTGTCTCTTCGAAAAGGAGTGGTTAACCTTTTCGGCATAATAATTATTTCGAGGAGACTAAAAAGGTTATGAGAAAGAAAGATACAGTTCTGATAATCGTAATATTCGGTATACTGCTTATCTGTACAGGACTTTTTGCCTGGTGGGTGGTGGTTAAAAGAGACCAGAAAAAAGAAACAAAGGAAAATATATGTTTTAACTGGTACATTAATTATGAGTGGTATAACGATGAATGGAAGGATAGTGCAGTTGCACAGGCCATTACAGAAAAAACAGGTGTTACTGTTAATTACAAAACTCCGGTAGGTAATTCCAGCAATACACTGGATACACTTATCGCCAGCAATGAGCTGCCGGATATGATAACACTTGGATATTGGGAGCCGCAGTTAAAGACTCTTATTGATAATGATATGGTATATCCTTTGAATTATCTTGCGGACAAATACTGTCCAGAATTCTATCAGGTAGCAGATCCAGATTCTATAAAATGGTATACGTGTTCAAATGGTAACATTTACGGTTATCCTAATTCGTCATGCTCTTATAATGATTATCTGAATAATAAAAATTTAGCATCTAATCAGGTTTTTATCGTACGAAAAGACATCTATGAGGCAATAGGAAGTCCTGATATGACAACTCCGGAAGGATTCATGCAGGCGGTAAGAGATGCAGAAAAAATGTATCCGACAGTAGACTCTGAACCGCTGATACCTATTGGTGCAAATTTCTTTGATGATTTTGGAGACACTTCATTTGACAGCTTTCTACAGAATTCTTTAGCAATCCCTTATGAAAAAGATGGAAAATACTATGACAGGAATATGGATCCTGAATATCTTTCATGGCTTAAGGTCTTTAGACAGATGAATGAGGAAGGTTATCTTTCTCCTGAGATCTTTGTTGATGAGAGAACCCAGATAACAGAAAAAATCCTTAAGGGGAGATATTTCTGTATGTTTTATCAATGGACAGATATGGAGGATCAGTTAAAAGAAATATATGATAAGGATCCTGACAGAATCTATATAGCCATTGATGGACCAAGAAATTCAAATGGAAATCCTCCTGTACTTCCTACATCCACTGTGCAGGGGTGGACTGTAACTCTTATATCTAAAAATTGTAAGAATCCAGAGAAGGCAATAGAGTTTATGACATTTCTTATGAGTGAGGAAGGACAGAAGCTTACTTATCTTGGAGTTGAAGGAGTAACTTACGATACATTGAATGGAAAACCGGTGATAAGAAATGAGGTAAAAAAAATACTGGAGACTGATAGAAAAGAATATAACCGAAAATATGGCGCAGATAATACTTACTGGATGCTGCAGGACAATATTCTTCAGCTTCAGTGGCAGCAGGACCCGATTCCTCCGGTTAAGCAGATGAAAGAATATACATATCCCTATACGGCTTACTTAGGTCAGTATTCTGTTTCGATACCGGAGGATACTGTTCTTGGTAATAAATATGAGAGACTTAGGAACCTTTGGGCGGAGACTTTAAAAAGGTTGCTGCTTTCAAAGTCAGATGAAGAGTTTGACAGTATTGTTGAAGAATATAAGGTGAAAGCAAATGAGCTTGGGATAGAAAAAGTTTATATAGAAGCCACAAAGCAAATGAAAAATTCCAAGATACGTATGGGAATTGAAGGTAGTGATCAGTAAAGATGGCAAAAAAAATAAGAGAAAAGGTAAATGATATAAAAATAAGAAAAAAAGGCCTGTTAAGCCGAATGAAAAGTATGCCGCTCACCAGCAGATTTTCTATTGTGATAGTGATCTGCATGGGAATCTTTGTGTTTATCCTTTCTGGCATACTTTTTAAAAATATGAAGGATGATGTGATAAAAGAAGGCTATAACTATATGAAATATGAGCAGAATGCTACGGAGGGAGTGATAGATCAGTCTATAAGTTCCATCTATATGTCTGTAAGAATATTTGAAACAGATGATACATTTATACAGCTTCTGCTTTCTGTGGCAAAGGGGGAAAAGATTGCCACAGAAGAATTATTAGATATATATCAGGGAGATGTTAAGACCCTTACAAGGATTTCGGCAAATAACCCTCTTATATACTGTGTAAGAGCCTATGGAGTTAATGATAATATCACCGAAATGATGTCGGTTTTATATAAGAATCAGAGAATGAAGAAGCTGCCATGGGGAAAAGATGCGGATCCTACAGGGTGGCATCTGGACTATAAGGATTCAGTTTTCAGCGGCCTTACGGAACAGGAGGATGTCAGCCTCATATCCTATGTAGGACATCTTGATGCCGTGGGATACGGATATGTTGGCTATATAGAATCTGCCATGAAGATGGAGGATATCTTTCCTGCATTTTACAGCGCTGAAAAGGATACAGACTGGGCCTTTTATATGGATGAGGATAAGAAGATCGTCCATGGTACCAACTGGCCGGGTAATGCTGATGAGATAGTTTCACTTATATCGGAAAATAAGAAGATATCACTTGAAAAAAGTATAATCTTGATGAAGGTGGATAACAGGATGCTGATGGTGTTCAGTCTTCCAAATGCATCCATGAAGGGGACATATATAGGCGTCCATGATATTACAAAGGCTGTAAATAATGTAAAGATAACAAGAAACATTTTTATTGTGATAATAATGGGAGTGATAGCTCTTCTATGGGTTATGATCGACAGGCTCTTAGTAAGGAGGATGTTAAGAGATTTCTATGAGATCCTTGGAACTATAAGATATGTAAGAAATAAAGGTGACCTTAGCATAAGAGTGGAAGAAAGAGAAGAAGAGGGTTCTGAAATGGGAGAGCTGGCCCATCAGTTTAACCGAATGCTGGACAGGATCGAAGAACTTATGAAAGAAAATATCAATAGAGAAGTTCTGATAAAGAATGCGGGAATAAAAGCTCTTCAGAATCAGATCAATGCTCATTTTATCTATAATGTTCTTGAATCCATAAAGATGTTAGCAGAGATCGATGAGGAATATGTGATCTCAGATTCCATTACGTCCCTTGGAAAAATGCTTAGATATAGTATGAAGTGGACCAGTGGAAATGTAACTCTTAATGAAGAGATGGAATATATAAATAATTATGTAGCTCTTATGAATCTGAGAAATGATTTTAAGGTGATTCTTTCTACTAGTATTCCGGAAGAGCTCTTATTGCAGCAGATACCGAAGATGTCACTTCAGCCTGTAGTTGAAAATTCCATTCTTCATGGAATAGCACCTAGGGGAGAAGATGCAACGATCTACATAAAGGTAAGAGAAGAAGATAAATTTGGAAAAAGATCGGTAAAGATAGAGATCTCTGATAATGGCGTAGGTATGACGGATGAAGAGCTGATGAAACTGATGCAGAAGATTCTTGGAGAAACAGAAACAAATGATAAAGGACATGGAATAGGTCTTAAAAATGTAGAAGACCGTATCCAGCTTTCATTTGGTAAGGAATATGGTATGTCGATAATGTCAGAAAAGGGTAAATATACCAAGGTTTCATTTGAACTGCCATATATTATGGGAGGAAACAGCAGTGAAAAAAATATTAATAGCAGAAGATGAGAAACTGATCCGTGCGGGTATAAGGACTATGATAAGCAGGAGCGGAGTAAAGATAGAGGAGATACTTGAAAGCAATAACGGGGAAGATGCCTGGAAGATACTGCAAAGTGAAAAAATTGATGCAGTATTTACTGATATAAGAATGCCTAAATTGGATGGAATAGAATTAGTTAGGAGGATTCATGACATGGAGGAACCTCCCTTTGTTGTTGCGGTGAGCGGATATGACGATTTTGAATATGCAGTAGAAATGCTTAGAAATGGAGTGTTGGAATATCTTCTTAAACCTGTTGAAAGAGAAAAGATAGCAGAGGTTTTAAAACTGATTCAGTCAAAGGTTGAGGCAGTGGCAAAGAAAGAAGAAAGAGATGCTTATACCAGAGTGATTGAAAAAGGAAGATACAGGGTTATGATGTTTTATCCGGGAGCACCTGTCATGGACTTAGAGGAGGATTTTAAGGCTGTGAAACTACCGGATGCTATTGATGGAGATTTCTATGTGATAAACAGCGAGGACTTTTCTTTAGATGATTATGCAGAACTGGGAGGAGTAGGTGTCAGTGCTGAACATGAAACAGAAGAAGAACTATCCAGAGCTTATCAGGAAGTAAGAGGGGCGAGGCTTACGGCATTCTGTACGGGAAAGGTTATCTGTTTTGAAAATCTCGATAGATTTAGGGATTATCCCGAGGAAGAACTGCTTAAGGAAGCTGCAAGGACCAGAAGGATACAGCTTATTGGAACAGAAAAGCAGAAGGAACTCCTTAATCAATGGGATAATCTGTTTGATGCAGCGGCAAAAGAACTGATCTCTGCTGAGGATTTTAAAAATGAGATCACTCTAAGTCTTCGTACTATACCAAGGATATATAAGAGTTTATTTGATGAAAGAGGACTGGATGAAAGAATACTAAAATTAGAGGAACCTTTACTTTGCCCGGATATGGATTCCTACAGGGAACATTTTGTAAGATTTTTATTAAGACTTAATGGAATCTGGGAGAAACAGGATGATGCAGAGCCTGCAAAGAAAAAGATAGCTCTTGCCATTGATTATATAAAGGAAAATTATCCAAAGGATCTTAATATGGCGGTGGTATCTAATTATATATCCATGAATTATACTTTGTTTTCCATTGCGTTTAAGCAGTATACAGGAAGTAATTTTGTAAACTATCTTAAAAATGTAAGGCTTAAAGAAGCAAAAACTCTTCTGGTGGAGACAGATGATAAGATAATCGACATAGCTAAAGCAGTTGGATACGAAAATTATAAGCATTTCCTTAAGTTATTCAGGATGGAATATGGGGTAAGCCCAACGGAATACAGGAAAAATATGCAGAAAGAGGAAATATTTTAATTTTCTTTAAATTTTAAAATTTTCAAAATTTCTGTTTTAAAATTTACAATAAAAATTTTAAAATCTTCATTCAACCCCGGTATCCTTTTCGGTAAAATGAGTACATCAATCTGGTTCGGAGCTTTTTAAGCGAAAACTTAGAAATATTATTAATGAATGCCGAAAGGCATGGGAGGTAAAATGAAAAAAAGATTAGTTAGTGCAGTAGTTTGCACAGCAATGGCAGCAACAATGCTTGCCGGATGCGGATCAAAGGGCGGAACAACAGAGAAAGCAACAGAAAAGCAGGATACAACAAAAACTGATACAGCTTCATCAAGTTCAGCTGTAACGGATACTGGATATCCAGTGCTTAATGATGGTAAGCCACTTGAGCTTTCAATCTACACACAGTATGCAGATGATGACTCAATGGTTCCATATGATTATGCTCTTGAACAGCTTAAGGTTGCTTTCCCAAATGTAACTCTTAACAAGATCGATCAGGCACAGGATGATGGTGCTACACTTAAGACACTTGCATCAACAGGTCAGCTTCCTGATATCTATCAGGCATCAACAGATATCATTAACACATTCCGTGAATCAAATCAGATCATGGTGCTTAATGATGTAGCTGATTCAACAGGATTCTCATCAAAGCTTATTGAGAGTAACAAGGAACTTGCATACGCTGAAGACGGAAACATGTATGCATTCCCATTTGCAGGTCAGGAATATGTACTCTGGTATTACAACAAGCAGATCTTTGCAGAGAATAATCTTGAAGTACCAAAGACATATGATGAACTTGTTAATGTATGTAAGGTACTTAATGAAAAAGGTATTACACCACTTGCAATCTTCGGTCAGGAAGGCTGGATCACATCAGCAGCTTTCGATGCAGTTGCTACAAGATACAATAATGGGGGTATCAAGGCACTGGATACAGGAGCAGCAAGCATTGACGATAAAGAGTATGTAGATGCTGCTAACGAACTCGAAGCTCTTGTAAAGGCTGGCCTTTTCCAGAAGGATGCTACTACAACAAACTATGATAATGCAAATGCTATGTTTACAAGCGGAAAAGCTGCTATGATCATCAATGGTCAGTGGTACATTGAAGAAGCTACAAAGGCTCTCGGTGATAACGTTGACTGGATGTATTATCCAGCAAAGGACGAAGCTTCATATGAAGCTAACAAGCATGCATTCTCAGGTGGTGGATCAACATCAGGTTTTGCTGTTAACCCAGATTCAGAAAATGCTGAAGCAGCAGCTATCGTTGCTGAATTCATGGCAGAGAAGTATTGCGAAGCTAAGGTTCTTAAGAGACATAACCCACTTGTTGCTATCAACACAGGTATGACAAGTGAGACAGAACTTCCAGCAATGATGCAGAAGCTTGCAGAAGAAATTCCAAACATCACATCAACAACTAAGTTCACATGGGGACTTACAAACGCAACATTTAATGATTCTATTCAGGCTAACACACAGGCACTTATTTCAGGTGAATATTCAGCATCTGACTTCACAAAGATGGTTCTTGAAGACACAGAAGAATAATTAAATTGTTAACTTTTTATCCATAACAATATACCTTGGAAAGCTATGGTGATTCATCATAGCTTTCCTTAAAACAAGTAAAGTAGCCGAAAGTTACTTAGCACATGCAAAAAGCAACATTATGTTATTTGGGGAGATAAGTAAAGAGAGGAAATATGTATGAAGAAATTCTTAGGTAATAAATTGGCAATATTCTTATTTATGTTGCCAGCCCTTGCTATTTTCATATATTTCGATTTCATTCCAATATGTCAGGTTTTTACATACAGTTTTACAAAATGGAATGGTGTAACTAAGGCAGCTTTTACTGGCTTAGACAATTATAAGAAATTATTTGGAACAAGCACATTTGTAACTTCTAATATAAATCAGCTTATATTTGCAGCTATCATCACTGTTTATCAGATGGTACTTGCAACAGTATTTGCTATAACAATATCTGACCATAGAACAAAAGGTAGAGTCTTCCTTCGTGTAGCTTACTTTATCCCAGTTGTACTTTCTGTAACAGTAGTATGTCAGCTCTGGGTAGCTATTCTTGATGGACAGGGACTCCTTAATCATATATTGGCATTATTCAATGGAAAAGGCCAGAACTGGCTTGGTAATAAACATTTAGCTATCGTTGTTGTTGCATTTGTTAATGCATGGCAGTGGATGGGTTATCAGTTTGCACTTATTAATGCTGGTATCAAGTCAATTCCTAATGATTATTTTGAGGCTGCCATGATCGATGGATGTACAAAGGTTCAGTCTCATATGAAGATCACAATTCCACTTCTTAAGGAAACATATAAATTCTGTCTTGTTATTTCTGTAACAGGTGGTATTAAGGCATTTACAGAAATGAATATCATGACAGGTGGTGGACCAGGACGTTCAACATATACTCTTACTTATATGATGTACTCTGCTGCATTTAAGCAGAACAAGTACGGCTACGGTCTTGCCGCTGCAACAATCATGGTTCTTGAATGTATGGTAGTTATGCTTCTCATTAACTTCATCTTTAGAGATAAACCAGATTCAGCTGAACAGAAAGCAGCTAGAAAGAAGATAAGGAGGATGGGTGTTAAATGAAGAATGTAAGAAAACAAAAACCACATAAAAAATCTTCTGCAGGAAGAATAATATTCGTTATATTCTGTTGGATTTACGCAGCATTTTCGCTTTATCCACTTATTTGGATGATACTTTATTCATTAAAGAATAATGAAGAGATCTTCGTAACAAATCCTTTCGGATTACCAACACATCCTATTTCAATAGGATTAGAGAACTATGCAAGAGCATTTGCAAAATATAATGTTCCAAGATACTTCTTAAATTCTGTGATAGTTGCAATATTTACAGTTATAGGTGTAATAATCTGCTCACTTCTTTTTGCATACGCAACAAGCCGTATGGAATGGAAGGGTAAAGGATTATTCAGAACATTTATGAGTATCGGTATGTTCATACCTGCTCAGGCTATCATGATCCCTGTTGTTAAACAGGTTCAGGCAGTTCATTTAACAGGAACAAGATTATCACTTATCTTCCCATATATTGCGATTAATCTTGCTTTCTCATGTATGGTTTATTACGGATTCTTTAAAGGAATTCCTAGAGAGCTTGAAGAAGCAGCTTGTATAGATGGTGCTACTATCTATCAGACCTTCGCAAGAATCATCTGCCCTCTTGTAAAACCAGCAACAGTAACACTTGCAATCTACACATTCCTTAGTGCTTGGAATGAATTCATCCTTGCTAACGTTCTTGTAGGTAGCAACGATAAGTTAAAGACACTTCCTCTCGGAGTTCTTTTCTTCCAGGGTTCATTCACAACTGACTGGGGCGGAATGGGTGCTACAATGGTAATCGCTTCATTACCAGCTATCGTAGTTTACATCCTTTTCTCAGAACAGGTAGAATCAGCTATGACAATCGGTGGTGCTGTAAAGGGTTAATAAAATTAATAGATTCTGGAATTGAAAGATATTTGCTTTCATCTCTGGTTTCATATAAATTTCTAAACAAACATAAAAAGTGCAGGTCTAATATAGGCCTGCACTTTTCATCTTGTGGCTCTGTTTTATAAAAGCTATAATAATGATATTAGGGGAAATACTTAAAACTAAGAGGAATTATTTTGAAGATAAAGAAAAAAAGAGTAAAACAATCATCAATCATTTATAAGATTTCAGCAATATCATTTATAGTGAGTATCATTTCAGTCTCACTGGCGCTTATCATATTAATGGCGCTTTATAACAGGGAGATAATGAAGAGAAGCCGACTTCAGATAAATGAGAGTATCAATGTTATGTCTGATCGTGCAGATTCTGTCCTCAATGAAGCTCTTGTCTGTGTTAATAATCTTACCATTGAAATGAATACTGTTGAAAGAAATAAGGGCCTTCAATCAAGAAAAGCACAGGATATAAGAAATACTCTTGTTAAAAATTCTCAGCTTTTTAAAGGGATAAATACTACTGTTTATATAACTAAGAATGAAATGGTTTATTTTTCTAATGACAAGTTGAGAGTAAGAAGAGATAGTATTCTTAATTCGGTACCATATAAAGAATTAAAAAAGACAAAATCCGTTAAAGAAGTAATGTATATAGATGATGAAGGCATTATGAGTCTTGACGAAGATAAAAATATAGTATTTGGCAGAAGAGTAAATAGTATTGTTAATGGTGAAACATTAGGTTATATCTTTGTTAATATGGACAGAGATTATCTTATCAGAGCATATGATAGTGAGATAGGTGAATATTTTCTTTTTGATAAGGAATATAATTATTTAACTACAAGAGATGCTGCGAAGGATAATAGTAAGGAAGAAGAAGTTATAATTGAAAATCTGATGATGGAGGATGATGCATTTAGAGAAAAGATCCTTTCCATGAAATCAGGAGAGACCATAGATACAGAATTTGGAACATATCTGGTGGAGATAAAGACTTTTGCAAGTGGTGATTGGACCATGGTAGGTCTTACAAATGTTGACAGATTTAACGTAACCAAGGGACAGCTTTTGCTGGTTTTAATAGTGGTTGCTATTGTAGTATTTGGCCTTACGGGTATGATGCAGCTTATCACTAAAAAATATGTTACGGATCCGATCGCAAAACTTAGAGACGGAGCTCTTAAGATAGCAGAGGGAGATCTAAGTGTTCGATTCTCCCCTAAGGGAAATAATGAAATAAGCGATTTCTCCAATACATTTAATTATATGACGGAGCAAAATCAGCTGCTGGTAAAAAGGATAAATGAAGAATCAAAGAAGAAGAGAGAATATGAACTGGCTTTGATACAGGAGCAGGTAAAGCCGCATTTTCTATATAATACTCTTGATATAATAATCATGCTGATAGAGATGAAGAGAGCTCGTGAGGCAGAAAGAGTAACCAGAAAGCTGGCGGAGTATTATAAGAATTCTCTTTCAGGAGCAGAAGAGATCGTTTCAATTGCAAGAGAAAAACAGATCATCATAGATTATCTGGATCTTCAGCTTATGAGATACGGAGAAAAATTTAAATATGAGGTTGATATCCCGGAGGAATTTGACAATGTGCGCATACCTAAGATGACTCTTCAGCCTCTGGTTGAAAATGCCATTTATCACGGCATTAAATTAAGAGAGGGTTGGGGAAGTATCCGTATTTCCGGTTATACCTTAGATGATGGGTCTGTTATGATAGTTTTATCTGATAATGGTATCGGAATGAATGAAGAACAGCTGGCAAAATTAAAAAACCAGATGACAAGAAATCCGGAAGAGATTGACAGCATTGAAATGAGTGAATTAAATGATAAGAAACATTTTGGTGTATATAGTGTATATAACAGACTTAGACTGTACTACGGCGAGAACTATGGACTTGATATAGAAAGTAGTTATGGTGTTGGTACAAGAGTTCTTATACATCTTCCTTATGATTATAAACCGGAGGAATAGGATTTGATAAGGATAATGATCGTTGATGACATGCCTATATTTCTTGAGTATTTAAAGGGATGTCTGGACTGGAATCAATATGGTTTTGAAATATGTTGTGAGGCAAAGGATGGCAGGGAGGCATTGGAAAAGATCCCTGAATACTATCCGGATGTGGTGCTCACTGATATTACTATGCCTTACATAAATGGCCTTGAGTTAGCTGACAGGATAGTAAAGGATTATCCAAATATTTCAGTTATCCTGATAACAGGAAATAACGAATTTGAATATGCCAGACGGGCTGTAAAGATAGGCGTTTGTGATTATATCGTAAAGCCATTTGAAAAGCAGGAACTTCTTCTTAGTCTTATGAAACTTCAGGATAATATAACCCGGGCTCAGGAGTTAGAGAAGAAGGAATTAAGGGAACAAAAGTTAGAGACTGAGGAAGTGGCTCGAACTATTCTTTATTCAAAAGATCAGGGTGAGGTGGTTCGCGCAACTGAAAAATTAAACTTCCCTGGAAGCAGCTTCCTTGTATGTGGAATTCAGTTCAGAACAAATGAAACTCAGGATATGGAACTTCTTAGTAACTGGGAAGCCGTCATCCAGGACATGCTGACTGAAATGATTGAAATTGATGGCAAATTCATTGTTTTCAGAGATTATGAGTCTCATATCATTATTGTTCTTAATTTTGAAAATGAATCAGAAGCTAAGAGCTATATGGGATATGAATTTACAGATCTTATTCAGATCATTAGAAATCAGCTTAGCCTTGAAACATCCATTGCCATCAGTGAGATCTATAATGATGCGTCCATGATAAGAAATGGCTATTCAAAGGTGCTTCAGACCTTACGTATAAAGGGACCTGGACAGGTTTGGGACTGCAGAAAAAGAGAATATGACAGAGCAACTGTTGATCGTGAAAATGAGGCAAATAATAATACGTTGGATATTATTTCTGCCATCATACATGATCTTCATACAGGCAATGAGAAACAGCTCCTTGAAGATATAGATCAGGCCTGGGATAGGATAAATAATAAAAATATCATTGCTCCTATCAGTGAGGAAGGGTTTGCATCTGCCATAGTAAGTGTTCTTCTTACAGATATAATAACCGCTGGTTTATCTTTAAAAGCTCTTTATGGAGAAAACTTAAATCCGGAATACTTTGTAGCTTCAGCTGCTAATACAGTAGAAAGAAAAGAGCGTATTAAGGAAATATTTTTAAAGAGACTGGCCTTTGGAAAAGAAGGAAATGTAGAAGAGTCAGATGATGCAATCCAGACAGTTAAAAGCTACATGGAAGCCAATTTCTCTGACCCGGATCTTCAGATTTCAGACATGGTAAATCTTGTTCCAATGAACCAGACCTATTTAAGAAAGCTTTTTAAGGAAGACACAGGCATGACTTTAAATGAATATCTTACCAAGCTTAGAATGGAGAAAGCTCACAGCCTTATATTAGAGACGGAAGATAAGCTTAGCGACGTAGCTGAGAGTGTAGGATATATGGATGTAAGTTATTTTTCAAATTGCTTTAAAAAGTATTATGGTACTTCTCCAAAATCGCTGAGAGGATAAAAAACATACCTTCTGCCATAGCAAATATGATATAATGCATTATATGTGACAAATTCCTATTTGATTAATAAGGGGAGATATTATGGCTAAGAAAAATGATAATAAAATCTGGAAGGATAGAAAAAGAAACTGGTGTGGTCTTCCTTGGACATTTACAATTTACAGTTTCGATGAAGAAAGAGTTTATGTAGAGACTGGAGTTTTAAATAAAAGACTTGATGAATGCCGTATGTACCGCATTCTTGACCTTTCAGTAACAAGATCTTTTGGTCAGAGATTATTTGGCATGGGAACTATTCATGTTCATTCATCAGATAGATCATTAAAAGATTTTGATTTTAAAAATGTAAAACATGTTATGGATGTTAAGGAACAGCTTTCTGAATTAGTTGAACAGATGCGTGATAAGAAACGCGTTACAAGCCGTGAATTTATCCATGATTCAGACCATGATTTTGATGGCCATGATGATTATGATGACGACGATTACGATGATCATCACTAATGTCGATGCAAGTATAGCGATATGACTATATTTTGTAAGATGATATTAGAATTATAACCTCATAGGTAAATATAATAAAAGACGCGAATGAATTCCATAAAAGAGGGCATATATCAGTTTAGCCCGCTGATGGGATTCATTCGCGTTTTGTTTTTTGGCGTTCGTCTATGGATTTTTGAATTGTGCCTCGGGGGGCAATTCCACCCTGATAATTAAACTTGTCAAAAAATATCTTGTCATTATTTCTTTTTGGGAATATACTTCAAATTGTATTAAATGTGATGAGGGGGAATTCAATTATCTTATTCTTAGATATATTTTTCCGTAAAAAAACGATTGTATCTGATCTATAAAGGATTAGAGTATAAAAACTATAGAAGAATATGTATATAAATCCGGTATTTACCGGTTTATATAAAAAGAGCCCTAAGTATGTCGCGAAATACCCAGAGCTCTAAAACCCATTTAAGCGCTTAATTAGAAAAGTACTATGGCTTAAAGTGTACCGCTTTTCTAATTGGGTGTAAACAAAAGATAAAGAAAAGAGGTAAAAGATTCATGAAAATTCAAAGAATCAGTTTATTAATTGCATTTTTAGGCGTTTTCATGGTGAATACCATGGTTGTATCAGCCTACACAAATGAAATTACAAAAAGACATTATCCAAATTCTAATACGAATATATCCATGTGGGCTGGGCTTAATAAAAAAACAGCTTCAGGCTTTTGCCATATTTATGGTTCCGGTGGAATGGAAAAGTGTACTGTTAATTTTTCAACGAATAATTATGGAACGTGGTATAGTAAAGACCACAGTCAGTTTGCGGAGGATGTAGATTATACTGACCATAAGTATAAAGATTTTGGTAGTATTGATAAAGCTAGAAAAGCTGAAAGAGCATATGTGATAGTAAAAAATAGTTCAGGTGTAGCTATTGCAATGGTAGGTGCTGGTTGGAGTAATTAATTAAAATTATAAAAAGGGAAAAAAGATGAGTTTTAAGAATAGATTAATGTTTTCATTAGATTTTATACAAAATAATCGAAAAAAGTTTTTAGGAGAGGTGATTCTTTTAACGATATCTTTTTTCCTTTTTTTTGTGGGAATGGTTATATTAGCAGAAGCAAAAAAGTTTAGAAATCAGGTTTTATTGGCATGTAAAGAAGATATATCTAATCTGGGATATGCATATATTCCATATAATTCCGATTGTAGTTTTGATGATTTAGATTGCGTTGAAGAAGCGTTAAGTGATGAGGGGATTGAGGGAGATTCCTATTCGGATCTTGGTAGTTCTATTGGAGAATATTCACCCATATATGAAATGATGAGAGAAAAAAATAAGAAAGAAATAAACAATAATTTGGATGAAATAGGTATTGAAGATGGTTATAAGATTTTCGGTACAAGTCCTGGGTGTCTGGATGTATTTAGTATAGAACTTGAAGATGGAAAGGCTTGGACTAAGGAAGAATATTTAAATTATTTTGAAGAAAATACAAAGCACTTTTCTATTACATTAGAAGGTGGAACAACACGTGAATCATATGAGGGTCAATGGTACGGAATTTATCTTGGATATAATTATATGGATGTGGCTGTAGGAAAAAAGGTTACTTATAAAGGAAAAACCATAGAGGTTTTAGGGCATCTGAAAAAAAATTCCATAATATTACGAGATACAGATATTTACAATAGCAAAGATCAATATAGGGGAGCAGTTTATTATAGTTTGGATGATTCTGTTTTGTTTTTGTATGCAGAACAAAATCATTATCAGAATTTATTCCGGGTTAAAAAAGGCGAAAATATAAATGAGATATGCCAAGAACTAAATAAAAAATATAATAAAAATCACATTATTTTTGAGCCTGTTGAAAATGTATTGGATAGATGTGAGAGTGAAAATAAAGAAAAAATGTTTATATATTTAAAGTTGTTTTTTTTAATAAGCGTTGTGTCTTTATGCGCAATAATTTGTGTGGAACTGGTATCAATAACAAATAGAATGTCGGAGTTTGGCGTTATGTTTGCTGGTGGCGCTACAAATAAGGATTTATTGTTCATAATGGTTGGGGAGATTATATTAAAATTAATTATGACGATTATGCTGGTATTTTTAACGGGGTTTATTTGGGCTGGAAAGAATTTGTTGGATGTTTCCGAAGCAAACAGTGATTATTTTATACAAATGAAAAATTTGGTCATTAAAATTGCATTTCCTAAAGCAGTATTAGGATTATTGATTGTGATGATTATGGGAAATGTTATTCCATTATTCATTGTATCAAGGCTTAAACCAGTAGAATTGTTAAGGGGAAATAATTAATGAAAGAAAATATCGTTGATAGAATCTTTAGAGATAAGTTAAGTTCAATACTGCTAATTGTTACATTTGCCATTTGCATTTTTGCTGTTTATAACTTTTCAGATCTTATAGGCAGGTATATTATGCAGGAAAAAGATGTGAATAAATATAAAAATAAGTTTAGTGGGAATATAGAATATAATGTTAACCCGGATAGTGATGGTAATTGGATAATCGAAGGTGAAATAAAAATTGATAAATCAGATATTTGGCAGATTATTAAAGGTATGGAATTATCTAAGGGAGAAAGAAAAAAGATAGAAACTTTTACTTTTACATATGATGGATATACAAGAATAAATTTGGTATTTGATTTTTCAAATGAATATCTAGAAGATATTGAGTCGTATTATGATAAAAGAAAAGTAGTTCCGGGAGTATATATTTCTAAAGCGATGCTAAAATATATCATATGTGAAGATAATAATAATTATGTAAAAGTTAATAATAATAAATATTTGGTAAAAGGTGTATACAAAGATTATACATTAGATCATGATGATTATAGGATAGTCATCCCATGGAAAGTATTAAATAAAAATGAAAAAAATTATTATGTGGATTTTTTTGTAGATAAAATAAAGAGTCTACAAAATGTTGGAATAGATATAGAATCCAATGGAAATGTTACAGAAGATATACAGTTTATAAAAAAATTTACTGAAAAAAATAACCTGCTTATTGCTGGAGAAATATGGAAATATGATAATAGTTCTTTGCTAATGCAAAGCCTTATTTTAATCATAATGATAACTTTCTCTGTTATTAATGCCTTTACAGTTACTGGTATGTGGATTGTAAGAAGACGAGAAGAACTTATGATAAAGAAAGCTTGGGGTATGAGTGAAGGGATGATCTATATCAGGACTTTTCTAGAATTATCAAGGCATCTTATTGCAAGTATTCCGGTGATGATTATTTTTCAACTTGTTTATATGATTATATTTAAGGAGACTGTAACATTTAACCTATACAAATATGCATATTTATTTTTTGGACTGATAATAATCTTATCGTTGGTAAGCTACGCTGCCTTGTTAAGAATCAGAAAACTAAAGCCTGCAGAAGGCCTAAGGGGAGAGTAAGGTATGATCAAATTAGAAAATATTATTAAAATATATAATAAAAAAGAAGCTGAATGCATTGCTCTGGATGGTATTAATTTAGAAATAGAAGAAGGCAGCATGACAGCTCTTATGGGACCTTCAGGCTCAGGAAAGAGTACGCTTCTTAATATAATCGGAGCCATGGATACTGCAACAAAGGGAACTTATAAATATGACGATATTGAAGTAAGTGCCCTTAATACTTCTAAACTGAATAAATTTAGAAAAGAGCATGTGGCATTTGTCTTTCAGCAATTTGCTCTTATGGATAAATATACAGTCCTTGAAAATGTTGAGCTTCCACTTTTGATAAGAAATGTTCCGAAAAAAGAAAGAAGAAGGAAAGCTATGGAAGTCCTTACTTCTCTTGGAATAGAGAAGCTTAAAAATAAAAGACCTGCGAAATTATCTGGTGGGGAGAAACAAAGATGTGCAGTGGCAAGAGCAATAGCTGCAGATGTTCCATTAATCTTAGCAGATGAGCCAACAGGTGCCCTTGATTCAGCTAACGGAGAAAATATCATGGAAATATTTACCAAGCTGAATAAAGAAGGAAAAACCATAATAATAGTAACCCATGATGAACATGTGGCATCATACTGCGAAAGAATAATAAGATTAAAAGATGGAAAACTTGTAGAATAAAGTGGCCATCACTCGCAAAAATATAGAGTCTGTATCATAAATTGGGCAATACCCAGCCAAAATATAATAAAGGACGCGAAGAGAATACCTCCAAAGGGCATGTTTTAGCCCGCTGGAGGTATTGCTCTGAGCGTCCATTATATTTTGGCGTCCGTCTATGGATTTTTTGAATTGTGCCTCGGGGGGGGCAATTCTGCGCTGAAAATCAAAATTGTCAAATAATATCTTGACATAAGTTCTTTTTGGGAATATACTTCAAATTGTATTAAATGTGATGAGGGGAAATTCATATATCTTATTCTTAGATATATTTTTCCGTAAAAAATAAAAAATATTTAATCAATAAAGGATTAAGTAATTAAGATAATAAAACACTATAGAAGAATATGTATATAAATCCGGTATTTGCCGGTTTATATAAAAAGAGCCCTAAGTATGTCGCGAAATACCTAGAGCTCTAAAACCCATTTAAGCACTTAATTAGAAAAGTACTATGGCTTAAAGTGTACCGCTTTTCTAATTAGGTGTAAAGAAAATATTTAGTAGAGAAAGGCGATATTTATGAGATTTAAAAGAATCAGTTTTGTTGTAACCTTAATTGTTGTGATGATGCTAAATACTATGGTTGTTTGTGCTGAGACAAGGGAAAGAAATAAAAGGCATAGTCCATGTTCAGGTGTTTTTTTATGTTTAAGAGCAGGATTAAATGGTAAAAAAGCAACAGGGTATTATAGAATTTACGGAGAATCAGAGGCGGAAGCTTGTACAATTGTTTATTCTACATATAATTCTGGAGAGATATATAATAAGACGGTTTCTAAAGTGAAAAAGGGTGAATGTAGTGATAGCTTTTCAAAAAGTTATATTTCAAAGAAAAAAGCAAAAAATGAGGGAACTGTAATAGGAAGAATATATTATTATGATGGTAGTTGTCTGCTTCAAGTGGCAGCCGATTGGAGTGAATAATAATATCAATATCTGATTGATCAAAAGAAAGGCAGAAAGATGAAGTTAAAAAATAGATTGTTATTTTCAATAGATTTTATACAGAATAATAAAAGAAAATTGTTGATAGAATTAATTTTATTACTTATTTCTTTCTGCCTTTTTTATTTAGGATTTATGATGTTGGAAGAACGCAGAAAATATAGGCATCAAGTTGAAATGACATGTAGAGGTGAATTAGATAACTTAGGGCAAATAAGAATACATTCAAGATTATATAATGTAGATTATTCAGAAATAATTGACAATATAGAAGAAATTGAAGGTTATTGTGAGGTAGATGATAGAAAATGGGGCGTTTATAGATGTATTTTTAGTGGAATCTATGTGGATGACAAATATTTAAATATGTCTATGGATGAATTAAATGAAAATGTAATTTATGCTATGAATCCGGGGGGGTTTAAGGTATTTAGCATTGAACTATCAGATGGGAAAGAGTGGACAAAAGAAGAGATAGTGTCCAAAGAAAAAGAAGGATCACTATGGAGTGGAGTATATTTAGGAAATGATTATCAAGATATAGCTGTGGGGACTAAATTTATATATCATTTTGATGATTATGATTATACTTTTGAAGTTTTAGGACATTTGAAAAAAGATTCAAAAATTCTTTTAGACAGTGAGACCTACTATGATAAGGATGAAGTAAAGACAGAAATCTATAAAAACATGAATGATGGTGTGATAGTAATTGACAGAGAGTGTAATGGAACGAGTTTTCTGTTTAGAGTAAAAGAAGGTTATAAATTAGAAGAAGTATGTCAAAACATAACTCAAAAATATAAAAAGAATAATATTTTTGCGGAACCAGTGATAGATATTTTAGATAGTAATGAAAAAAGTGTTAAAAATTACTATGGTCAGTATTTGGAATTATTTTATTTGATAAGTATTATAGCAAGCTGTTCTATTTTATGTCTGGAATTAATATCAACAGTAAATAGAAAGAAAGAATTCGGAATATTATTAACAAATGGTTTTACTACAAAGGAGCTAAGAGGTGTAATTGTTTGGGAAATGATTTTAAAATTTATTCTTTGTATTATGCTAGGTTTTTTAATATGCAGTTTACTACTGAATAAATTTATTTATGATTTGTCAGGTTTTGATAGAGATTTTATTATTATGATGAATAAAATATTTGTTTTTAATGTATATCCGAAAGCTGTTATAGCAGTTGGGTTGATAATGTTAATAGGAAATATATTTCCGCTGCAATACATATTGAGAAAAAAACCAGTGGAATTAGTAAGGTAGTTGATAAAAGGTTTTTATAAAATGAAAGGTTATAATAATGGATGATAGTTTAATGAACAGATTATTCAGAGATAAATTATGTTCGGTTCTTCTGATAATAACATTTTCAATATGTATTTTTTCAATCTATAATTTTTCTGATGTAATAGGAAAATATCAAAAAAATGAATCTTATAATAATAAATATAAAAATAAGTATCGTGGAGAAGTCTTATACAAAGTTGAATATGATGAAGATGGATATTTTTCAGGTATTATAAAGGTGGATAAATCAGATCTTTGGGGATTTGCCAAAGCACTTGAGGTGTCAAATGTTTCAAGAAAAAGAATATCATTAAATTCTTTCCTTTCTGATGGAAAAACTCGAGTGAATCAAATATTTGATTTTTCTGATGAATATTTGGAAGATATAGATACTATATATGATAAAAGAAAAAATACACCTGGAATTTATATTTCAAAAGGTATGGTTGATAGTCTGATTAAAGAGGATGGAAAAAGATACCTTATATTTGATGGAAACAAATACTTAGTTAAAGGTGTCTATAAAGATTTTTCAATCAATAATGATGACTACAGAGTTATTATTCCCTGGAAGAATTTAACAAAAAATGAAAAATATTATTATGTTGATGCATTTAAATTCAGGTTGGAGAACCTTGAGATGCTTCAACTGGATATAGAGTCTAATGGTGATATTGAATCAGAGTTGCAGCTTTTAGAAACAATATCCCAAAAGAATAATCTCATTGTAAAGACTGATAAAGAGACTGTTATAGAAGATATGGTGATATCTAAAGCAATAGTTAACCTCATTATGATAATATTTGCCATAATAAATTCTATAATGGTAATAAATGTATGGATAACAAGAAGAAAAGAAGAGCTTATGATAAAGAAAGCCTGGGGTATGAGCGATGGGATGCTTTTTATTAATTCGATTTTTGAATTATCAAAACAATTAGTCTTTTCGTTACCTTTAGTTGTGATACTTCAAATGGTATATATACTGATTTTTGATAAAACGGTAGTTATTAATATATATAAATATGGTTATTTTATAGGTGGAACAGTATTAATACTAGTATTAATGGCATATATATCACTTATAAGAATCAGAAAGCTTAAGCCTGCAGAAGGCCTAAGGGGAG
>DFFQ01000240.1 GCA_002371025.1 Lachnospiraceae bacterium UBA3772 | reverse complement strand
TTACAACAGAGTCAGTTGTTGCTGATATCAAGGATCCTGCAGCAGCAGTTGCAGCTCCAAACCCAGGAATGGGCATGATGTAATTTACGTCTCATCCGACAGGATGGGAATTAGGTGGATTTACGTTTCATCCGACAGGATGGGATTAGGTGCGACGTCATAAAGATATTTTTAAGAGAGAATCGGATCTTTCGATTCTCTCTTTTTTATTTACCAAATCAATTATTTAAGCTATAATACATTTTGGGTTTTTATGATTTCTAGAATAAAGAAAGAAGAAATGTGAATGGTTGAAGAAAGTATTCTGAAAGAACTTATCAAAGGTGCCGTAGATGTAAGAAGCAAAGCTTATGCTCCATATTCAGGGTATAAAGTAGGAGCGGCTGTGCTTTCTTTTGATGGAAGCATTTTTTGTGGATGTAATATTGAAAATGCATCTTACGGCCTTACAAATTGTGCTGAAAGAACAGCCATATTTAAAATGGTAAGCGAGGGGCAGTTAAAGATTAAAGCCATGGCCATCATTGGTTCAGGAGATACTCCTGCATTTCCATGCGGGGCCTGCAGACAGGTTATAAGCGAGTTTGCTGATGGCGATACAGAAATATATGTTCTTTATTCGGAAGATAAATATGAGGTTTATAAATTAAAAGACCTTCTTCCTCATACATTTAAATTAGATTAAGGAGTAATCAGATTTGAGAGATTTAGCAGCATACGAATTAGTGGAAAGAAAAGAACTTCCAGAATATAACGGAGTAGGATATGTTCTTTCACATAAAAAAACAAAGGCAAGAGTACTTGTTATTGAAAATGATGATGATAACAAGGTATTTAATATTGGCTTTAGAACACCTCCGACAAATTCGAAAGGTATACAGCATATCATTGAACATACAGTTCTTTGCGGATCTGATAAATATCCTGCAAAAGATCCATTTGTAGAATTAGCAAAGGGAAGTCTTAATACTTTCCTTAATGCAATGACATATCCGGATAAGACTGTTTATCCAGTTGCCAGCTGCAACATGAAAGACTTTCATAATCTTATGGATGTATATCTTGATGCAGTTTTTCATCCATTTATCTATCTTAAAGAGGAGATCTTTAAGCAGGAAGGATGGCACTATGAACTTGAGGATAAGGATGCGAGACTTAATATAAATGGCGTTGTTTATAACGAGATGAAGGGTGTTTATTCATCTCCTGACAGCGTGGTGGGACGTACCATTGCAAATACACTTTTCCCGGATTCTGTATATAGCAAGGATTCTGGCGGATTTCCAGATGATATCATTGAACTTTCAAGAGAAGAGTATCTTGATTATCATAAGAACTATTATCATCCATCTAACAGCTATATATATCTTTACGGTGATATGGATGCTGCTGAGGAACTTGAATATATTGATAGAGAGTATCTTTCAGATTATGAATATCTCTATGTTCCATCAGAGATAAAGGAAAATCCTGCCTTTAATGCACCTGTATCTGTTAAGAAGAGCTATTCCATAGCAGATAATGATGAAACTGAAAATAATACATATCTTACATATAACGTTGTAGTAGGAAATTCCTTAGATAAGCTTCTTACTACATCATTTGATATTTTAACTTACGTTCTTCTTGATGCACCTGGAGCTCCACTTAATAAGGCTCTTATTGATGCAGGAATCTGCGCAGAGGTTGAAAGTTCATACGATACAAGCACTTTACAGCCTGTATTTTCTATCATTGCACATAATGCCGATGAAAAGGATGAGGAAAGATTTAAGCAGATTATTGAAGATACATTAAAAGATCTTCTTGCTAAGGGACTTTCAAAGAAATCCTTAGAAGCTGCAGTAAATAAATTTGAATTTAAGCATAAGGAAGCTAATTTCGGAAGATGGCCAAAGGGACTTATGATCGGACTTGATTCATTTGAAACCTGGTTATATGACGATAGTAAGGCGCTTTATCTCTTCAGTCTTAATGAAGTATTTGACGAGCTTCATGGTTTGGTGGAAAAGGGCGGTTACTTCGAAGATCTCATCAGAGATTACATCCTTAACAATAACTATAAGGCTTTTGTTACTGTGGTACCTGAAAAGGGACTTAATCAAAAGCATGAGGCAGAATTTAGAAAGAAATTAGATACTTATAAGAACCTTCTTTCAGATTCTGAGATAGAAGCCATCGTAAATGATACAAAGCATTTAAAACAGTATCAGGGTGAGCCGACTCCAGCAGAAGATTTAGAGAAGATTCCTCTTCTTACTCTTGATGATATTAAGAAAGAGGCAAGAAAGCAGAAGAATAAGGTTGATACTATTTCAGATGTTACAGTAGTAAGCCATGACATTTTTACAAATGGAATTACTTACCTTGATTTTAATTTCAGCATTAATGATCTTGATGTAGAGATGTATAAGACTGCGTCCCTTCTTTGTGAAATCTTTAAATATGTTGATACAGACAGTCATACAATAGATGCTCTTTCAAATGAAGTTGATAATGCAACTGGTGGTATCGGATTCTCAACAGGAGTATTACCAAGCTTTAAGAAAGAGAAAATAGAGCCATATATTTATTTTGCAGCAAGAACAAAGTGTCTTGATGAAAAAACAAAGGAAGCAGTGCTTCTTGTTAAAGAAATCCTTAAGGAATCTCATATCACAGATAAGAAGAGACTTATGGAAATAATTAAAGAGACCAAATCATCTATTAAGGACAGCCTTGTAGAATCGGGACATATAACAGCTTCACAGAGAGCACTTTCATATATTTCACCTGTGGCATTTATCAAGGAAAATATGGAAGGACTTGCTTATTACAGATATTTAGATGATCTGGATAAGAACTTTGAAGAAAGATATGAGGGACTTTGTGCGAGTCTTAAAGAAGTATTAAGTCTTATGCTCCGTAAGGATAATCTTGTTATTTCTTACACATCAGATAAGGATCCTTACACTGCTTTAGAAAATATCATACCTGAATTTACTTCATTCCTTTCTACTGATGGAAAGAGAGAGACCTTTGTTCCTGTGAGCCTTAATATCAAAAATGAAGGATTTAAGACAGCAAGTAAGGTTCAGTATGTGGCAACTGCCGGAAATTATATAGAAAAAGGCTTTAAATATACCGGAGCACTTAACGTACTTCAGATGATTTTCTCTTATGATTATCTCTGGATAAATGTAAGAGTAAAGGGTGGTGCGTATGGTGCCATGTGTGATTTTGGAAGAAGCGGATATGCATATCTTACTTCTTACCGTGATCCAAATCTTATGGATACATATAAGATTTATAAGGAAGCTTATAAGTATGTTGAATCATTTGATCAGTCAGATAGAGACATGCTTAAGTATATAATCGGAGCCATTGCAAAGATGGATACACCATTTACACCTTCTTCTTACGGATCATTTTCATTTAGCTGCTACCTTACAGGAATAACAGATGAAATGCTTCAGCAGGAAAGAGATGAAGTGCTTTCTACAACACAGGATACTATCAGATCTCTGGCAGGTATTGTTAAAGCCATTACTGATTCTGATATCATCACAGCAGTTGGTGATGAGAAGCTTATTGAAGAAGCAAAAGAAAACTTTGGAACAGTAGAGAATTTGTATTAAAGATAAATGTCGGGACGAACCGGCAATAGATCCTTAGAGAAAGGAGTTAATTCCATCACTATTTAAAGATGATTGGATTGAACGAGAAGATTTGGAAGATAAAAAGATTTTTAAATCAGGTTTTACAGCTATAATCGGTAGACCAAATGTTGGAAAATCAACACTTATGAATGCTCTTATAGGACAAAAGATTGCCATTACATCAGGTAGAGCGCAGACTACAAGAAGACGTATTGAGACTGTCTATACAGATGACAGAGGACAGATCGTTTTTGTTGATACACCGGGTATAAATAAAGCAAAGACTAAGCTTGGAGACTATATGCTGGAAAGTGCAGAAGGGTCTCTTCGTGCGGTGGACTGCATTATGTGGCTGGTTGAACCTTCAACATTTATTGGAGCTGGAGAAAGAGCAATAATTGAAATGCTTTCTCGCTGCCACGTACCTGTAATACTTGTAATCAATAAGATAGATGCTGTTAAGCCCGAGGAAGTTCCAAAGGCTATTGATAAGTATAAGAGCGAGCTTCCATTTGCGGATATTGTTCCTGTTTCTGCAATTAAGAACAAGAATACAGATGAGCTTTTAGATATCATTTTCAGCCATCTTCACGAAGGCCATATGTATTATGATGAGGATACTGTAACTGAGGAGACTGTAAGAGATATAGCATCTGAACTTATCCGTGAGCAGGCTCTTAAGCTTCTGGATAAGGAAGTGCCTCATGGTATTGCAGTTCTAATTGATTCCATGAAGGAAAGAGAAGGTCAGGACATTACTGATATCGAGGCTACAATAATCTGCGAGAGAGATTCTCATAAGGGAATCATTATCGGTAAAAATGGAGCTATGTTAAAGAAAATCGGTTCAAGAGCCAGAGCAGAGATTGAAGATATGCTGGAGCAGAAAGTAAATCTTAAGATCTGGGTAAAGGTAAGACCGGGCTGGAGAGATAATAACATGCTTCTTCGCGAATATGGATATGATAAGAAGGATCTTAGATAGAAAAATCTTAGATAGAAATGTCATAGATAGAAGGACCTTAGATGGAAATGTCATAGATAGAAGGATCTTAGATAGAGGGAAAGAAAATGGAAGGTGATATAGTCGTTAGGGGAATTGTCCTTACAGCGGCATTATATGGTGAATATGATAAGAGGCTTGTGCTGCTTACAGATACCCTGGGACGTATCACTGTTTTTGCAAATTCAGCCAGAAGAGAGAAAAGTCCTATCAAAGCCGTATGCCAAAGTTTTACCATGGCTAAGTTCAGGCTTCGTCAGGGAAGAAATGCATATACACTTATTTCCGCTGAGATAGAAAATTCATTTAGAGATCTTGCTCTCGATATGGAGAAGATGTGCTATGCGGCATATATGTGCGAACTAATGGATTTCTTTACTCATGAAGGAGTGAGAGCGGCAGCGGAACTGAATCTTTTATATATATCATTTCAGGCACTTTTAGATGACAGATATGATAACAGGCTGATAAAGACGGTATTTGAATTAAAGACTCTTGATATCGAAGGAATAGGGCTTCATATGGGAAGCTGTGTCATATCAGGAGATAAGGAAAATATACATCATATTGATTATTCTCTTGGAGGGGCGGTGTGCGACAGCTGCCTTAAAAGAGCAAAGCACCCCATAAGGATTTCTCCCGGGGCGCTTTATACCATGAGATATATACTTTCCTCAGGAATATCAAAGGTATATAATTTTAAACTTGAAGATCATCTGCTTAAAGAAGTTAGTGATCTAACTGCGGGTTATCTTAAACGAAATGCAGATCGTGAATTTAAATCACTTATGATACTTGAAAATATTACCGAATCAATGTAGAATCGTTAAGGATAATCAAAAGAGAATAATTTTAAAAAGAGGTATGAGATTAAAATGAAGAGATTTAAGGCTTTTACCTGCATGGTAGTCATGTGTTTAATGGCGCTTACATTTGCAGCATGTGACATGAAGGGAAATGAAGAAAAAAAAGACGAATTAGACTATTGTAAGGATGTTACAGAAAATGAGATAACATTTTATTCTGATGGATCTATTCTTGAAATAGCTGTTGTAGATATGTCAGATCTAAAAGATACAGCAGATCTTTCTGATTACGTAAAGACTCAGGTGGCAGGGTTTAATAAAGCCGCAGGTGTCGATAAGATCAGTCTTTTGCAGTTTAAAGAAGAGGGGAAAACTTTTAAAACTGCCATCAAATATTCAGATCTTGAAACATTTAATAAATTTAATGGATATGATTTTAATCTCTCAATTTATAAATCACAGGATTTAGATGCCATTACAGGCACAGCGGCAACACTCACAGATGCCACAAATGGAAAAACTGTTGGATCAGCAGAAATAAAGAGCGAAAGCCTTATGATGCTTACTTTTGATAAGAAATATCTTGTTAAGGCAGAAGGTGGAAAAATCCTTTACACAGCTCACGGTGCTGAAAAGTACGGCGACGGTGCTCTTTATAACGAAACAGAAGATTTAGCAGTAGTATTATTTGAGTTCAAGTAAGGAAAACCTTACTAAGATATAAGAACAAGAAACTTAAGGAGAAATGATATGGAAAAGACATTGGAAAAAATCGTAGCTCTTGCAAAATCAAGAGGATTTGTATATCCAGGTTCTGAGATATACGGTGGTCTTGCTAATACTTGGGACTACGGAAATCTTGGCGTTGAGTTAAAGAACAACGTAAAGAAGGCTTGGTGGAAGAAATTCATCCAGGAGAATCCTTACAACGTTGGTATTGACTGCGCAATCCTTATGAACCCACAGACCTGGGTTGCATCAGGACATCTTGGAAGTTTCTCAGATCCACTTATGGATTGTAAGGAATGCCATGAGAGATTCAGAGCAGATAAGATCATTGAGGACTTCGCTGCTGAGAATGGTATTGAGCTTGAAAGTTCAGTAGATGGATGGACAAATGAGCAGATGGAGCAGTTCATTAATGAACATAATATTCCATGTCCAACTTGTGGAAAGCACAATTTCACAAGCATTCGTCAGTTCAACCTTATGTTTAAGACTTTCCAGGGAGTAACTGAAGACGCAAAGAACATTGTTTACCTTAGACCAGAGACAGCTCAGGGTATCTTCGTAAACTTCAAGAACGTTCAGAGAACATCAAGAAAGAAGGTACCATTTGGTATCGGTCAGATTGGTAAGTCTTTCAGAAATGAGATCACACCTGGTAATTTTACATTCCGTACAAGAGAGTTCG
>DFFQ01000215.1 GCA_002371025.1 Lachnospiraceae bacterium UBA3772 | reverse complement strand
CTTCACTTAAGCCTGACTTCGGTAAGATCGTAAATTACAATAAGTAATTAACGCCTCATTTTAAAGTGGTTTTTAGAGCTTAAAAAAAGCTTTTATATCTTAAAGGACAGGGGATTGGTTTTTATGAAGAAATTTTTAAAGGAATTTAAAGAATTTGCACTTCAGGGCAACGTTATAAGCATGGCTGTCGGTGTTATCATCGGTGCTGCATTTAAGGATCTTGTAACTGCTTTTACAGACAGTTTTATTACACCATTACTTAATAGTATTGGTGGTAAGGAAATTGGCGGAAAATGTGAGATTCCTTGGGGTCCTGCTGGTAATTATATAACATGGGGAGCTTTTATTTCAGCTGTTATCAACTTTATTATCATGGCTCTTATTCTTTTCTGCATCGTTAAAGCAGCAAATAAGCTTATGTCTATTGGTAAGAAGAAGGAAGAAGAGGCAGCTCCTACAACAAAGAAGTGCCCATACTGTCAGTCAGAAATTGATATCAATGCGACTAAGTGTCCTCATTGTACATCAGATCTGTAGAATTAAGAATAATAAATCAATACTTATGTTTAAAGAAGCATGTATATTTACATGCTTCTTTTCTTATATTAAAATGAAATAAGTGTCAAAGAAATAAATAATCAGGGAAGATATATGAAAAAGATTACTATTGGATTTCTTGCTCATGTTGATGCAGGAAAGACAACTCTTGTAGAAAGTGTTTTAAAATACACCGGAAAGATAAAGAATTCTGGCAGGGTAGATAATGGCACCGCCTTTTTGGATACAGATTCCATGGAGAAAAAACGTGGTATAACTATTTATTCTAAACCTGCCCGTTTTAATCATAAAGATATAGAATTTACCATAATAGATACACCGGGACATGTGGACTTTACTGCGGAAACAGAAAGAGCTCTAAGTGTCCTTGATTACTGTGTCCTTCTTATTTCTTCTTCTGATGGAGTAACTGCACATACAAGAACACTCTTTAATCTTCTTCGGGAATATAATATTCCATGTTTTATCTTTGTTAATAAGATGGATATGGCTGTAAGAAATAAAGAAGAAATTTTAGAAGAATTAAATGAAAAACTTGATTCAGGTTTTATTGATATGACAGCTTCTGATGAAGAAATATATGATGAGGCAGCCCTTCTTTCTGAAGAGGCATTGAATATCTTCCTTGAAACAAAGGTGATTCCAAAGAATGTAATCAGGAATCTTATACTTAAAAGAGAGATGTACCCAGTCTATTTTGGTTCAGCCTTAAAAGAGATGGGCATTGATTTTTTTACTGATTCAATAGCAGACCTGATAAAAGAAAAAGATTATCCGGAAACCTTTGGAGCTTTATCTTATAAGATCTCAAGAGATAAGGATAAAAGATTAACCTTTATTAAGATAACAGGTGGAAAGATAGCTGTAAAAGATATTATTTCTGATGATGAAAAAATCAATGAGATAAGACTTTATGATGGCGCCAGATTTGAAAATGTAAAAGAGGCCGTTGCTGGTGATATAGTTGCCCTTGTGGGACCTTCTAAAACTTATGCAGGTCAGGGCTTTGGCTATATGCTTGATAAGGGCGAGATAAAGATTAAACCGGTATTAAAATTTATATTAAATCTTCCAGAAGGTACTTCGGCAAGAGATTTCTTTCCTAAATTAAAAGAATTAGAAGAGGAAGAACCTTTGCTTTCTTTATATTGGAATGAAGAAAATGAGACAATTGAAGTCTGCATTATGGGTGAGATCCAGCTGCAGATCCTTAAAGCGATAATCAGTGAGCGGTTTAATATAGATGTAACATTTGGAGATGGAAAAGTTCTTTATAAAGAGACAATTGTAAATCCTACTTATGGATGCGGGCATTATGAACCACTTAAACATTATGCAGAAGTCCATGTGCTTATAGAACCTTTAAAAAGGGGTAGTGGCATCGTTCTTTCCAATGATGTTACTACAGATGAATTATCTATCAATTATCAAAAAAATATATTATCAAATCTTTCAAATACGTGTCTTAGGGGAGTTCTTATAGATGCGCCCCTTACAGATGTAAAGATCACTGTATGTGCTGGACGTTCTCATAAGAAACATACAGAATCACAGGATATGAGAGAAGCTGTTCTTCGTGCTGTAAGACAGGGTCTTATGAAAACTGAAAGTGTGATATTAGAGCCATTTTTTAGTTTCGTTATAAATCTGCCTCAAAATGCTGCAGGTCGTGCACTTACTGATATAGAATTGTTTAATGGTACTGCCGTTATTGAAAATCAGGATAAGGATATAGTTACTATTGTTGGCCGTGCTCCGGTTTCAAAGATTGGTAATTATCAGAGTGAATTAAATACATATACTCATGGTTCCGGAGTTATCAGTTTTAAGTATGATGGGTACGATATATGTAAGGATCAGGACAAGGTCATTGAAGAATTTGATTATAATCCTGACAGTGATATGCTGGATTCTGCTGGATCTGTATTTGTAGACCATGGAGCTGCCATGTTTGTTCCTTGGTATATAAGTGATGAGTATATGCATATTTATCCAAGACTTGAGAAATATTTTGATATATCGAAGGATGAAGAAAGTGAGATCGTTGAAAATAAAAAGAATATTCCGCTTTCTGAAAGGCTTGAAGCTATAGGGACAGATGAGATTGATGATATACTAAGTAATATAAGCAGAAATAAAAAAGACGACCCATTTAAGGCAAATAATCATTTTAAAAGACAGAGCTCAATGGTTACTTATAAGAGAACTGCTGTAAAAAAGAAAAATGTAAAATATCTGCTGGTGGATGGCTATAATATTATTCATGCCTGGCCTGAATTAAAGGTATTAACGGAAGATAATATGGATGGAGCCAGGGCGAAACTTCTGGATTTGATATCAAATTATCAGGCTATTAAAGATGAAGAAATAATAGTGGTGTTTGATGCATATAAGGTAAAAGGTCATTATACTGAGGTAATGGATTATCATAATATCCATGTGGTCTATACTAAAGAAGCTGAAACTGCAGACCAGTATATTGCAAAATTTACGGATCAGAATAAAGATTCTTATGATATAAGAGTTGCTACTTCTGACGGGCTTATACAGCTGATCATCTTTGGATCTGGGGCAACAAGGGTATCTGCTAATGAGTTTTATCATGAGGTGATGGAGACTACAAAGGAGTTTAGCAGACAGTTTACCAACGTACATTCCGCTGCACTTAAAGCCGGTATTGAAATGTCGGAAGAAATAATCAGTAAGATAAAGGAGAAAACTGATGGGACTCAGTAGACGTACCAGATTAATAAAGAATATAGTGGCTGATCTTAATCAGATGAACAGATTTACTGATCTTAGATTATCTAAATTTTCTGAGTCTGAGATAGATCAGGGCTTTAAATTTCCGGATTATATTGAAACAGAAATAATTGAAATGCCAGATTTTAAGATGCTTAGACTAGCTGCAAAAGAATCTGGATCTGATTTTGTTACATTGATGTTTCATGGTGGAGGTTATTGTCAGGCTTTTAAGAGAAATTACAACAGAGTTGCGGGATATTATCATGAAGTATCCCGGGCAGGAACAGTATATGCTGTTGATTATAGAGTTGCTCCGGAGAATGTATTTCCTGCGGCGCTTGATGATGCAACTCGAGCCTATGATTATCTTGTCCAGGATCTTAAAATTGACCCTTCAAGGATTATTTTATCAGGAGATTCTGCTGGAGGAGGACTGGCTCTTTCTTTAGTACATGTGCTTCGTTCTCAGTGGAAAAAACTTCCTGCAGGACTTGTTCTTATGTCCCCTTGGGCGGATCTTACTACATCAGGACCTTCCTACGTAAATAATAAGGAGATCGATCCTGTATTTGGCGGAGGAAATGATGAGCTTATATTTAATAATCCATATCCGGGAGAGACTGATAAAAAGGATATAAGAATTTCGCCTTTATTCGGGGATTTTGCAGGATTTCCGCCTATGCTTATTCAGGTTGGAAGTGATGAAATGCTTTATTCAGATTCTGAGGAATTATATTTAAAAGCAAAGGCTCAGGGGGTACAAGTTAGGTTTACTGTTTATCAGGGAATGTTTCATGTATTTCAGCTGGGTGGAAAAATTATGGAAGAATCTAAAGAGGCCTGGAGAGAAGTCGGCCGTTTCTATGATTCTTTATGATCATTTTATTGAAAATGCTGGGGTTTTTAAATGGATAGAAAGATATTATTGATAGAAGATGACTTCGCTCTTGCTATGGGTATGAATTATACTTTAAAGGCTGAAGGCTATGAGACGAGCCATGCTAAAAATTTAAAAGAGGCAAGAGCTTTTCTCTTGGGTAATAAGGATTATAGTCTTATAATCCTTGACGTTATGCTTCCGGATGGAGATGGCTTTTCTTTTCTAGAAGAATTTATGCAGATGAATATTGATATTCCTGTAATCTTTTCAACGGCGGTAAGTGACGAAGCAAATATTGTAAGAGGACTTGAACTTGGAGCTGATGACTATATAACCAAGCCATACAGAGTTAAGGAACTTCTGGCCAGAATTGCTGCAGTGATAAGACGGCATGAAAAAACTAAAAATATTAAAGCTGATGAAGGTTTTTTTGTCTTTGGAGATCATAAATTTTCTGATGCTTCTTTTAGACTTTATAAAGGGGAAAATGTTATTGACTGTACTCCTGCAGAGTTAAGATTACTTAGAGAATTTATAAATAATAAGGGAATTGTACTTACCAGGAGCGTTTTAATGGAAAGGCTTTATGATACTGAAAATTCATTTATAGATGATAATACCTTATCAGTTTATATTAAGAGACTTAGAGATAAGTTAGGAGAAGATGCGGTATTTATAAAGACTGTAAAAGGTGTGGGATATAGGTTTGGTGAAGAATGAAAAGTGATTATGAAAAAAAGCAATTTGATCATTTATATTTGATCGTAGCTGCTATATATCTTTTGGTAAATATAGGGACTTTGATCTTCCTTTGTATTGTTTCGGATATACTTATAAGAATAATACTGGGAATATTATTAATCCTAAATGTTGTTATTCTTTTGGTTTTATATCATATATCAAGAAAAATGATATATAAAGCATATTCCTCTGTAGATAAAGCTTCTAATATGATGGAGGCTATAATAAGGGATAATGAAGCAGATATTATTAAGAATAATGATAATGGTTTGGAAGAGGGCGCCATTGGGGTTTTATATGATAATTTTGGCAAACTCGTAAATATGTTCAGAGAAGGTAAGAATAAAGAAAAAAAGGAAAAAGAGTTTCTGATGAATGTAATGCAGGATATATCTCATCAGTTAAAGACACCGCTTGCTTCAATGAATGTTTTTCTTGATCTTTTGATAGAAAATAAGGTTGATTCTGAAAAAGAAAGAAGTATGATCCTGAAAGAAACATCCAATCAGGTTACAAGAATGGAATGGATGGTTCTTGCTATGTTAAAACTGGCAAGAATTGAAGCTGGAGCGGTGGAATTTGATAATGAAGAATTTAATCTTTATGATGCTCTTTCTGAAGCTAAAAGTGCAGTTGCATATCTTACAAAAGAAAGAGGTCAGGAGATAAAGATCGATAGTCCATCAGAAATCATGGTTAATGGTGATATGCAGTGGATTACAGAAGCCTTGATAAATATTATCAAAAATGCATCGGATTATTCTTTTGAAAAATCGGATAAGATAGATATAAAAGTGGAACAGAATAATATTTTTACAAGAATATATATAAAAGATTATGGAATAGGTATGACTGAAGAAGTTCTTTCTCATATCTTTGAAAGATTCTATAGGGCCAGCAATGAAGTAAATCCTAACAGTGTCGGAATAGGACTTTCACTTTCAAAATCCATAATTGAAAAACAGGATGGAAGGATAACGGTAAATAGTAAGCCTGGGGAAGGAACAGTATTTACCATTCAATTAAATAAGTGATATGAAAAGCAATCTTTCAAATTTGTAAGATTGCTTTTTTATTTTGTCACTTGATTGTAAGTCGCGGATGATAAATTGATAATAGAAAAATGAAAGGAAAGGTATAGTAATGGACAATATCGTTGAAATGAGAAATGTATCTAAGATTTATGGGGAAAAAGATTCTAAGATACTTGCTCTTCATAATGTAAATCTTGAGATTGAAAGAGGCAGCGTAGTAGCGGTTGTTGGTGCTTCAGGTAGTGGTAAATCTACTTTGCTTAATGTAATTGGCGGAGTTGATTATCCATCTGACGGAACCATTATTGTAGATGGTAAAGAGATCACAAGATATAATGATGACGAATTAAGTATATTCAGAAGAAGAAAAGTGGGTTTTATATTTCAGGCTTATCATTTGATACCCGTACTTACAGTTGAAGAAAATATCAATCTTCCGGTGCTTCTTGATCATAGAAAACCTGATAAGGAATATCTGGATCATATTATAAATCTTTTGGGACTTTCTGATAGAAGAAAACATCTTCCGGGAGAATTATCTGGTGGACAGCAGCAAAGAACAGCTATTGCAAGAGCGCTCGCTAATAATCCTACTTTGATTCTTGCAGATGAACCTACAGGTGCCCTGGATTCGAAAAATGGTAAAGAAGTTATGGATCTTCTTATGAAATCTGTTCATGATCTTGGACAGACTCTTGTTATTATTACTCATAATATGGATCTTGCAAGAGAAGCAGACAGGATAATCAAGATAAAGGATGGAGAGATTGAAGAGTAGGGGAAAAATATGGATCATTATAAAGAACTTGGGAATAAATATTTTAATCAGAATAAAAAAAGAAATATCTTTACGATATTATGTACAGCACTTGTTGTTATCTGTATATTTTCAATTCTAAATATTACTTTTAACTGGGTAAGAAGTATTAGAAAAGAAGTAAGAGAACAAGGTGATTATGAAATCCTTATAACTCGAGTTGATAAGAAAACGGCAAAAGAGATTATTGATCAGAATTTTGTTGAATCAGGATATGTAGGTACTGAAATTGCGGGGTTTAAAGAAGATGGAGAACCAATTTTAGAGGATGCATTGCATATTAATGTAAAGAATAAATTACTTATCAACTATTATAAAAATAAGCTTACAAAAGAATACAGTGTTAAAGCAGAGATAAATGAAGAACTTGCATGGACTTACGGTCAGGATATCGCAAATGAAGGTAATATCATTGTATTACTTGCTGTAATAGTCTCATATATCATTACGATAATTGGAGTTGGATACATTAGAAACAGTATGCAATTATCGGCAATTGAAAGAATTAAAGATTATGGAAATTTAAGATGTATAGGTGCTACTAAAAAAGAGATAAAGCAGATCATTTTACATGAAGCATTTATGATAGAAACCATAGGAATAACTATTGGATGTGTTTTAGCATTTGTTTTAAGTTCTCTGATGAGTTTTAGAAGAGGATATCCCGTTGGTTTTAATTTCCTTCCTTTTATAATTGTATATGCTGAGTTTTATTTTGACCTTTTCTTTATCGTAAGAGAAAGAATGAAATATATTGTAAATCTTTCTCCGGTGGAAGCATTAAGTGCAAATATAAAGATAAAACAAAGGAAACTTAAAAAAAGAGATAGTGGAATTTGGAAGCTATTATTTGGCATTGAGGGGGATTATGCATATAAGAATTTAAAGAGAAATAATATAAGAACTATAAAAACAACATTATCCATAACTTTTGGATTGGTGGTAGTTGTAGCTGTGGGTGGCCTTGTTGATGGCTTTGTTAAATATATGAAATTGGTCAATTCAAAGTATGGATATTATCAGGATTATATTGTTTCTAATGATTATTATAAATTCATGAGTTTTGAAGAAATGAAATCTAACATTCCTTCAAGGGAAATCATGGAAGTTGTTAAAAATACAAAGGGTATTGGAGAATTAAAATATTTTTATAATGAGTATGTTTTATTTAAGCAAAGTTCAGATTTGTTCAAGCATATAGATAAAGAATATTTAAATGAAACCTATACACCGTATAGTGTACTTTTGCATCTTGATAAGATTAATGATCCTGAACAAGGGGAGTGGTATGAAACGGAATATAATCTTTTGAATATGTCAATTGTTGCGTATGATGAAAATGATTATAAAAGAAATGAAGAATATCTTATAGATGGAACTATGGATATATCAGAAAATGGGGTAATTCTGGTTAATTATGGACGGTGTGAAAATCGTAATAGTTATATTTATGACAGACTTCTTCCTGAAGAAAAAGAATATAGATTTACTGATTATAAGGTTGGAGATGAGATAGAGATAGTTGATCCTGTTATTCTTAGAAATAGAATTGCAGAAGAAATTAACAGAGATGATAAGCCTGGATTTGTGTCTTACTATGGTCCTGTAGCAAAATTAGCTGAGAAATTAAGAGCTGAAGGATATACAAAGAAACTTGTTATAGAAGGAATTGTGGAGAGGGATGCAAATATTTATACAGATGCGCCTAGGTTGATAATGACTACTGATAATTATTTTGATTTATTTAAGTGTAATTCTAATGATTATTCTGGATTTATAGTTCATATTGATAATTACTTTAGTTCTGGATTATCAAAGTTAGATAGAGATTATGAGATTGAAGGTGAAGGCACTGACAGGTACTATTTCCAATCTTTTAAGTCAGGTTATATTTACGACGTTCCGAAGATTATAGACGAGGCTTTAAAAGTAGTTGCTTTTATAAGTATTGTTTTAGTTTTTATTTTAATTAATATTATTAATTCTATAATTATAACAAGAAGTAATCTTCGTCTCAGGACAAATGAAATGGCTCAGTTAAGAGCTCTTGGAATGACTAAAAAAAGCTTATATAAAACGGTTATGCTGGAAGGCTTCATAGTATGGTTTAGAGCTGTATTATTCGGAATTCCGTTAGGAATAATAGTTCATTTGTGGTTGTATTATGCGGTTATTCAATATGTATTTTACGTTGAATTTTCTTTGGCTATATGGGCTATTGTTTTAGGTCTGGTTTTTTCAGCTTTGGCATATATTTATTCGAATTATAAATATGTAAAGAACATGAGGCTGGATGTGGCTAAAGAACTGTCTTGTGATTCTATTTAATGATGGGGAGGTTAATGATGAAAAAAAGATTGTTAATATTTTTATTTTCAGTAATGATCATTTTATCATGTGTGCTTTGTAAAGAAATTAAAGAAGTAAATGCAGACACACCAAGACTTATGGTTTCTGATTATTCTATTGATAAAGAAAAAATCTATCCAGGAGATACATTTAATTTAACATTCACCCTGAAAAATACTGCATTAAACAGAGTATCTAACATAAAGTGTAAGATTTCATCAGATAATGCTCAGTTTCTTCCGGTAAATAGCCCAGGAACAGCTTATATTGATGAGATTTATGGGGAAGAAGAAGAGACTCTGTCATTTACATTAAAAGCAGATAAGGGGTTGAAGGAAAATGCTTATAAGATAACAATAAAAACTGAATATGAGAACTGGAATGGCAGCTATGAAAATGTGGATGAGATCTATATCCCGGTTTCATATGAAGCAAGGGCAAAGATTTATGGAGCATATATCATAGAAGAAGATATACGTCTCGGAGATAATATTGAAATAGTTGCTAATGTAAATAATATTGGTAATTCTGAGATTTATAATGTTGAAGCTATTTGTAAAGGTGAAAATATTACAGAATCAAATCAGTATATTGGAACCATTGAAGTTGGGAAAAGTGCGAATATCGATCTTATAACAAAGACTATAGCATTGGGAAGAGGCGACAGGATTAATAAGCTGTACGTTAATTATGAAGATAAAGATGGGAATAAATACACAGAAGAATACCGACTTGGTGTTTCAGGGGTTATAAATGTAATGGAACAGGATTATTCAGATATTATCACAGTTAAGGAAGGCCCTAAAAAGAAAGGTAATGGAATTTGGATCGGTATCATTATAGGTGTTTTAGTTCTGATAGTTATTGGAAGTCTTTTAGTAAGAAGAATTAACTATAGACGCAGGATATCAAAGGAATTTGAATGATATGAAAATGTTTTTAAGACTAAGCTTTAATCATTTGAAAATTAAAAAGTTAAGAACATGTCTTACAATCTCGGGTATAGTAATTGGGGTAATGTCTTTGGTTATCATGATATCAATCGGTATAGGTTATAAAACCGCAGTTCTTTCGGAATTAAAAAAGAATAATCCAGGTGTTGATATATATGTAACAAGTCAGGATAACAGAAGAAAAGACAGGATAATAACTGATAAAACCATTGAAAAGATAAGCAAACTTGAAGATGTACAGCAGGTTTTCCCTATGTTGGATGGTTCTGGAACTATGGAACTTAATGGATATGGCTATTATGGTCCTATTTACGGGGTAACCAGAGAATATATGGAGGATTTAGGACTTTCAGAAGGTGAATTACCTTGTTCAAATGGTTCAAGGCCAGAGATTTTATGTGGCGGAGGATTTAAACAGGCACTCTTTAGTTCCACAAAGTCTATTAAATATAAAGATTCCACCGCAGGAAAAGAGCCGCAGGTGGGGAAAAGGTTTACATATGAATCACAGTATAAATTAAGTATATCAGGTATAACAGCTGATCCGTATGACTATGATCTATATACGGATATAGATACATTAAAAATGTTTCTTAAACGTCAAATGGTTGATGGATGTGTTCCGGGACAGCCTAAAGATAAGGATGATAAGCCTTATCCTATGTGGGTTTATGATTCTTTAATAGTTCGTGTTGATACTGTAGAGAATGCCAAAAGAGTCAGCAATGCTATAAATGAAATGGGATTTATGGTGGATAGTAATATTGAAATCATAGAAGACACAGAAAATATGATCACTAAGGTTCAGATCATTCTGGCTGTTATTGGAACAGTTGCAGCGGTAGTTGCTATTATTGGCATAGTTAATACCATGGTAACAGCAGTGTATGACAGGATAAAAGAGATAGGGCTCCTTAAAATGATAGGATCAGATTCAGATGATATTGTATTTATGTTCCTTTTTGAATCTGGTTTACTTGGGGCTATTGGTGGTGTCATAGGAGTTTTATTATCTTTTCTTTTGAGCCTAATCTTAAATCCAAGATTAGCAAAAATTATGAGTCTCTCAAAAGAAAGCAGAATCATAGGTATCAACTGGAAGATAGTGCTGGGAGCTATCGTTGTAACCATAATAGTATCAATACTGGCAGGTATATTTCCTTCAAGATTTGCGGTTAAAGTGAAACCCCTTGAAGCAATTAATTAATATGAAATCCTTACTTAAAGGCTGTGAAAACGTATCCCGACGTTTTTATAGCCTTTTCATCATTACTTGAGTTTTTTTGCCATTTATATTATCATATCTTATGTGTGTCTATGAGATGCATTATTATTTATGCTAAAAGGGGACAAATGATGAGACTTATAGATAAAATCGAACGAAAACTTTACAGATTTGCAATTCCAAATCTGCCTCTTATAATAGCAATCTGCCTTACAATAGGTTTTATTCTCGGGGCATTTCCATCTAAATTTTTTCTTAAGGTAACTGAATTCTGTGAAATGGTGCCTTATAATATCATTTATAAACATGAATATTGGAGACTTATCACCTGGATTTTTATTACGCCATTTGCTACAAGCGGATTCTGGATGATATTAACGCCGGTTGCTATTTACTTTTATTATCGTATTGGTATAAGACTAGAGGCAGTCTGGGGTAAGTTTATGCTTAACCTTTATATCTTTGGTACAATAATCCTTATGGACGCAGGCATTATAATAGCTGCATTGATCTCTGCTAAAAAGGATAATTTGGTTAATATTTTAGGAATGCTGATATCTGAGGCGGAATTTAACAAATTTCCATTAAACTGTTCAGCTTACCTTACTTTATCAATGTATCTTGGACTTGCGATCATTTTACCAGATCTTACTATAATGCTTTATTTCTTAATACCAATTAAGATTAAGTATTTAGCTTTTTTTGAGCTTTTGTATCTGGCTCATGATTTTTATAAGTATCCAATTCCAACATTTAGGACGATGATAGTTTGTTCCATAATACCATTTATGATTCTTTTCTTTATAAACATGAATCGTAAAGGTTACAGTGTTCATCAGATGGTTCGAAAGAGAAATTTTAATAAGAAAATGAGTGGCAGTAAAAATAATAATCCATTTAATACCCGTCAGATTAAGAGTAGAAGAACGGATAATGTTATAAAGCCTGATTTTGGAAGAAATAATTCTTCTAACGAAAGACAGCCTATGCATAGATGTGCGATATGCGGCAGAACTGAGTTGGACAATCCAAATTTAGAATTCCGTTATTGCTCAAAATGTAATGGGAATTATGAATACTGCTCAGACCATATCTTTACTCATGAGCATAAGCAATAAAATCTGAGTGGAATATAGAAAAAATTTAAGATAATAAAAGGATATATATACATGGAAAATATGGAAAAAGATATAAAGATTGTTGTTACAGATATTAAAGCTGATAGAGATAGAGAGGCAAATCTTATTAAGTATCAGGATATACTTGCTACAGCTTTCGGTAATTACGCAACAATAAAGTTATCTCTTAATTTCTTTACATTAAAAGAAATGGTAAATGATATTGATTCTGAGAGAAAGCCTGAGATTGAAGGCTATATTAAAGAAATTGAAACATCTTTAAATGAAACAGTTCTTTCAGGTAAAGAAGTAAATAAGGAAACGGTTGATAAGATCACAGCTATCCGTGATGCAGTTACAGCTAAGATGAAGATTTTTACATCATATACTGATGCTTTACAGATTTATGATCATATCCTTGATAGAAAGAAACCTCTTCTTACAAATGATTTGGAAGAGTTTGTTGATACAGACGCCCTTGCAGCAGAAATGTTTAATTTCGTATTTGCTGATAAGGATAAAGTTATGGTGAATACAAAGATTCAGGAGTTTATCGCTGAACTTCCTGTTCGTATGACAAAGCAGAGATTCTATGACATCATGTCTACATCCCTTAATATTTATAAGGGTGGTGAGAAGAGTGCAGTAAGAAGCTTTGCGGATACACTTTTAGAAGCAGCTCTTATTACAAAACCAGAAGGATTTACAGAGCTTTATCCAGATCTTTATAAGGTATATGATGAATTATCTCATGCTGATTATAAAGAAATCACAGTAGAGCAGTTCGAAGCCCTTACTGATAAGATGTATAAAGCATCAGATGATATAAATGAAGCTGTTACAGATTATCTTATGCTTGAAGAAGTTATAAATGACGCGCTTATTATTCTTTATACAGGTAATAAGCTTAAAAAAGAGTATCTTGGAATAGAATATGAAACTGCAACAATAATCTTAAAGAAGATCATTGAAGCTGATGATATCTATAAGGCTGCAGAAGAATTTGATCCTCTTTTTGTTAAGCTTGAAGGCGCTCAGGAAAATGCTTATTCTACACTTTCATTTATTGATGGCAAGTTAGATGAGCTTTATAAGGACTATAGAGATGAATTCACATCAAATAAGGAGATAACAGATGGTTTTGCTCTCCTTCTTAAATGCGATAAACTTACATCAACATCACTGTTTATTGATCTTGATGAGGATGTTACAGTTGTATTAGATCCAACAGATGATGAATATCTTGCAAAATTAAAGGAAGAATTATTTGCTGAGTTTGATAAGAGATTTGCTGATATTTCCAAGTTTGAGAAGAGAAGTATCATGTCAAAGGTTCTTTCAATGATGCCGGTATTCTTTAATACTCAGCAGGAGATTAAGGATTATTTTGAATATGCGCTTTCAGGTTGTGGAGATGATTCAGAACTTACAGCATGTTCAAGAATAATTGAAGGAATTATCTCAGGTAACTGATTATTTTAGGTGGGGGTTGTATGAATTTTTCGGCGCATATATATACAGATATAGAAAGCGATAGAAAATTTAATAAGGTATATAATAAGATTACACGCTTGTCCCCGGCTAAAGATATTTTCATTGTAACATTGCCAATCTATAAGCATGGATTATTTGAAATCTACAAATATGATGAAATGTTGCAGCACTATTATAGAACGGTTGATGATAAGATCTTTATAATGGGAATCGCATCTTCTAAGGCGAAAGCTAAGGAGCTTGTGACTGACATGATAAATGATATGATCACGTTGCATTTTCCATTGGATTCAAAGGCTTACTTTGAATACTTAAGGAAGGCAGAAGTTAAAGAAAAGGCTATGGAGAATTTGCAGGGGTAAAAAATGGGAGTAGTATTGTTAATACTTAGGATCCTTCTTGATATCATAATCCTTATACTGGGACTTGCACTTCTTCTTGTACTTATTGTTTTATTTGTTCCTGTCCATTACAGGATCAAGGGTGTATTTAATGAAGAAGAAAAGTCGGCTGATTTTAAAGTAAGATGGCTTATAGCCACGGTAAAGGGAGATTATAAAAAAGAAGATGGCTTAAAATATAAGGCAAAGGTTTTATTCTTTACTTTACTGGATAGTGAAAAAAAGAATAAAAACAAGTCGAAGAAGGATAAAGAAGAGATAGAAAATAGTGAAAATCTGGCAAATCTAGAAAATCTAGAAAATCTGGATGAATCTTTACCAAAAAATCCTTTGGAAAGTATTGAGGGCATTTCTAAGAACGCTTTTGAAATGTTTGAGAAGTCTGAAGAACCGGATGAATCTGCTGGAATAATAAATCTGAATGAATCTACTGAGTCTGCTAAATCTGTAGTGTTTGAAGAGTCTGTAGCAGCTACAGAATTAGAAGAAATAGAAGAAAATCAAAAAAATCCAGTGGATAAGGTTTATGATTTTCTTGATAAGATTACAGATAAAGCGGCCGAAACCCTTGATAAGATAGGGGATAAGTTAAGAAGTATTGAAAAGAAAACTGATCATGTTGAGCAGTTCCTTAATAAGGATTTTACACAGCGCACCATTAAGCGTGGTATAAAGTTTTTAGGGAAGGTACTTAAGGCTATTAAACCTCGTAAGGGTCACGGCTTTGTAAAGTTTGGACTAAGCAATGCTGCAGATACAGGTGTATGGCTTGGTAAGATTGCTATGTTTTATCCATTTTATGGTAAATGGTTAGTGATAGAACCAGATTTTTATAATAAAGTATTTAATATGGACATGGATTTTAAAGGTTCCATTATGATCGGGCCTACAGCCATAAGATTTTTGATATTATATTTAAGGAAAGATACAAAGAGAACTATAAATCTTGCAAAGAAGATCTAAGGATTTTGTCCTTATGATGTAAGAATTTGAATATGATAATGGAAGGGGATATATATAATGGCAAATGATGTGAGAAAGAATGATTTTAATAATACAGTAAATTCACTTTTTAAAGGTATGGATGCATTCCTTACTTCTAAAACAGTTGTTGGGGATCCTATAAATGTAGGGGATACAACCATAATTCCTTTGGTGGATGTGAATTTTGGTGTTGGAGCCGGAGCATTAGGACAGAATAATTGCGGTGGCGGAATGGGAGGAAAGATGTCTCCTTCATCTGTTATCGTTATTAAGAACGGAGATATAAGAATTGTTCCTGTAGCTGAAGAAAATGCTCTTTCAAAGGTTATTGGTATGGTTCCTCAGGTTACTGATAAGGTTAAGACTATCATCGATAAGAAGAAGAATCCTGCATCAAAAGCCGAGGCAGAGGCTGTAAGTGATGCCATTGATAATCTTTCAGATACAGAGTTTTAAAAGTTTTTAAAAAAATATAAAATTTTGCTTGCATTGGCTTGCTTTTTTTGTTAATATAACTTTTGTTGCGAGCCTGTAAAGGCAAATATATGTAAAGTATAAGGAGGTGCCGAAGCATGGCTAAGTGTTATTTTTGTGAAAAAGCTACTCATTTTGGAAACAATGTGAGTCATTCTCATAGAAGATCTAATAGAATCTGGAACGCTAACATCAAGAGAGTTAAAGCAACAGTTGAAGGAACACCTAAGACTATCTATGTATGCACATCTTGCTTAAGATCAGGTAAGGTAGAAAGAGCATAGTTTGATTCTAGGATCGTACAAAAAAGAAATCAGAGACTTAAAGTCTTTGATTTCTTTTTTTTTGTGTCTATTTGGTGTATAATAAACTGGTTCGATAGATTATGATTTTCGTTACGAATTTATATAAAAGGAGGAAAAGACGTGGCAGGTTTTAGTAATGATAATGGCAACATTTCCATTGATACTGAAGTGGTTGCAAGCTTTGCTGGTCATGCGGCTCTTAACTGTTTCGGTATTGTCGGAATGGCAACTATTTCTATGAGAGATGGTCTTGCAAAACTTCTCAAGGGAGAAAGCGTAAGCCGCGGTGTAAATGTTACGGTTAACGAGGATAATGAGCTTATAATCGAGTTTCATATAATCGTTTCTTATGGGGTAAGTATAAAAACAGTTGTTAAGAATCTTATGGATACTGTTAAGTATCAGGTAGAAGATTATACAAATATGAAGGTAAAGAATATTAATGTGTTCGTTGAAGGGGTAAGAGTAATAGACTGATTGATTCAGTTAATAAATTCGGAGGATTTACTGATTTGACGATAAATATGATCAATGCTGATAATTTTAAGAGAGCTTTTTTTTCAGGTGCTTACAATCTGAGTAATAAGAAAGAGTATATTAATGAACTGAATGTTTTCCCTGTTCCTGACGGGGATACAGGTACTAATATGACTCTTACTATAATGGCTGCTGTAACTGAGATAAACAACCTTAAAAATCCAACTATGGATCAGATAGCCAGTGCGGTATCTTCAGGTTCTCTTCGTGGAGCCAGAGGTAATTCCGGTGTTATCCTTTCTCAGCTTTTCAGAGGATTTAGTAAAGAAGTTAAGGGTAAAGAGACTCTTGGTGCAATTGAACTTTCAGAAGGCTTTCAGCATGCTGTAGAAACAGCATATCATGCTGTAATGAAGCCAAAGGAAGGAACTATTCTTACTGTTGCCAAGGGTATGGCTCATAAGGCTAAAGACCTTATTACTCTTAATCCTGAGATTGATATAATAGCTTTTCTTGAAGAAGTTATTGAATATGGCGATAAAGTACTTAGTAACACGCCAGAAATGCTTCCTGTTCTTAAAGAGGCTGGTGTTGTAGATTCAGGTGGAATGGGTCTTATGACTTTCTTTAAAGGTGTTCTTGCAGCTCTTAAAGGGTTGGATATTGCACTTAATGAAAGTGGTGAAAATGAGTCAGGTAATGAGAAAACCATAGATAATAAGATGTCAGTAGGCAGTGGTAATGATAATATTTCTACAGCTGACATTAAATATGGTTACTGTACTGAATTTATCATTTTATTGGAAAAGCCTCTTATGGATCAGCAGGTGGATGAGTTAAAGGATTATCTTCTTTCTATAGGAGACTCGGTTGTATGCGTTGCTGATGATGAACTTGTTAAGATTCATGTGCATACTGATCATCCAGGTCTTGCTTTTGAACGTGGTCTTTCATTAGGTCAGCTTACCCGTATGAAAGTTGATAATATGAGGGAAGAGCATAAGGAAAGAGTTGTACTTGCCAGTGAAGTAGAGGAAGCTCGTAAGAATGAAGAAAAAAACAGTGCTGCAATTAATGAACCTAATGAAAAATATGGCTTTATCCAGGTTGGCGCTGGTGAAGGAATAATAGAGATATTTAATGAGTTGGGAACTTCATTTGTTATTTCTGGCGGACAGACTATGAATCCAAGTACAGAAGAT